>MNUQ01000121.1:24777-45303 GCA_001871085.1 Desulfovibrionaceae bacterium CG1_02_65_16
TCTATCTCCTCGTCGCAGCACTCGCCATTGAAGGGCTCCAGAGTCATGTTCAGCAGCTTCTGCCCGGCCACGGCCTTTTCAACCAGAGGACGCGCCGACCCGGAGACCACGGCCAAGGCCCGCGAGCCAAGCCGCGCGGCCTCCTCCGGCAGCAATGCCAGCGCTCCCGCGCCTTGGACATAGCGGGCGGGAAAAATCGAGGTCATGAGCATGATCGTTCTCCTCCTCTTGCGGCAAACACGGTGTGGGGTCGCACATGACATGGACGCTCCCACGGCGCACCTCCTGGCCGACGCCGGCCAGCGCGTAAGGGCCCCATGGCTTTGCCTATACGCGCTTTGTTCGTGATGCAAAACAGCAAAAGATACGCGCCGGTTGTTTGAAACATGAGGCGGACCTTTCGGCCCGCGCCCCGGCCCATTGACCAGATGCTTCAAGACAAGCGTGGCCGCCGCTGTGCGCATGCGTCTTCTCCTGGCCCACGCGTGTTGGCCTATCGGGAGCGACTGGCGCGGCAGGGGAATGCGCCGGGCGGACCGTCGGGCGGCGGCGCGGGCAAACGCATGCCCCATCGCGCCGGGAGCGGAACACAGCCAGAAAACGAGAAAGAGCCCCGGACAACTCCAGGGCTCTTTTTCGTTTGAGGCCTCATCAGCCGGGCTGACGGGAATGGCGCAGGCAAGGCGCGTTCACGTCTGGCGCCGCGGGCCGGGCACAGTCAGTTGTCTTTCCACCCTGCCTAGCCCTTGCAGCGGTGCTTCAAATCCATGCCATCCTTGATGAAGATGACGGCCTCGGCGATGTTTGTGGCTAGGTCGCCAATGCGCTCCAGGTGGCGCGAGGCCATGATGACGTGCACGCCGCGCTCCACAATGCGGGTCTCCTCCACCATGGTGTTGATGGCCTCCTTGAGCACCTTAAGGCACAGCTCGTCGGCGCGGTTGTCCATGGAGCAGATGTCGCTGGCAAGCGCGGTGTCCTCGTCCACCAGCGCGCGCACGGCCTTTTGCAGCATGTCCTCCACGTGGGCGCACAGCTGGGCCATGCGCGGATTGGCGGGCAGAGCCTGCCTTGTGGAAAGAAACAGCGTGCGGTGCCCCAGGTTCACGGTCTCGTCGCCCACGCGCTCCAGGTTCATGGTGATGCGCATGGAGCCGATGATGAGACGCAAGTCGCTGGCCATGGGCTGGTCAAGGGCCAATAGCTCCAGGTTGAAGGCGTCAATGGCGTCTTCCATCTCGTTGATGGCCATATCGTTCATGACGACGCTTTCGGCCAGATCGGTGTTGCTCTCCAAATAGGCGCGGCAGGCGTTGTGCACAGCCTGCTCGGCCAGGGCGGCCATGCGCAGGAGAAGCATCCGCAGCTCGCCGAGTTTTTGCGTAAAATGACTGCGTTGCTGCATGATTCGTGTGCCTCCTAGCCGAAGCGGCCGGTGATGTAGTCTTCCGTCTGGCGGTTGCGCGGTTTGGTGAAGATGGTGCGCGTATCGCCTTCCTCAATCAGTTTGCCAAGATAGAAGAAGGCCGTTCGGTCGGACACGCGGGCGGCCTGCTGCATGGAGTGCGTGACGATGATGATGGTCAGGTCGCGCTTGAGCTCGTGGATGAGATCCTCGATTTTCTGCGTGGCGATGGGGTCCAGCGCGCTGGCGGGCTCGTCCATGAGCAGCACCTCGGGGCGCACGGCAAGCGCCCGGGCGATGCACAGGCGCTGTTGCTGCCCGCCAGAAAGGCCAAGCGCCGAACCCTGCAAACGGTCTTTCACCTCGTCCCACAGGGCCGCGCCCCGCAGAGACGCCTCCACGCTCTCGTCAAGCACGCGCTTGTTGTGCACGCCGTTGACGCGCAGGCCGTAGGCCACGTTCTCGTAGATGGTCTTGGGGAAGGGATTGGGCTTCTGGAACACCATGCCAATGCGCCGTCGCAGGGCCACAACGTCCACCCCGGCGGCGTGGATGTCCTCGCCGTCGAGCGCGAGCACGCCGGTGACGCGGGTGCCGGGAATGAGGTCGTTCATGCGGTTGATGCAGCGCAGAAACGTGCTCTTGCCGCAGCCGGAGGGGCCGATAAGCGCCGTGACCTGGTGTTTCTCGAAGTCCAGGCTCACGTCGTGCAAGGCGTGGAATCCGCCATAGTAGAAGTCGAGCGATTGGGAGGTTACCTTGATGTCGGGCATGTTCATCTCCGTAGTTGCAGGCGTTTTGCCGCGGGCGCGGCTGCGTGCTGCAAACGGAGATGTACGCACAGGAAGCGACGTATGAGCCACGGCCTTGTGACGATTCTGTGACAAGGCCGCGCGAACGATCAAGGGACGCGCACTGTCACGGCCGGCAGGCCAAGGGAAACAGACGTGGGGAGGCAGGTGGGGGGGCAACGCCGCCGGTTGCGCCCGGCCAAGAAAACGCGGCGGGAAAACGCCGGGGAGGGGCCGGCAGAAGCCGCCATGGCCGCGTAATGCGCGTTCTTGGGGCCACTCGGGCTTAGGGCTTCGGCGTCTCGGCCAGGGGGATGGTGACGGTGACGCCGGCGGACTCCGGCTCAATGGTCGGCGTCACATCCGGGGCGACCGCGCCGGCGCGGAACTCCACTGCCAGACGCAGACGGTCCTCGTGCTCGCCGATGATGAGATTCTTGACCGGTCCGGTGTCGAACCGCAGCACATGCTGGCCGATCTTGCGCCACTGGCCGCGCAGGTCCACGGCCACTTTGCGCGGTTCGGCCTGGTTGAACCAGGTGACATGCTCCACGGCCTTGTTGGTGGCCGCGCGCAGGACAACGCCCTGCGGTTCGAAGGAGATGGCCACCTCGCCAACCCAAAGATCGCTCGCGGGCAGGTTGGGCACGGCTCCGGTGCTGCCCGGCCCGGCGGGCATGATGCGCGCCTTGGGGTCCAACGCGGACACGCCCGCTGATTCGGACGCTGCCTTGCCCGCTGGCTTTGCCGCCAATTCGGCCGCTGCCTTACCCGGCGATTTGGCCGCTGCCGGCTTGGCCGCGTGCTTGCCTGCGGCGGAAGCGGGCACGGCCTCCGCAGTGGCGTTGTGCGCGGCGGCCACGTTGCCAAAGGCGTTGCCCCCGGCGTTGCCCCCGGCGTTGCCCCCGGCCCCAACGCCATCGGCGTGTCCGGCGGCGTGTCCGGCGGCGTGTCCGGCGGCGGCGGGCGACGCGGCCTTGACGGCCTTCTTCCTGGCGGGCTTGGCTTCGGACTTGCCCGATGATTTGCCCAAAGATTTTTCGGAAACCTTGGCGGCCTCGGGCTTGGCCTTGGCGGCAGGCTTCGCGGACTCGCTCTTATTGGCCTCGCCCGGACTGGCTTTTTCGGCGGCGGGCTCGGTTGCGTTTTTCGACGCGGCGGCGGCCATGTCCTGGGCCTCGCCCGGCGGCAGCATGCGCACGGTCTTGTTCACCGGCAGGCGCACCTCATACTCGGCGGCGCGCGCCTCGGGCAGGGCGAAAACGCCCGCTCCCGCAAGAATTGCCGCCGTGGCGGCCAAAGCCGCGAGCCGGCTTCCCGTACGTTTCAACGCTCTGCTCATCCCCTGCTCCAGGCTGAAATTTTCCGCACCCTACACCAAAGGCGGCGCGGAGCAAAGCCCGCTCACAGGCCATCCCAAAAATCGCACAGCCGGCCAGCCACCTTGGCCTCGGACCAGCACCGCTCCATAAACCGGCGCGAGGCCTCGCCCCGTGCGCGGCACAGGTCCAAATCGCCCGCGAGCTCGCGCAGACGCGCGGCCAGCTCCCCGGCATCGCGCGCGGCCACCCAGGGCAGCTCCGCATCCGCCACGCCGGCGAACTCCGCCACGTGCGCACGGTTCCAGGCGTCCAGCCCGGCGATGACGGCCAGCCCCTGGCTCAAGCCCTCCAGGCTGCTCACGCCGTAGTACCCCTGCATGTGGTCGAACAGCGCATGGGCCGCGCGTTTGCGCGCTAGGCACTCCGTGTGGGGCACGTTGTCGATCATCTCCAGCCGAAGGTCGGCGCCCTCGGCGCGCAGGGCGTCCGTGACGGAGAGCAGCTCGTCGGTGTTCTTGAGGTCCTTGCGCGTGGGCGAGTGCGCCACCACGAGCGGCCCGGTCCAGTCACGCTCGGCCGGGCGCAGGGCGGGGTCGTCTTGAGGCACGAGATTGGGCTGCCAGCGCGCCTCGGGCATCATGCGCTTGAGATCCGGGGTGCTCACCAGCAAGTGCGTGCGGCCAAGAGCCCGGTACTTGGCGCGGAAGCGCTCCGGATCGGACCGGAAGTCGTGATGGCCGTGCTCGTGGTGCACAACGGCCTTGCCAGCCAGATAGTCCGCCGGCAAAAACGGCCCCAAACGCAGGTTCTCGTCGGCCGTCATATGGAAGTGGAACACGTCGCTGGTCTTGAGCAGGCGCTCCAGCTCCGCCAGTCCGGCCGCGTCAAGGTCCGGCACGTGCAGGTCCTTGGGCCAGTCGTGGGTGTAGCGCGTCTCCAGGGTGACGATGCGGCAGTGGTGCCGGCCCAGGCGGTTCACCGCGCGGCAGAAGGCGATGCCCGTCCCCGCCGGGTCGTTCACCGCGATCATCAGAATGTTCAACGCCCGCTCTCCACGCCCTTGAGTTCGGCCCCGCGGTCACGCGTCAGATCGAAGCCAGAAAGCCCGGCCTCGGGCAGAGCAAGGGTGAAACGCCGCATGCGCATGAGCTTGGCCTCAGGCTGGGCGTTTTGCGCCAGCGTGAAGGCCATGACGTGCCCGCCGCGCTTGCGGTCGGCGGTGAGGAAATGCCAGTGCCAGCCGGGCACGCCCAGTCCGCGCACAAATGCCGGCCCGCGCATGCCGACGAGGGTGCCCCGCGCGTTGGTGAAGGGAAACACGGCCTGCTCCTTGGCCACCTCGGCCAGGGGGCGGTATGGCGGTTTTTGCGCCGGCACGCTGCGCGCGGTGAGGCTGGCGAAGGTGGCGTCGATGCGCGTGGCGGCGAAGCAATTGGCATCACCGATGGCCGCGTCGAGCCGGGCCTCCACGGCCTTGAGGTCGGCCCCGGCGGGCAGCACGCAGTTCAGGTCCGACGCAAAACGCGTCACCTGGGCGAAGGGCGTTGTCAGGCTGTCGGGCGGGCGGCGCACATGGCCATTGACCGGGGCCTGGTAGACCACGCCGTCGAGGAGGATCATTTCGCCGTCCAGCGCGTCAAAGGTGCCCAGGCCAAAGTCGCCGAGACGCTTGAGCTCGCCGAGACTCATGGAGCCCTGATAGCCGCCGGCCAGCAGCGCGTCGATGACGCCCACCTGGTTCAGGGCCGCTGCGCGCCCGGGGTGCTGGCGCGGCAGTTCGGCCGCCATGGCGGCGGCCCAGCAAACAAAGGCGATGAGCAGTCCCAGGGTGAGGCGCACGGTTTTGCGCATGGCCTATTCTCCTCCCGAGCGGTTCAGCAGTTTGACCCACACATCGCCCGTATGGGTGAGAAAATGCAGCTTGCGGCCCTGATTGCCGCCCACTTGCGATTTGGCGATGGGCAGTCCGTGGACCATCAGCCACTGGCGCACAGCGCGGAGGTTGCGGCCGCCGATGTCATAGAGGTTGGTGCGCTCCGTGCCGCCCATGAGGCCGGAAGCGCCCCCGAACACTTTGACCACCAGACTGTCCGTGGGCACCTTGAGCTTGAGCATGCTCGAATACATGTTCTCAAGGGCGGTGTCCACGAAGCGGCAAGCCTGCGGTTCTCGTGAGGAATTTTGGAAGCTGACGCTGTCGGGCAAAAAGGCGTGGCAGATTGCGCCGATGCCGCGCGCGGGCGCGCACATGGTGACGGCGACGCAGGAGCCAAGGACGGTGGAAACCAGGGTGGGGCGGACTCCGAGAAAGCAGTCTCCGGTTTGCAAGAATACCTTGGGGTACTGTTCAAGATCCTGCACGGATGATCGCTCCCGAATGCACGCCAACTGCGGATTGCGGAATCATCATCGTCCCAAGCGCGCAATAAGTCAACCGATTGTGCGATTGGGAATATCTATCGGCTGTCCAGATACAGGCTATTCCGCCTGCTCGTCGAAGCGGATATGGAAGGCTGCTGCGTAGAAATAATGGAAAAAATCGACGTATTCGAGATGAATATGCTTGGGGACGGCTATACGCGCCGGGGCGAAATTGATGATGCCCTTGATGCCCGCGCCAACAAGGTAATTGGCGGCGCGCTGGGCGCGCTCCGGCGGGGTGGTGATGACACCTATCTCCAGCCCCAGCTCCTTGACCTTGGCCGGCAACTGGCGCGAGCAGACAATCTCCATGCCCTCCACCATCTCGCCAATCTTGTAGGGGTCGCAGTCGAACGCGCCGCGGATGACAAACCCCTTGCGCGAGAACTCGCGGTGGCGCAGCAGGGCGCGGCCCAGATTGCCCACGCCGACAAGGGCGCAGTTCCAGGCGCGGTCTATGCCCAGCGAACGCTTGATGGAGGTGATGAGGTCCTGAACGTAATACCCCACGCCGCGGACGCCAAACTCGCCAAAGTAAGCGAGGTCCTTACGGATTTGTGAGGAATTAACGGAACAGGCCTCGGCCAGACGCTCGGAGGAAACCACATCCGTGCCTTCGCGTTTGAATTCGGAAAGCACCTGGATGTAAGTGGCCAGACGGGCGATGGTGGCCTTGGGGATGTGCTCGCTCTTTACGGCCATTCAGGGGACGCTCGCGATAGATTTGTGAAATTTTGAACGGACCCCCCGGAAAAAAGGAGGCCCAAACGGCCTCCTTAAATCCGAGAGAAACAGGAACTAGGCGCCCAGGGGCTTCACGAAGAGCAGGATCAGGTTAACGACCAGGGCGTAGATGGACAGGGACTCGATGAAGGCCAGGCCCAGGATCAGGGTAACGGTGATCTTGCCGCCGGCTTCGGGGTTGCGGGCGGTGCCTTCGCAGGCGGCCTTCAGTCCAAGGCCCTGGCCGATGCCGCACAGACCGGCGGCGATGCCCATGCCCATGGCGGTGGCCCAAGCGGCGACGGGACCCACGGCGGCGGGAGCGGCGCCATCGGCGGCGAAGGCGGCGGAGGCGCAGAGAACCATAGCCAGGGTCATCAGAAGAGCTTTGCGCATATCAATGTACTCCTAAAGGTATGATGTTGTGGTCAAACGACCATTTCCCCAAGGGTTAGTGGGCGTGCTCCAGCGAGCCCTTCAGGTAGATCATCGTCAGCATGAAGAAGATGAAGGCCTGAATGGTCTTGCCCAGAAGGAACAGGAAGTACATGGGCAGGGTGCCCAACACCGGAGCAAGCACGAAAAGCAGCACCAGGACGATTTCCTCGCCGCGGATGTTGCCGAAAAGACGAAGGGTGAGCGAGAGCGGACGGGCGAGGTGGCTCACGGTCTCCAGCACGAGCATGAGCGGAGCCAGCGCGGGCATGGGGCCCATGAAGTGCTTGATGTACCCGAAGCCCCATTTTTTGATGCCTATGTAGTTGTAATAGAGAAACACGGAAAGGGCCATGGCGGCGTTGGTGTTCACATTGGCGGTGGCCGCGTCGCAGCCGGGAATGAGGCCAATGTAGTTCATCACCAAAATAAAGATGAACAGCGAACAGATGAACGGGAAGACCCTTCGGCCTTCTTCGCCGATGTTCTTCACCGTGAAGTCTTCAAGGCCGCCTATGATGGTCTCAAAGACATTCTGCATGCCCCCCGGCACCATCTGGAGACGACCCTTCAGCATCAGGCCGCAGGAAAAAAGAATAATCATCGCCAACCACATGTAATACACGTGGACAGGCAGATGCAGCCCAAACGAGTGGTTGATTATCTCCGAGAAGATCAACGGTTCCGGAAGTCCTGCCGACATGTCTTACGCCTCCTTCCCATCCCCCGCGACGGGAGCCTTGTGCCAGATCTGAAGGACGCTCCACAGCACCGCATTCGCAAGCACGGTGGAAAGCCCCGCCAAAAGCCCGTAAACCGATGCCCCAGCCCAGCCGACCAGCCCGGCGATGGCGACAGCGGTCAATGCCAATCTTCCGTAAAAGAGCGTCAAAAGCGTGAACATGGCGCCGTGCTTGACCCGCACCAGCTCCTGCGCGGCCTTGGAGAGCCACCAGAAGTTGAAGCCGATGATCAGCGCGCCGGCCGCGAACGAAAATCCCCAGTTGGAGAATCCCGTCGCCAGAATCGCCGCCGCCGTGCAACCGGAGGAAAGCAGAATCTGGTTGCGCATCAGCTTGCGCGCATCCGCCAGGGCGAACCCACGGCGAAAAAGCAAGGCGTCTATTCTCTGGACAAGCGTTTTCAGCATGAAGCCTCGTCTGCCAGCCCCGCCAGGGGCCAGCTTATTTCCCCGAACCAGGGCCGCCGCCGCCCTGATCCTCCTCGTCCTTTCTCTGGATGCGCCGGGCTTCCAGAAACACATCGCGGAACCCCGCCGTGATGCCCAGGAGAAGAAAAATCACCAGCAGCCATGGACTTGTCCCCAACCATTTGTCGAGAAAGTACCCCATGGCCAGCCCGATGAAGGTGGAACACACCAGCTGAAGGCCGATGGTTCCCGCCGTCGACAGCATCTCCATCGCGCCGGAAGGCTTGCCCTGCTTGGGAAAGAACATCATACACCCCGAACGGTCCGCGGTTAGGCCGAAGGGCCGGGACGTTCATTTCTTCACAAGAGAAAGTAGCTAGCACAAGGACCCGGCACCGTCAATCCGGTTCGCGCACAAGGCCACGCATTTTTCCACTTTTTCCTCATTCAGCCGGATTCGCCCTCCTAGTGACAATCCACGCGGAAGCCAGTACACACAAAGGCGGAACGCCACTCCGTACGCGCCCCGCGCGCGGGACGCGAGCACACTACAGCCTGGACAGGACATGACCAAAAAGACACCGCAGATTCCGCCGCGCACGGCAACGCCGCTTGCGCCAGAAAAACTTAAGAACCGCCTGGACCCCGCCGCGCTGCCCTACGCGGACAGCAGCGAGGTGCCCAGAAAGAACGGCCAGGGCGGCTTTCAGCCGCGCGCCATGCAGGCCCTCGGCATGGCGCTGATGATCCCCGGCCTGGAATACAACGTCTTCGTCTCCGGCGATCCCGGTCTGGGACGCACGCATTTCGTGCGACACTTCCTGGCTCCGGAAGCCGCCAAGCGCCCCACTCCCTCGGACTGGCTCTACCTGCACAACTTCGAGGACGAGGACAGGCCCATCGCCGTCTCGCTCCCCGCCGGCCAGGGCCGCGTGTTCAAAACCGGCCTGGCCAAGGCGCTGGCCGACGTGCGCGCGGCCATCTCCACCACCTTTGACGAGGACGCCTACCGCCGCAAGCACGAAACGCTCTTCAAGCGCTTCTCCGCCAAGCGCGACAGCATCTTCAACAAGATGGAGTCCATGGCCCGCACCAAGGGCTTCGCCCTCGACATGGACGACACCGGCGGGCTCACCATCATGCCCATGGTGGGCGGCAAGGTCATGGGCGACGAGGAATATGGACGTTTGGCCCCGGCGCGGCGCAAACTGCTCAAGACCAAGGGCGAGCGCCTGCTTTCGGAAATCAGCGTGTTTCTGCGCAAGCTTACCCAAAGCGAACAGGGCTTCCGACAGGGGGAAAGCAAGCTCCACCGCGAGATCGCCCAGGAGGCGCTCACCGAGCATTTGAAGCCCCTGCGCGAGACCTTCGCCCAGATTCCCCGGCTTGTGGAGCATTTGGCCGCCGTGGAAAAGGACGTGCTGGACAACATCGACTACTTTCTTCCCCGCGACGCCGGCGAAAAGGCCACGGGCGCTTCCGCCGCGACGCCGCCGGGCCACGGCCAGCACGCCGACGGCCACGCCCCGCCGCCGGCCGAGGACCCCAGCTACCGCCACGAGGTCAACCTCTTTGTGGACAACAGCAAGAGCGCCCGCGACAAAGGCGGCGCGCCGGTCATTGTGGAGGACCATCCCACGGCCTTCAACCTGCTCGGCAGCATCGAGCGGGAAAGCGAGCTTGGAGCGTTCTACACGGACTTCACCCTGGTGCGCGCAGGCAGCCTGCACCGCGCCAACGGCGGCTTCCTCATCCTCAATGTCGAGGATCTGCTGGGCAACCAGGGCTCGTGGGAAGGGCTGTTGCGCGCCCTGCGCTCCGGCAAGCTGCGCATGGAGGACCCCGGCGACGCCGAGCAGTCCAAGACGCGCACCATCGAGCCCGAGTCCATTCCGCTGGACCTCAAGATCATCCTTGTGGGCACGGACGAGGCCTACGAGACCCTGCTGACCGGCGACGACCGCTTCCGCAAGCACTTCAAGCTCAAGGCCCACATGCAGGCCACCGTGCCGCGCACGGCGCAGAGCATCCGCAACTATCTTGTGGCGCTGGCGAACATCATCGACGAGGCCGGGCTGCCGCCCTTCTCGCGCGAGGCGCTGGCCGGGCTGGTGGACCACGCCAGCCGGCTGGCCGAGGACCAGAAGCTGCTCACCCTCTCCTTCACCCAGTTGCGCGGGCGCATGATGGAGGCCTCGGCCATCGCCCGGCGCGACGGCCGCGACATGGTGGAGGTTGCGGACCTGGCCCGGGCCGTGGCCGAAAACGACTTCCGCGCAAATCTGTTTGAGGAAGAGTTCATGGCCGACTACGACCGCGAGATCATCAAGGTCGCCACCGGGGGCAGCGCCGTGGGCCGGGCCAACGGGCTGTCGGTCACGCTCTTCGGCGACTACGAATTCGGCCTGCCACACCAGATATCCTGCACCGTGGGCGTTGGCCACGGCGGCATTCTGGACCTGGAGCGCGAGGCCCAGCTGGGCGGCCCCATCCACACCAAGGGCATGATGATCATTAAAAGCTGCCTGACGCGGCTTTTCGCCCAGGACAAGCCGCTGGTGCTCACGGGAAGCCTGTGCTTCGAGCAGAACTACGCCGGGGTCGAGGGCGACTCCGCCTCCGGCGCGGAGCTGGCGGCGCTGCTTTCCGCCCTTTCCGGCACGCCCATCGACCTTTCTTTGGCCTTCACCGGCGCGGTGAGCCAAAGCGGGGCCATCATGGCCGTGGGCGGGGTGAGCCGCAAGGTGGAGGGCTTCTTTGAGGTCTGCCGCAGGCGGGGGCTCACGGGCCGGCAGGGCGTGCTCTACCCGGCGGACAACACCGTGCACTTGATGCTGAAGGACGAGGTGATCGACGCGGTGCGCGCCGGCAAGTTCCACCTCTACCCGGTGGCGAGCATAGAGCAGGCCATGACCCTTTTGACCGGCCTGCCCGCGGGCACGCGCCGCAAGGACGGCCGCTACACGCCGGGCTCGCTGTACAGCTTGGTGGACGCGCGCGTGGCCGAGCTGACGCGTCTTGCCGCCCTGGCCGAGAAACCGCACGCCAAAAGGGGGTAATCGCCGTGTCCAAAACATGGATACGGGCCAAGCTGCCCGAATTCGTCCGCGACATGTTCCGCAACTTCTGCCTCTCCAGCCGCGCGCTGGAGGAGCAGTTCCGCTCGTTCGACCGCGAAGGCTCGGTGGCCTTCACCATCCTGCGCGACCTCATAGGCCAGGAGATGGACAAGGGCCTGCTCTGGCGCATGAAGGACACGGCCCACCACGTGTTCCGCAACGACCCCGAGACGCCGCTCACCGGGCAGTTCCTCGACTGGGGGCTTGGGTACATCTTCCACGAGACCATCAAGCTGAAGGAGGACGCCTACCAGGCGCTGACCTACGCGCCGTGGTTTTTGGCTCTGCGCGGGCGCGATTTGCCCGAGGCCGAGCGCGTGGTGGTGGAGGAGCTTTTCCACGTGCTGCGGCAAACGGAGGAAAGCATGCGCCGGGAGATCGACCGCATCCGCTTCATCATGTCGCAAAGCCGCCAGCTTCTTCCCATTTATCTGGCGCGGCACAAGGAGAACGCGCTGCTCGCACGGTACATTTTCTCGCAGAATACGCTGGTGCGCGAGGTGTTCGGCGCGGACTACGAGCACCTTGTGGGCACGGTTTATGGCGAGCAGCCGGAAAGAATGTTTGTTTTGGCTGCACAAAGTTTGCGTTTAGGGGGCTGGGTGGACGAAGCGGCACTTGCGGTCCAGGGGGCATTGGGTATAAACCCCACCGACCGTTTGGTGCTTCAGGAGAAGAAAATTCTCGACAACTGGAGCCAAAGAATGGTGGGTTGAACTTGACACGTCAATGTCGCCAGGAATATCTTTGAGTTCCCAACGGAGGAGGGAGTTTACTATGAAAAAGCTCATGCTGCTGACTGTTGCCTGCTGTGTTGTGTTTGCTCTTGGCTGTGCCAAAAAGGTTGAGCCCGCGCCGGCCCCCGCGCCCGCGCCCGCCGCCGTCCAGACCCGCGAAGTCGCCCCGGCGCCCATGTCTCCGCGCTAGATCTACGAGGCCGACTACGCCAAACTGCCCACGTCTTACACTGTTGTGAAGGGCAATTGCCTGTGGTGGATCTCTGAATTCAAGCAGATCTACAACGACCCCTTCATGTGGCCCATGATCTTCAAGGCCAACCGCGCGAAGATCAAGCACGCCAATCTGATCTACCCCGGCCAGGTTTTCGAGATTCCCCGCGCGTTCTCCCTGGATGACGCCAAGGCCGCCCGCCATAAGGCTGGCAAGTCCAAGAAGCGTTCCGCTCCTGAGAGCAAGTCCAACCTGCCCGCGGATCTCCGCGAGGCTCTGGGCTACGGCTTCTAGTCCCTCGGGACCTATCGGCTAAGGACCGGGCGTCCGATCGAAAGATCGGGCGCCCTTTTTTTGCGCCAACTCCCAGCTCCCGCCTGTTTTGCCCCCCGCAGGCAACAGCAGAACCGCCAGAAGGTCGCCCACCGCTGCCGCCCGCATGTTCGCTGCCGCCAGATGGAATGGGGCGGATGCCCAGCCAATGACGGAGCCAGAGGGAGGGCAATGCGGCCGAATGGCCAGCGGCCCCGCTTGCAATCCTTTTGCGGCTGGATTACTCTAGAAAATGTTTAGTCTCTCTCCCCTACCCGCAACCAGCCACGGAGGGCCCCATGAAAGGACCTCGCCCGATATCTTCTAAAATCGCCTTGATGACGGCGGCGCTGCTGCTTTTGCCGGCGTGCTCGCCGCGCAAGTCCATTCTCTCGGACCCGCCGGAAGCCCGGCCCGAGGCCGAGGTGCGCGCCGAGCGCCAGCATCGCCCGCCGCACGGGCAGCCCCAGCATACCGCCACCAAATCCGCGCAGCCCAAGGGCCCGGTGGTGGAAACCGTTGTGGCCGAGGTAAAGGATCCGCAGACGACCGACGCGCAGATCAAAACCGCCGTGGCCAAGTCCGAGGCGCGCCAGGAGGACCCTTTGGCTGCGGCGCTGGCCGATGAGGCTCGGCGCGACCAGACCACCAAGACCGACGTCCAGAGCAACGCCACCAGCGCGCCCAAGGGCGACGAGGCGCCCAAGGCCGACGAGGCGCCCAAGGCCGACGCAGCTGCCGGAGGAACAATCGCCAAGAGCGGCGACACGTCCACGACCGCCCCGGCGAATGCCGCGAATGCCGAGACAAAGACCTACACGGTGCAGATCGCCTCGTTCAGTACGGAAAAGAACGCCGATTCGGCGCTGGCGTGGCTGAAGGACATGGGGTACGCGCAGGCCCGAAAGGTGCGCGTGGAGCAAGGCGGCACGGCGTATTTACGCGTGCAGGCCGGCCCCTTCCAGGACCTCGCGACGGCGCGCAAGGTCCTGGAGGAGCTGAAGACCGACTGGCCGCAGGCGTTTATTCCTGCGGATTGAGTTCGGCGCGGAACTTGCGGGAAAGGCGGAACACCACAACCTTGCGCGGCGGCAGGGTGATGCTCTCGTTGGTCTGCGGGTTGCGCCCGCGACGGGAGTTCTTGTCGTAGGCCTCGAACTTGCCGAACCCGCTCACCAGCATGGCGTGGTCTTTCTTGATGGCCTGTTTCATCAACTCAAGGGTGGCTTCCACCAGGTCCTTGATCTCCGCACGATTGCGGTCCGTCTTCTTGTAGATGGCATCGACGATGTGCGCTTTGGTCAGAGTTTGACCGCTCATGAAACCTCCGTGGGGTTCCCGTTTTCAGCCGATGGCCGACCGGATGGCCTGGGCCAGCTTCTGCATGTCCTCAACACTCTCATAGGCGTGCTGGGTCCAAAGGGTGAGTCCATCCCCCTTGTGACGCGGGATAAGATGGAAATGGGCGTGGTCGACCAACTGTCCGGCGGCCTCGAAATTGTTCATGCCGAGATTGAGGCCTTCCGCGCCGGTGGCCGCCATCACGGCCTGTCCCACCGTCTTGAGCGCGAGGATCAGCTCGCGCCCGATGTCCGGCGGCAGTTCAAACAGCGTTGCGTAGTGTTTTTTCGGCACCACCAGCGCGTGTCCCTTGTTCACCGGGGCGATGTCCAAAAAGGCGAACACCCCGCCGTGGTCGTAAATCTTGGCCGAGGGAATCTCCCCCGCCACAATCTTACAGAAGATACAATCCTGGTTCACGGCGCGCTCCACGGTTGAAACCACCCAACTGTGCACAATCATTACTCGGATACTTAGAGGATTTCAAGGACTTTTCCAACATATTCCGCAACGCGTATCACTTCGTCCGTCAAATGCCCAGACCGCTGATAAAAAACTGCTCCGCCGCGCGCGCCTGCACGATGCGCGCCCCCGGGGCCACGTCCTGCGTGACCCACACGTTGCCGCCGATGACCGCGCCCCGGCCAATGGTGACGCGGCCCAGGATCGTCGCGCCGGCGTAGATGGTCACGTCGTCCTCCACAATGGGATGCCGGGGCAGGCCCTTGACCAGCCTGCTGCCCGTGTCGTCCTTGGGGAAGCTCTTGGCCCCCAGCGTGACGCCCTGGTACAGCCGCACGCCCTCGCCGATGATGCACGTTTCGCCGATGACCGTGCCGGTGCCGTGGTCGATGAAGAAGCGCGGGCCGATGTGCGCGCCGGGATGGATGTCTATGCCCGTGTCCGAGTGCGCCATCTCCCCGATGATGCGCGGGATGATGTCCACCCCGAGCAGGTGCAGCTGGTGGGCGATGCGGTGATTGGTGAGCGCCTTGATGCTGGGATAGCAGAAGATCGTCTCGCCCGGGGTCTTGGCCGCGGGGTCGCCGTCATACGCCGCCTGCACGTCGCCGGCGAGCAGCGCGCGCACCTGCGGCAGCCGCCGCACGAACTCCAGCGCCACCGCCTCCGAGCGCGAGGCGCAGTCCGTGCAGGGCTGACGGTTGCTTTTGGCGCATACAAAGCAATAGCCCCGGTTCACCTGCTCGGTGAGCAGCTTGAGCACGCGGTCCAGCGCGCTGCCCGTGTAGAACGGCATGCTCTTGTCGCTCACGTCCGATGGGCCGAAAAAGCCCGGAAACAGCACCGCGCGCAGCAGGTCCATCACCTCCACCAGCGCGTCCAGCGAGGGCATGGGCTGGTCGCGGCTGATGTACAGGCTGGCGGCCTCGCCCTCGCCAGGGGCGCACAAGCTGGCCACCGCGCGCGCCAGCACCTCGTCCTTCTCAGTCGGCCCGGCGGGCAAAGCGGTCTCGTCAATCATGGCCGCCCTCCTACGCCTCGTCGAACAGCGGCGTGGAAAGATACCGCTCGCCCGTGTCGCATACGATGAACACGATCATTTTGCCCGCCATCTCCAGCCGCTTCGCCAGCTCCATGGCCGCCCAGGCGTTGGCCCCGGAGGATATGCCGCAGCTGATCCCCTCCTCGCGCATCATGCGCCGGGCTGTGGCGAAGGCCGCCTCCGCGCCCACCTGAATCACCTCGTCGTACACCTTGGGGTCCAGCACGCCCGGCACAAAGCCCGCGCCAATGCCCTGCAGCTTGTGCGGCCCGGCCTGCCCGCCCGAGAGCACCGGCGAGTCGCTGGGCTCCACCGCCACCACGCGCACGCCCGGCTTCTTCTCCTTCAGCACCTGGCCAACGCCCGTCAGCGTGCCGCCCGTGCCCACGCCGGCCACAAAGCAGTCCACGCGTCCCTCGGTGTCGTCCCAAATCTCAGGCGCCGTGGTGGCCCGGTGCGCCGCCGGGTTGGCCGGATTGTCGAACTGCATGGGCATGAACGCCCCGCCCGGCTGATTCTTCGCCGCCGCCACCAGCTCCCCGGCCTTCCGGATGGCCCCGCTCATGCCCTCCGCCGCCGGGGTGAGCACGATCTGCGCGCCATAGCCGGCCAGCAGCTTGCGCCGCTCCACGCTCATGCTCTCCGGCATGGTCAGCACCAGCTTCATGCCCTTGATGGCGCAGATGAGCGCCAGACCAATGCCCGTGTTGCCGCTTGTGGGCTCCACGATGAGGCTCTCGGTGGTGATGCGCCCCTCGGCCAGCGCCGCCTCAATCATGCTCGCCCCGATGCGGTCCTTCACCGAACCGCCCGGATTGCGCGACTCCAACTTGGCCACCAGCGTTGCGCCAAGTCCCAGAGACAGTTTGTTCAGGCGGACAAGCGGCGTGCGGCCGATGAGCTCCGCCATGGAATGCGCGATGTTCATGTTGTGTTCTCCTTGGAGGAACGGGGGCTCTGCCCCCCGGCCCCGCCAAAGGGCATTCGCCCTTTGGAATCCCCGTGCCCGCGAGCTGCCGGCCCCGGGGCTGGTCAGGCAGCACGCGGGAGAGGCATGCGGTACGTTCAAAAAAAACTTTTCCCCCAGCCTCTCCAACAGGCGCTGTTGCCGGCGGTTCCCACAGGGAACAGCGCCTGTCGGTGCAAGGGGGCCCGGGGGGGGCATCATGCCCCCCGGAAAACGCTCTTGCTCCCTTTCCGCCTCAACAACCGCACGCGGGCTTGCGCGGGTCTATGGGATCGGCCTCGCCGCGCTTGTAGGGCGATATCTTGCGCAGGGTCTCGATGATGGGCGGCAGGTTCTTGACGACGTAGTCCACGTCCTCCTCCGTGGTGTAGCGCGAGAGGGAGAAACGGATGGAGCCGTGGGCGTAGGTGAAGGGCACGCCCATGGCCCGCAGCACGTGGGAGGGCTCCAGCGAGCCGGAGGTGCAGGCCGAGCCGGAGCTTGCGGCGATGCCCAGCTGGTCGAGCAGCAGCAGAATGGCCTCGCCCTCCACGTACTTGAAGCTGATGTTGGCGGTGTTGGGCAGGCGGTCCTTTTTGTGGCCGTTGAGGCGGCTTTCGGGCACGGCCGCCAGCAGGGCGTTCTCCAGCTTGTCGCGCAGGGCGCGCACGCGGGTGTTCTCGTCCACAAGGTGCTCCCGGGCGATGCCCGCGGCGGCGCCAAGCGCGATGATGCTGGTGGTGTTCTCGGTGCCGGCGCGGCGTCCGTGCTCCTGGTGGCCGCCAATCAGGAACGGCCGGTAGGGCAGCTTGCGCCGCACGAACAGCGCGCCAATGCCCTTGGGCGCGTGCAGCTTGTGGCCGGAGAGGGAAAGCATGTCCACATCGAGTTCGCGCAGGTTGATGTCCACCTTGCCCACGGCCTGCACGGCGTCGGTGTGCATCATCACGCCATGGCTGTGGGCGATGCGGGCGATCTCCGCGATGGGGAAGATGACGCCGGTCTCGTTGTTGGCCCACATGACGGAGATGATGGCGGTGTCGGGCGTGAGGCTTTGCTCAAGCTCCTTCATGTCCAGGCGGCCCTCTGCGTCCACGCCCATATAGGTGACGCGGTAGCCCTGGCTGCGCTCCAGGAACTTGCACAGGGAAAGCACGGCCGGGTGCTCCACGCGGGTGGTGACGATGTGGCGTTTTTCGGGCTGGGCGGCCAGGGCCGAGCGGATGGCGGTGTTGTCGCTCTCGGTTCCGCAGGAGGTGAAGATGATCTCGTCGATCTCGCAGCCCAGCAAGTCGGCCAGCTGCTGCCGGGCCTCGCGCATCTCCTTGCCCACCGCGCCGCCGAAGCTGTGCATGGACGAGGGGTTGCCATAGCGCTCGGAAAAAAACGGGAGCATGGCCTCAAGCACTTCCGGGGCCACGCGGGTGGTGGCGTTGTTGTCCAGATAAACGACAGGTTGGCTCATGGCTACACCTCCCGCACGGTGATTTCGGGGTCGACCTTGTCGCGCAGAATGCGCTCCACAGTGCCGTGCACGGTGGCCTGGCTGGCCGGGCAGCCCACGCAGTGCCCACGCAGCGAGACGCTCACCGTCACGCCGTCGATGTCAGCCAGTTCAATGTCGCCGCCGTCGAGCTGCAGGCGCGGGCGGATCTCCTTCTCCAGCACGTCCTCAATCATGCGCATGCGCTGGATGTTGGTGAGCTTCTTTGCGGGCTTGTCCTCGGCCTTGGGCTGCGCTTCGCCGCGCGCCTGGGCGATGAGCGCGGCGATCTTCTCGTGGCACTTGGCGCAGCCGCCGCCGGCCTTGGTGTAGTAGGTCACGTCCTCAATGGTCTTGAGGTCGTTTTCGCGCACGGCCTCCAAAATTTGATGGTCGGTGACGCCGAAGCACTCGCAGACGATCTCGCCCTCGGAATGCTCCACGCTGGCCACGTCCTCGCCGCGCCACTGCTTGATGGCGGCCTCCAGCGCCTCCTGCCCCATGACGGAGCAGTGCATCTTCTCCTTGGGCAGACCTCCAAGCACGGTGGCGATGTCCTTGTTCGATATCTTGAGCGCCTCGTCCACGGTCTTTCCCTTCACCAGCTCGGTTAACGCGGAGCTGGAGGCGATGGCGCTGGCGCAGCCAAAGGTCTGGAATGTGGCGTCCTTGATGACGCCGTCCTCAATCTTGAGAAAGAGCTTCAGCGCGTCGCCGCAGGCGATCGAGCCCACCTCGCCCACGCAGGTGGCGTCCTTCATCTCGCCCACGTTCTTCGGATGGAGGAAATGTTCCTTAACGATTTCAGAGTATTCCCACATGGCGTTTCTCCAAAAGGCACGGATTGGCGCGAGCGATGAGGCGGGCGCATTGTCCATAAATACACACCCATGGCCCAGGCGCAAGGGGGGTGGCGCAAAACTTTATGAATTTGGTCGGGATTAAAACACGCGCGCGCATGCGGCACGCGCCCCGCCGCGCCCGGCCCGCGCCGCAGAAAAACACACACGGCTTGTTTGAAGCGGCAGTATTTTTTTTGCGCACGGGTTGTATGTTTGTTGAGACATAAGTATGCTGGCTGCAAGTATGGAATTGCGCCCCCGCGCGAGCACGCATTCCCATCAGGAGGTTCACTCAATGAAGACGTATCAACAGTACATCGATGGCAAATTTCAGGGTTCGCACTCGAAGGACATGATCGAGGTGCTGAATCCCTACACCGAAAAGGTCATCGCCACTGTTCCCAACGGCGATGCCGAGGACGCCGCCAAGGCGCTGGCCGCCGCCGAGAAGGCCCAAGGCCTCTGGGCCGCCCGCACCGCCAGCGACCGCGCCTCCTACCTCAAGAAGATGGCCGCCGCCATTCGCGCCAACCGCGTGGAGCTGGCCAAAACGCTCGCCGAGGAGCAGGCCAAAATCATCGGCCTGGCGCAGGTGGAAATCGACGTCACCGCCGACTACTTCGACTACTACGCCGGCTGGGCCACAAAATACGAGGGCGAGGTCATCCAAAGCGACCGTCCGGGCGAGAACATCCTGCTTTTGCAGCAGCCTATCGGCGTCGTTGTGGGTATTTGCCCCTGGAACTTCCCGTTCTTCGTCATGGCGCGCAAGGTGGCACCCTCGCTCTTGACCGGCTGCACCACCGTCATCAAACCCAGCAGCGAAACCCCCTGCACCACGTTTGACTTCGCCAAGCTGGTGCATGAAACCGGCCTGCCCGCCGGCGTGCTGAACTTCGTTTCCGGACGGGGAAGCACGATGGGCAACGCGCTGGTGAAAAGCCCCGTCACCAGTCTGGTCACCCTCACCGGCAGCGTGGAGGCCGGCCAGCAAATCATCAAGGCCACCGCCGAGAACATCACCAAAACCTCCCTGGAGCTCGGCGGCAAAGCCCCGGTCATCGTCTGCGCCGACGCCGACCTCGACCTCACCGTCAAGGCCGTGGTGGGCTCGCGCGTCATCTACTCCGGCCAGGTGTGCAACTGCGCCGAGCGCGTCTACGTTGACGCCAAAATCGCCGACGAATTCATGGACCGCATGACCAAGGCCATGGCCGCCGTGACCTACGGCGACCCCTTCAACAATCCGGACATGAGCTGCCAGATCAACCGCGAACAGCTCGCCAAAATCGAGGCCATGGTCGCCCGCGCCAAACAGCAGGGCGCGCAGGTGCTCACCGGCGGCGAACGCCCCTCCGAGCCCAAGACCGGCGCGTTCTACAAACCCACGCTGCTTGGCGGCTGCAATCAGGACATGGAGATCATGCGCAAGGAGATCTTCGGCCCCGTGCTGCCCGTCATGCGCGTTTCCGGCCTGGATGAGGCCATTGCGCTGGCCAACGACTGCGAGTACGGCCTCACCTCGTCCATCTTCACCAACAACGTCACCAGCATGATGCGCGCGGTGAATGAGCTGAAATTCGGCGAAACCTACGTCAACCGCGAGCACTTCGAGGCCCTGCAGGGCTTCCACGCCGGCTGGCGCAAGTCCGGCATCGGCGGGGCCGACGGCAAGCACGGCCTCTTCGAGTACCTGCAGTCCCACGTCGTCTACATCCAGCATTAGCCCAGGCGCACCGCGCGGGAATAATCGGGGGGGAAACCTTTCCGAGGAAAGGTTC
>MNUQ01000094.1:0-2752 GCA_001871085.1 Desulfovibrionaceae bacterium CG1_02_65_16
AGGCCGATGGCCGCCGGCAACAGCAGCCTCGGCAGCGCCCGCCCGAGGTTCCGCACGCGCCCCCCCCTAGCCTGCCAGGGCGGCGGCGATGTCCTTCTGCACCGCCATGGTCAGGTACGGATGCATGGGAATGCTGAACACGCGTCCGGCCACATCCTCGCTCACGGGCAGGCAGCCCGCGGCGTAGCGCAAGTTCGCGAACACCGGCTGCATGTGCAGCGGCTTGGGATAATAGATGCTCGAAGGCACGCCGGCGGCGCTCATGCGCTCCAGCAGCTGCGCGCGGTGCTCGGTGGACTCCGCCAGAATGCAGTATTGGGCGAACACCGAAACGCGCCCGGCGCCCACCGAGGGCAACGTCAGCCCGGGGATGCTGCCGAGCAGGTCGGCGTAGCGGCGCACCACTTCCTGGCGCAGGCGCACCTCATCGTCAAAGATGTCCATCTTGGCCAGCAGCACCGTGGCCTGTATGGTGTCCAGCCGGCCGGTGACGCCCAGGCGCACGTTCTCGTACTTGTCGCGTCCCTGGCCATGCACGCGGATGGACTGCAACAGCTCCAGCAGCTCGTCGTCGTCGGTGAAGCACATGCCGCCGTCGCCGTAGCAGCCCAGCGGCTTGGCCGGGAAGAACGAGGTGCAGGCGATCTGTCCGAAGCCGCCCGCCCGGCGGGTCACGCCGTCCATCTCCACCGTGGCGCCAAAGGCCTGGGCCGCATCCTCCACCACATACAGGCCGTGGGCCGCGGCAACGGGCAAAATGCCCTCGTAATCCGCCAGCTGGCCGAAAAGATCCACAGGGATGACGGCCTTGGGGGTGAGCTTGCCCGCGTGCGCGGGCAGGGGGTGGATGGAGGCGTCGTCGGCCTCGACGGCGCGCACGGCGCGCTCAAAGTCGGCGGCGTCCATGTTGAAGCTCACGGGGTCGATGTCCACGAACACAGGCGTGGCCCCAAGCAGCGCCGCCACCTCCGCCGTGGCCATGAAGGTGAAGGAGGGGCAGAACACCGCGTCGCCCGGGCCCACCTTGAACGCCATGAGCGACATCAGCAGCGCGTCCGTGCCGGAGGCGCAGCCCATGGCGTGGCGGGTGCCGGCGTACTCGGCCAGGCGTTTTTCAACACGCGCCACGTCGGGTCCGTTGATGAACGCGCCGGATTTGAGCACCGCGTCCAGACCGGAGCCGACCTGCTCGGCAACGCGGGCGTACTGGGTTTTGAGGTCGATGAAGGGAATGCTCATTGTTTTTCCGCCTTCGCCTGTTCCGCGGGGCTTGGCCCGGGCAGGACTTCGTATATGCGCACCAGGGGAAAGCCCTCGTGCAGGAGTTTGAAATCCCGCGCCGCCTCTGGCCGCGCCGGGTCGCCGATAAGCAGCTGCACGGCCATGCTGCCATACGCCGCGTCGTCCAGCAGCACGGCTTGCCCGGCTTCCGCGTTCACCACAAGATGCAGCCCGCCGGGATGCTCCGGCATGTCCAGGCGCTGCCCCCCCTTGTCGGACAAGATCTCCGCGCTGGCAAGAGGTACCGAGGCCCCCCCCCCGCGGCGCGTCAGGGTGCCGTTCTCCCGGTCCACGGAGGCTGCCTGCCGCACAACGCTTACGCCCGCGTGCCGTCCCTGCCCGGTCACCACATCCCAGGAGCCGTAATAGCTTATCCAGTGCAGCAGCAGCAAATTCTCCCAGGCCACCACCAAATGCTGCGGCCGGACGGGCGGCAGGGCCACGTCATGCTCGCGCAGGGCGCGTATCTCGTCGCGCACGGCCGTTGCCGGCATGGTGTCCCAGACCTTGGCCGGGTCGTCGCCGCGGCTGGCCGAAAGCCGGATGATCTGCGCCGCCTGCCTGTAGCTGTCGGTGGTGAGGGCCAGCGCCGTGGCGTAGATGTCGCGCCCGGCGTGCCGCCCGCCATCGCATGGGGTCATGCGCTCGGCGAAATACTGCGTGGCGTAGCCGAAGTCCCACCAGGTCCACAGTTCCGGCCCATTCGGGCGTATCCCGTTCGGGCCGGAGGCTTCGGCCTCGCGGTAGGCGATGAGCGCGCGCGCGTGCCCGGCGGAAAGCACCGCCGTGGCCGGGGTGACGGCGTACACGCCCGCGTAGGCCAACAGGCAGCCGCCCGCCACGAGGATCTGCGCCAGCCGGGCTGCGCCAGCGCCCCGGCCCAGGGCCAGGGCCGCGCCCTTGACCGCCCAGTGCACGGCCGCGCCCAGGCCAAGGGCCAGCACCGGGCCGCCAAACATGGTGAAGCGCGTGCCCAGCACCAGGCTGGAGAAGCCCAGCAGCGCCGTGGGCGCCAGCAAGAGCACGGCCGGACGAAACGCCAGCAACCCCAGTAGCCCCAGCACGCCAATGCCGCCCACCGTGGTGGAGACGGCCATGCCCGCCAGCGCCATGCCCACGTCGGCCACGTTCTTGGCCTCGCGGATGCTTTGGGTGATGCCGGGATATTTGGGCGCGCTGGCGGCGGCGATGTCGGCCACGGGCTTGAAGTAGCTGGCCGCCTTGGCCCAGAACGCCCCCAACGGCAAAAGCAGCCCCCCCGCCAGGGCCAGCAGGGCGATGGCGACCAGCCAGGGCCAGGGCTTGTCGAACCAACTCGTCAGGCGGCGCGGCGGCGCGGGGCGCGAGAGAACATACGCCAGCCCGCAGGTCAACATGAGGCCGGGCAGATCCGCCAGGCCCAGGGAGAACACATCCGCGCCGAAGCGCCGGGGCCCGGCATAGGCCGCCAGGCCATAGACGAAAAGCAGCC
>MNUQ01000094.1:2773-27458 GCA_001871085.1 Desulfovibrionaceae bacterium CG1_02_65_16
CACGGCCACCAGCCCCAGCGCCAGCCAGTACAGGCCAACGCCCAGGGGCTGCACGTCGTCGTGGGCGAAGTGCGCCACCCGCGCAAACAGCCCGAAAGCCAGCGCCACCCAGGGCAGCCAAGCGGGCAGCCGGGCGGGGCTGGCCGCGCCGGCGTCGCCGGTTTTTCCCGGTGCGCCGCCCGCTTCGCGCCCGGCCAGCTCCGAAGCCGTGGGCCTCCAGGCCCGGGAGCAAAACGGCGCCAGCAGCGTGGCCAAAAAGAAGCCGAGCACAAGCGGCATCAGCTCGGTGAACACGTCGGAATCGAAATAGCCCAGACGCGAGCGGAAAAAGAAGCCCGGGGCCAGCGCGCCGAGAAGCGCGGGGATGATGGCCGCGCGCGCCCCGGCCAGCCGCCACCCCCAAAGCCCGGTGGCCACGGCCGTCAACCCGGCGAAAAAGGGCGGGCTCCAAAAGCCGATGGCCCACAAGGGCTGCCCGCTGAGGCTGGCCAGCAGCGCCGCCAGCCGGGCCATGCCGAAGCGGGCGTAGCCGTTCACGCCCTTGGCCCCGGCCAGCCAGCAGTAGGCGTCGTGGGTGGAGAGCAGCCGCTCCGCGCCCACGCGGAACTCCGGTCCGGCCCAGTTGGACACGCCCAGCAGGTGCACGCACACGGTGAAAAAATACCCCAGCCCGAGAACAAGGCACAGCCCGCGCCAGTCCGAAGCGAAGTCTGGACGGTCATCGAGCTGTTCGCTCACGAGCAGGTATCCGCGGGGGGGAAAGCTCATGGCCTGCCGCCTGGGGCTTTGTTGGGGGTTAGGCCCGGGCGCGCGTGGCGCAAGGGGTGCGGGGGGCGGGGGCGTCTCACGGCAAAGCGTGTAGCCGTTTTCGCGGACAAGGGCAAATCACTCCGGCGGAAGCGTCTCGCCGAGGAAGTCGCCCAGCTGGCCCTCGGAGGTGAAGGACGCGGCCTCACGCCCGCGCACTATTTCGCCGGAAACGGCGTAGGGCGAGGCGAGCAGGGCCCCGGGCCTGATGGCGGCGGCGCCCTCGGCGCGCACCTGCATGGGCTCGCGCAGGGTGAAGTTGCGGATGCGCAGGGCCTTGTCCTTATATTCCAGGGCCAGCACCGCGTCGCCCAGCCACAGGCCGCGGGGCAGTTGCAGGGCCTTGCCGCGCAAATCAAGCAGGCCGTGGTCCAGTATTTTTGCGCCGGTGTCCACGCGGCCCTCGGCACGCACCTCCACGCTGCCCAGAATATCGCGCCGGCCCAGGCAGGCCAGATTGGCCGCGCCGCGCAGATCGAAATCGCCGGTGTCCAGGCAGACCAGACGCAGTTCGCGGCCGCCGGTGTCCGCCCGCAGGGACAGGCGCGGACTTACGCCCAGGCGCACCTCCACCCACTGCGCCCGGGGGGAAACGGGCCACTCCGGCGAGCCCGCCACCAGACCATTGACGCGGAAGCCCAGCGGCGAGGCGTGGTCGATGCTCTGCCAGGTGATGCGCACGCCGGGAAGCCGCTCCGTCATGCGGCGCAGGGCCATGTCCCACGCCGTGTCCCACGGCAGGTACAGCACCAGCCCGGCCAAAAAGCCGATGACAAGCGCGAGCGTCCCCGCGCCGCCGAGCCCCGGCGCCCGCGCGCCGCATGGATTGGTGGTTGCCGCGCCCATGCCGCTACCGGGTGAGGATCATGTCAAGATCCATGAGGTTGTCCGCTCCCGGAGTGGGCGCAAGCTGCGCGGACACGGTGACGAGCCCGCCCTCAACGCGCAGGTCGCGCAGCAAATCCACCATTTCCCCCAGGTTCAGGCCACGGGCATGCAGATTCAGGGTGGCGCCGGGCGTGGCGGTGGCTTCCGCGGCCACCTGCACGCGCAAACGATCCGGGCCCACGCCGGCGCTTCGGGCCACGCGCTCCGCAGCGATCAGGGGGGGCTGGCCGGCCAGCTGGCCGCCGCTCTTGCGCAGCTCCATCACCTCCGCGGCCAGCGGGGCCACGGTGACGTACATGCGCCCGGCCTCCTCGCCGGCCTTTTCCGCCACGCGGGTAAAGGCGGACAGCGCCGCCCAGGCGGTAAGCAGCGTGAGAGCCCAGCCAAAAATCAGCCCGCGCCACAGCCGACGCTGGGCCTTGGCGTCCAAATGCGTCAGGTGGGCCACCACGCGCCAGGGGCCGTTGCGCCAGCTCACTGATCGTCTCCCTTGGGCGGCGCGGCGCGGTCGCGCACCTTCACGTCCAGGTCAAAATGCAAGGGACGGGAGATTGTGTCGACCCGGGCCACGCTGAAGGTGAAGGAGGCCTCCGCCGCCAGCACCGCCTGATAGCGCTGGAAGTCCTCCGGCGTGGCGGCCAGGCCGGAGACAACGCCGCTGGCCGTGGCCATGGAGACGCCCGTGATGCGCACTCCCTCGGGCGCGCGGCGAGAGAGCGCGGCCAGCAGCTCCACCATGTCCAGCCGCTGGGCCGAAAGGGCCCGCAGCTTGCCGAGTTCGAATTGCAGCCGTCCATAGGGGGCGCTGCCCGGTTCGCCCGCCAGGGCCCGGCGGTAAACCTCGGTGACGGCATGCTCCAGGCGCGCGGTCTGGCGCAGCTCGTGCCACCAGCGCACGGCCTGCCCCGCCAGGAACAGCGCCCCGGCCAGAGTCAGCCCCAGCAGGATGCGCCCATAGCGATAGTGCTCGGTCTCCGGCAGGTTCTCGCACACGTTTTGGGTCTCGTCGGTCATGGGCCTCTCCGGATTTTGCGCCCGCCCGTGGGCCGCGATGCAATAGCACGGCCCGGGTCCGCGGTCCAGGGCATCCCCCGGACACACCCATGCGCATTCGTCTGGAACATTTGTCCCTGGGCATTCGGCCAAGGTGAAGCCGACGGCGGAATCATGTCTTGTGCAAACCGGCCTTGTGCGGCATTTTCAAGACTGGTGCCGATTCTCCTCCGGACTGTGATAACACCGCAAAAAAGAGGGCATCCCTCCTTGCGCGACAATCTCGCCTTCCGGCGACCCCAGTGGTCCTGCTGGCGCTGACGCCCGCCGTGGTCATCGCCGTGCGGCAGCAAAACGCCCCGCCCGCGCCAGCACGACGCGAACGGGGCGTTTCGCCCAAAAAAGGGGGGATCCGGCTCAGGCCAGGGGCAGCCCCAGGGCCGGGGCGTTGATCTCGCCGGTGAAGGTCAGCTCGGCCGCGCCCTTCAAAAACACGCGCCCGCCCTCCAGGCTGGTGGTGAGCACCTCGCCGCCGGTGGTGGTGGTGGCCAGCTCATCCTCGGAGCGGCCCAGGGCGGAGAGCACCACCTGCACGGCGGAGACGCCGGTGCCGCAGGCGTAGGTCTCGGCCTCCACGCCGCGCTCGTAGGTGCGCACCAGGGTGTGCCGCCGGTCCACAACCTGCACGAAGTTCACATTGGTGCCCGCCGGGGCGAAATGCTCGTGGAAGCGCACCGCGCGGCCCAGGCTGGCAACGTCCACCTCGGCCACCTTGTCCACCAGAATCACCGTGTGGGGCACGCCCGTGTTGACGAAGTGCGCCAGCGTCTCCTTGCCCTGCACGCTCAGGGGGATGTTCAGGGCCAGGGCCTGGGGCTCGGTGAGCTGCACCTTGACCTGCCCGGCCGCGACATCCACGGTGATGGCGATGGGCCCGGCGTCGCTGCCGAGCACGTGCCGCTCGCCGCCGAGGCCCAGAGCGTGCGCCAGCCGACCCACGCAGCGGCTGGCGTTGCCGCACATCTCCGCGCGGGAGCCGTCGGCGTTGTAGAAGTGCCACACGTAGTCCGCGGCCACGCCGGGCGCGGGCAGCTCCAAAAAGAACAGGCCGTCCGCTCCGACGCCGAAGGCGTGCGGGCAGATCTTTTTGGCCCACTCGGCCATAAGCTCGCGGGGCAGGCGCAGCACGCGGTTGTCTATGGCCACAAAGTCGTTGCCGCAGCCCTGCAGCTTGTAAAAGGGCACGCGGGCCCCGAACATGGTGCTCATTTTGGGTTCTCCATACGGCCGAAATGGCGCGGCCCCAATAGAAAGCATCCCAGGGGCTCTCGTCAAGGGGCGCGGCGGCGCCCGGCGTCATGAGCGAACGCCGTCTTGCCATTATCGGGGTTCCAAGGGGCGTGGCCCCTTGGCCTGCGGAGCACGCCACAGGCACGCCATCCCGCCCGCCAAAAGCCTTCCAGACGGCCCCGGCATACGCCCCGCGCCCGGCGTCATGAGCGAACGCCGTCTTGCCATGACCGGAGTTCCAAGGGGCGCGCCCCTTGGCCTGCGGAGCACGTCACAGGCACGCCATCCCGCCGAAAGCCGCGCCCGTCGGCGTTACAGCCCGGCCTCGAAGGCCGCGTGGTGTCCCACCTCGCCCTCGGGCTCGTCTCCGGCCAGCGGCAGACAGAGCACAAATTCCTGCGGCACGCCGGGGTAGGTCAGGCCCCGCGCCTGCCGGAAGCCGAAGCGGGCATAAAAGGCCGCGTCGCCCACGAGCACGCAGCCTTGCGCGCCAAGGCCCCGCAGCTCGTCCAGCCCGGCGCGCACCAGCGCGGAGCCGATGCCCCGGCGTTGCAGGCCCGGCAGCACGGCGACCGGCCCCAGCAGAAACCAGCCCTTGTCGCTGTCATCAATGGCCGCGCGGGAGAATGCGATGTGGCCGACGACGCGGCCGACAACACTGCGGGACGCGCCGTCCTCCTGGGCCACCAGGGAAACGACCAATGCCCCGGCCGCGCGCAGGGCCTCGACGATGAGGTGCTCGGTCTGCCGGCTGTACGGGTGGTCGGCGAAGGCGGCAAGGTTGATTTCGCGGATGGCGGCGATGTCCGCCGGGATTTCGGGTCGGATCAGCATGGGGGGCTCCTTGAGGATCAGACGGTCGGCCGAATCGCGCGGCTAGCCCAGCCACTCGGCGAGCGTTGGCGGCGGGCGCAGCATGGTCGGCACAGGCGGCCACACGGGCGGTTTGGAAAGATCCACGCCCTTGCGCATCACCGAAACAGGTCGGTCGCTGGACACCACCACCACGATGAGCTCCGGATGGGAATGCGTAAAGCGCAGGGCGGAGTTGTAGCGCGCCCCGCGCGAGCGGTCCTCGCCGGGGAAGCTCGGGCCGTCCATGAGGCAGGCGAAGCCGCACAGCTGGTCGCGCGCGGCGGAAAGGTGCAGCGCGCCATCCACCCTGGCCAGCCCGGCGGCCAGGGACAGACGCTCCTCGCTGTCCAGCGGCATGGGCGTCTCCAGCCCGTGGCCGGAGAGGGTCAAAAGCGGCGTGTAGGGGTCGAGGATGAGCGCGCAGCCATACTTCTGCTCCCCGGCGACGGAGACCAGGGCCGAAATGGTGGCGAAAAGCGTGCCGCGCTGCTCGTCGTCCAGCGGCCATTCCAGCAGCGCCTCCTCCAGGGTCACCAAATTGGGGCGGCGGTTGGTGGACTGGAAGGCCCCGTCGGAAAAGCTGCACACGGGCGCGCCATCGAGAAAGAGCATGCCGTGCCGGCCGTTGAAAAGCGCATACAGGCTGCCTGCGGGCAGATCGCCAGCGGACATGCCGATGATGTGCTCGCCATCGGACACCAGCAGGCGCGGGGTGCGCTCCACGGCCTGCAGCATCTTGCGCACGTGCTTGCCGTTGTCCAGCCTGGGGCGCTCGGCCTTGGGCAGGCGGGCCAGGTAGTGCAGCCGCGACAGGCGCGAGGGCTCCACAAAGGCCAGCCGGCCGCGCGCCCAGGCGCCTTCCTCCGGGGTCTTGGAAATCTGAATGATGGTGGAGAGGATGTTGGCCACGCGCAGGCGGGTGTCCGGTCCCAGAGCGTGGGCGCGCTCGTCCACGATGTGGTCGTGCACGGCGTGGGGGGCCATTTCCTGCAGGGTGTTGGACACGGAGTCCAGCGTCAGGATGTCGTCGTTGCCCAGGCAGGTGGCCAGCTGGCGCAGAGCCAGCTCCAGCCAGCGCCGCGTGGGCCCGGGCGAGCACAGGTTCGGATGCTGCTCCGTGAACCACATCTGATAGTCCACGCTGCGCGCGCGGCCGCCCAGGCTCACAATGCCCGCAAGCCCCAGGCGGCGGGAATGGTGCTGGTCGAAGTAGGCCACCTGCTCCGGCCGGGGCAGGCCGGCGTTCCACTCCCCGGTGTCGAGGAAATATTCGCGCAGGCGCGGTTCGTGGCCGCGCAGCAGGTTTTGCGGATCCACCACGCGCAGGGGCTCGCTTTCGCGCTGGGCATAAATGAGCGCCGCGCGCGACGGGCCGGAAAATTCGCACAGGCCCTGGCGCAGGCCCTCCATCACGGTGTGCAGGCTGAGCAGATGATGGCGGTCCAGGCCCATGCGCTCCTCGCGGGGGTTCGTCTATGGATGATACGCGGATACGATACTATACGCTCCGGAGGCCGAGCGCAACGGCCTCCCGCCTGGGGGATGACGCCCCCTGGACGGAGGCCCTGCGGGCTGCGGCGCGCGCGGCCGGTCTCCGCCCAAAGAGGACTCCCCCGATGAGGAAGGGGCGGCCCCCTGGCCCGCGAAGCGTGTCACCGGGCGACGCCGGCCCTCTACCGCAGCAGCGGCCTGTCGCCGGGGCCGAAGCAGCGGCGGCGGATGATGAGCGTGAGGATGGTGCTGCCCAGCGCCGTGGCGCCCACAATCATGAGCATGACCACGATCTGGTAGCGGATGGCCTGCGTGGGATCGCTGCCGCCCAGAATCTGGCCGGTCATCATGCCCGGCAGGGAGACGAGCCCCACGGCCATCATGGAGTTGATGGAGGGGATCATCCCCGCGCGAACCGCCGTGCGCACAATGTCCGCGCTGGCCTCGGCCGCGTCGGCCCCGAGGCAGAGCTTCATCTCCACCATGGCCGCCCTGGCCCGCATGTCCGAAAAAAGCCGGTCCAGCGCCACGGCCACGGAGTTCATGGAATTGCCCAGCACCATGCCGCCGATGGGCAGAAAATACTGCGGCTTCCACCAGGGTTGGGCGTGAACAATGGCCCCGGTGACGGTGATGGTGACGAGCAGGTACACCGCCGTCATGCCAAGGTACATGGGCCAGGCGAAGGCCACTGCCGATTCCTTGACGCGGCCCCTGGCCGTTTGCGCCGCCGCCGCCGCCATGATGAGGAACAGCCCCATCACCAGCCAGGGCGATTCCACGGAGAAAACAATGCCCAGCACCCAGCCCATGAGGAAGAGCTGGGCGAAGGTGCGCACCGTGCCGATGAGCAGGTCGCGTCCAAGATCCAGCTTGAGGGCCAGCGAGCAGCCCCCGGCGATGAGCGCGAAGACCAGCGCGAGCATCAGCCGCCATGGGGCGATGCTTATGACGCCGGCGTCCACGAGAGCGCTCCTCCGGAAAGTTCGTAACGCAGCGGAACGACGCGCGCGGGCGCAAACGCCGCGTGGCTCACCAGCACCACGGTGCCGCCGTCGTCCAGGCAAAAGCCCTCGGCCGCGTCCAGCACGGCCCGGGCGCTGTCCGCGTCAAGCGCGCTCACCGGCTCGTCCAGCAGCAAAACCTCGGGCCGGGTGAGCAGCGCCCGGACCAGGCACAGGCGCTGGCGCTGACCCACGGAGAGGGTGCCCGCCTCCTGCGAGAGTGGAATGTCGCCAGCGGCCAGGCGCGCCAACCCGGCCGAAAGCTCCGCGTCGCCGGGCGGGTTCTGCCCTGCCGAGACTTTGAAGCCGAAGGGCAGCAGCAGGTTCTCGCGCACGCTGCCCGGCACAACCACCGGCGTTTGCTGCAAGTAGCTCACGCGACGGCGCAAAATGGCCGGAATCAGCGCGTCCACAGGCTCGCCAGCAAGCAGCACGCGGCCCGCGTCGGGCTCCTCCAGCCGGCAGAACAGGCGCAGCAGCGTGCTTTTGCCCGCGCCAGAGGGCCCGGTGAGCAGCGCAAAGGCCCCGCGCGGCACGGCCATGTCAGCGCCCTTCAGCACAACCCTGGCCGCCTCGCCAGGGCGGCGATAGGAAAAATGCACGGCGGAAAGCGCAAGCTGCGGGGCATTCGCCTGCGGAGTGGCGGACGGCGGCGTGTTGGTCTGCGAGGCGGACATGGCGCGCCCGGCTATTTTTTGGTGTCCAGAAACTCCACGAAGCGCTTGGCCTCCTCGTGGTCCGGATTCAGGCGCAGGGCCTCGGCGAGATGCTCGCGGCACTTCTCCAGGTCGCCCTTGTCGTAAAAGGCGCGGGCCACGTTGTAGTGCAGGTTCTCGTCCGTGGTGGAAAGCGTGAGGGCGCGGGTGTAGTATTCGATGGACTGGTCGATCATGCGGCTTTTGCGCAGGCTGATGCCGAACTCGTTGAACAGGTGCTTGTGCTCCGGGGCGAAGGCGGCCTCCAGCCCCACAATGCGTCCCAGAATGTCCTGGGCCTTGGCCGACTCGCCGCGCTCAACATACGTGAGCCCCAGGCCGAAGTTGGCGCGCACGTTCTCCTCGTCAACGGCCAGCGCGTTCTCAAAGTCGAACTGGGCGCTGTAAAGCGCGCCGCGCTGCCGGCTCTCCTCCGCGCGGCTGACGGTTGAGGACAGCTCCTGCATCTTGGGGTACACGGTCTTGAGGTACATCTCCGGCTCCGGGTTGTACCGGGCGAGAAAGTCCTCCACGGGAACGGGGGTGACGGTGCCGGCGGGCACCATATTCTTGTTCAGCGCCTGCACGCCCACGCTTTGGTCGTCGGTTTGGGCGCAGAACCAGTACATTTTGCTTATGGTTTTGCGCTGTGTGGTGCCGGTGCCGACCTTCTCCACGGTCTGCGTGGAGAACAGCCCCTTGATCCGGCGGCCGCCCTCCGGGCGATGGACCGGGGCGTGGGCTTGTTTGTCGTGGTCTTCGGTCATCTGCGCACCTGTTTGCTCCTGCTGGCGGCCGCAAGCGGCAATACCGCCTGTCACAACGGAAAAAAAGGCTACACGCTTCACTTGGCGGTGGCAAGGCCCACGGCGGGGAGGCGCAGGCAAACACGCGCGGACAGTCGACAATTGCCCGCGCTTGGGATATGGATTCCGACACTTTGCTCACAGACGTCGCCGCAGGGTCGAAAGGCGACCTCCAGGCGGACGGACGCGCCGCCAAACCGCGGCCGCGGCGCAATCTTCAACGCGTCAGGGAAGGACGGGGCAGCATGAATAAGAAGGTGGGTGAGCGCATACGCGCTTTTCGCGAGAAGCAGAACTTGAGCTTGCAGGATCTGGCCGGCCGCACCGGCCTGGCGGAGGACTTTCTTTGCGCCGTGGAAACCAAGGACCTGTACCCTTCGCTTGGACCGCTGCTCAAAATCGCCCGCGCGCTGGGCGTGCGCCTGGGCACGTTCCTCGACGACCATGTGAGCCGCGACCCGCTGGTGGTGCGCCTGAGCGAGCGCACCGAGGAATTCAGCATGCATCAGGACGGCGACAAACCCGCCAGCCACAATTATTTCTCGCTGGGCAAGGGCAAAACCGACCGCCACCTGGAGCCTTTCTTCATTGAAATGCACCCCGAGCCGGAGGAGGACAAGACCCTCTCCTCCCACGAGGGCGAGGAGTTCATCGTCGTGGTTTCCGGCCAGGTGCAGCTCGTCTACGGACGCGAGACCACCATCATCGGCCCCGGCGACAGCATTTATTACAACTCCGTGGTGCCGCACAACCTCTCCGCCGCGGGCGATGGCTCGGCCAGCATCTACGCGGTGCTGTACTTCCCGGAGTAGCCCATGCCCCGCGCGCAAGCCGTCATCGAACGCACCCTGGGGCAGATTCTCGACGAAACCGTGGCCGCCTGGCCCGGACGCGACGCCGTGGTTTACGTGGACCGCAACTTCCGCCTCACCTGGAGCGAGTTCTCCGACTTGGTGGATGACGTGGCCATGGGCCTTATGGCCATGGGCGTGCAGAAGGGCGAAAAGGTGGGCCTTTGGGCCAACAACGTGCCCTATTGGGTGGTGCTCATGTTCGCCACGGCCAAAATCGGCGCCGTGCTGCTCACTGTGAACACCCACTACCGCAAGGCCGAAATCGAGTACCTGCTCAAGCAGTCCGACTGCGAGAACCTCGTCATCATAGACGGCTACCGCGACACGGACTACGTGAGCACCCTGTACGACCTGGCCCCGGAGCTCAAAACCCAGGAGCGCGGCCACCTCTCCTGCGAGCGCTTCCCGTGCCTCAAACGCGTCATTTTCCTGGGAGCCGAGAAGCACCGCGGCATGTACTCCATGAGTGAGGTGCAGTCCCTTGCGGTTATGACCACGCATGAGGAGTATGAGGCCCGGCAGAAGACCCTTTCCCCGTTTGACGTGGTGAACATGCAGTACACCAGCGGCACAACGGGCTTCCCCAAGGGCGTGCAGCTCACCCACAACAACATCGGCAACGACGGCTACTGGATAGGCGAGCACCAGGGCTTCACCGAGAAGAACCGCCTGTGTCTGCCCGTGCCGCTGTTCCACTGCTTTGGCTGCGTGCTGGGCGTAATGGCCGCCATAACCCACGGCACGGCCCTTATCCTGCTGGAGAACTTCGACCCCCTCATCGCCATGACGAGCATTGAGGAGGAGAAGTGCACCGCCATTTACGGCGTGCCCACCATGTTCATCAGCATTCTGGAGCACAAGCTTTTCAAGAAATTCGACTTCTCCAGCCTGCGCACCGGCATCATGGCCGGCTCGCCCTGTCCCATCGAGTTTATGAAACGCGCCATGAACGACATGTACATGCGCGAAATCACCATCTGCTATGGCCTGACCGAGGCCTCACCGGTGATGACCCAGACCAGAAAGGGCGACTCCCTGCGGCAAATGACCGAAACCGTGGGCCGCGCCATGCCCGAAATCGAGGTCATCATTCTGGACCCGGACACCTACAAGGAAGCGCCGCGCGGCGTCGTGGGCGAAATTTGCTGCCGCGGCTACAACGTGATGAAGGGCTACTACAAAAACCCCGAGGCCACGGCAAAAGCCATCGACATGGACGGCTGGCTGCACTCCGGCGACCTTGGCACCATGGACGATGAGGGCTACGTCACCATCACCGGCCGGCTCAAGGACATGATCATCCGCGGCGGCGAAAACGTCTACCCGCGCGAGATCGAGGAGTTCCTCTACCGCATGGACGGCATCCTCGACGTGCAGGTGGTGGGCGTGCCCAGCCGCAAGTTCGGCGAGGAGGTGGGCGCCTTCATCATCCTCAAGCCAGATGTCGCCCTGGAGCCGGACGACGTGAAGGACTTTTGCCGCGGACAAATCGCCCGGTACAAAATCCCCAAGTACATCGCCTTTGTGGACAGCTTCCCCATGACCGCCAGCGGCAAGATCCAGAAGTTCAAACTGCGCGAAATCGCCGCGCAAATGTTCCCCGAGGCCATGCAGGAGCCTCCCAAGGCCTGAGTAAACGCGAAGGAGCGGATCATGCACATGGAACAGGCATACAAGGAAATAGCCCCGCGTCTGCGCGGCCTGCGCGACGCCATGGACCTGAGCTTGAGCGACCTGGCCGCCAAGACCGGCGTGACCACGGAGCAGATGGCGGCGTACGAATCCGGCGACATTGAAATCCCCGTGGGCTTTCTGATGAAGGTGGCGCAGGCCTGCCACGTGGATTTGACCGTGCTGATAAGCGGCGTGGAGCCGCATTTGAAGGGCTACTCGCTTGTGCGCCACGGCGAGGGGCTCTCGGTCGAGCGCCGCAAGGACTACGACTACAAGAGCCTGGCCTACCGCTTTTCCGGCCGCAAGATGGAGCCCTTCCTCATCACCGTGCCGCCCAAAAAGCGGGAGGACATGACCCTCATCACCCACTCCGGGCAGGAGTTCATCCACGTGATGCAGGGCCGCCTTGAGCTGCTGCTGGGCGAGGACGCCCTCGCGCTGGACCCCGGCGACAGCCTCTACTTCGACTCCCAGACGCCACACGCCCTGCGCGGCCTGGACGACCACCACGCCGTGTTCCTCGACGTCATCCTTTAGGCAGAGAGCGGAAAGCCAATGAAAAGCACCACATTCGACAAGGTCCGCACCAGCCGCTACCGCGACTTCATGGCCCAGTTCCGGCTCGACGTGCCGGAGCGCTTCAACTTCGCCTACGACTTCCTCGACGCGCGCGCGGCCGAGGACCCGGACCGCCTCGCCCTCATCCATGTCTCCCCGACGGGACAGCGCCGCGAGTTCAGCTTCGGCTACTTCCAGCGCGAATCCATGAAGCTCGCCAGCGCCCTTGCCGCCCAGGGCGTCCAAAAGGGCGACCGCGTCATGCTCATTCTCTACCGGCGCATGGAATACTGGGTGACCATGCTGGCCCTGTGCCGCATTGGCGCGCTGCCCATCCCCTCGCCCTCGCTCCTGACCTCCCACGACATCGAAACCCGCGTGAACTACGCGCGGGTTTCCTGCGTCATCTGCGAGGACTCCCTCACCGCGCGGGTGGAGGCGGCCCGGCCCAAGTGCCCCACCCTCACCCTGCTGGTCGACATCCCCTCCGACGCCGGGCACCCCAAGGCCCCGGCCGGCTGGAAGGACTTTGACACGCTGAAGGAGACCGGCGCGCCGGACTTTCCCCGCACGCCGGAGACCCCCGGCGGCGAGGAGCCCATGGTGATCTTCTTTTCCAGCGGCACAACCGGCATGCCCAAAATGGTGCTGCACTCCCACACCTATCCGCTGGGCCACGTAACCACCGGCGTATACTGGCACGACCTGGAGCCCGGCGACATCCACCTCACCGTTTCCGACACGGGCTGGGGCAAAAGCGTGTGGGGCAAGTTCTACGGCCAGTGGATCGCCGGGGCGGTGATTTTTGTGTGGGACATGCGCGGCAAGTTCAACCCCCGCGAGCTTCTGCACGTCATGAGCGTGCACAAGATCACCACCTTCTGCGCGCCGCCCACCATTTACCGCTTTCTGGTGCGCGAAAACCTCAAGGAATTCGATCTCTCCAGCATCCGCCACTGCACCACCGCCGGCGAGCTGCTGAACGACTCCGTGTTCATCGCCTGGAAAAAGGAGCTGGGGCTGGAAATTTACGAGGGCTACGGGCAAACCGAAACCGCCATGCAGCTGGGCACCCTGCCCTTCATGCAGCCCAAGCCCGGGTCCATCGGCAAGCCCATGCCCAATTGGGACATTGCGCTGCTGGACGAGGAAGACCAGCCCTGCCCCCCTGGCGAGGAGGGCGAGATCTGCATCCGCCTCAAGGACGGCAAAACCACCAAGGGCGTGCCGGGGCTGTTCCTCGGCTACCTGGACGAGCCCGAGCGCACGGCGCAGGTGGTGCGCGGCGGGTTCTACCACACGGGCGACAAGGCCTGGGTGGACGAGGACGGCTACTTCTGGTTCCTGGGCCGCACCGACGACCTCATCAAAAGCTCGGGCTACCGCATAGGCCCTTTTGAGGTGGAAAGCGCGCTGGTCTCCCACGACGCCGTGGTGGAGGCCGCCGTCACCGGCGTGCCCGACCCCGTGCGCGGCATGGCCGTCAAGGCCACCGTGGTGCTGGGCGCAGGCTTTGAGCCCAGCGACGAGCTGACCAAAGAGCTGCAGAACCACGTCAAGAAAATCACCGCGCCCTACAAGTACCCGCGCATCATCGAATACGTGGACGAGCTGCCCAAGACCATCAGCGGCAAGATCAAGCGCGCCGAGATCCGCGCCCGCGACCTGGAGCGGCAGGACATCTAGCTGTGGCGTTGACTTTCGCTGTCTCGACGTTTAGCTAGGAAATGAGTCTGGCTTGGACTCCCAGGTGTGAAAGGTGTAATCCCCTGGGCAGTATCTCCGGGGCGGGTCATTCCTGCCATGGAGGATTCCAAGCCGGACGATGACGTTTCCCTGACTTCCGGAAAGGCCCTCCGGTTTGCCCGCCTGGACTGACGAGTCCTGTTGCGAGGAAAATGGTGGTTCGGTCGCCCACTCAGAGCAGGCGGCACAAAGGTCTATTCGGGGATTTCCGCATCACTCGCCGTGCGCATACCACGGAGCGGTTCGGCCGATTCAGAGGGGGCGGAAGTATCTCTTGCGGGGATTCCCACATCACTCGCCGTGCGCATACCACGGAGCGGTTCGGCCGTAAGAGGGGAGGGAGTCACCGCAACTTGTTTTTTGGGGTGCGACCATCGGCCTCAAAGAGAGGCTTCCCCGCTTGCTGGGCGTCCGAAAACGCCACATTCATCAAGCCTCGGACCGCGTCCAGCGGTTCAGGACCGGCGAATTTTCTCCTACCAGATCACGTGACATGCGGAGTCCTCGCCTCCCGTTCGTCCGATTCCCCCCACGCCGTGGTTTGTTTGGGCGGAGTGAGGCCTTATTCCATGGGCAGGACGAATTTCACCTGTTTGGGCTTCTTTGCATCGTCCGGTTTTTCTGGAGCTTTGCGCGCGGACTCCGGCACGGTCGGCAGTTCCTCGGCGGAGAAGAGCGGTCCTTCCAGAATCGCCCCCATTGTGGCCTCCTGTTCTGGATAGGTCGCCAGCGTGGCCTCCAGAACCCATAGGAGGTTGAGCAAGGCCGAAGTGTAGGCGGCGGTCCACCGTTCGGGACGAATGGCGTCCAGCGGCGAGGACTTTTTGCCCGCGCCGGCCTTCATGCGGTATTTCAACCACGACTCCAGGACGTGCCGCCCCGATACCTCGAACGCCCAGGATTCCGGGGCGACGGGGCCGAACGTGCCCGTCCCCACCGTGAGCGTTCGCGTCGCCTCCTCGTATCCGAACGTTTCGGGATAGTCCGCCGGCGCGTCGGAAACGGAGGTCAGGCACCTCGCCTGCCCTGGAGGAACGCGGCCCGGCGTCTGTCCCTCCGGGACCATGCGTTCCCCATAGCTGTGCAACCAGATGAGCTTGCGCCCAAGCGCGGCGACGCGCTGGAACAACTCGGCGTCCCGGGTGAGCGGAATGTGGATTTCCTTGTTCCCCAGCTCCGTATGGAAGCGTGCGGTGTAGCCGGAATGCGCGAGAACGCCGTACAGGTAGCAGGCGAAGTCCTCGGCTGGCACGGCGCGGCCATACGCGCCGGCGAGCAATTCCAGAAGTCCGGGGCAGACGTTCGCCTGTGTTCCCGCTGCGTCGCGGTAAAGGGGGAAAACATCTTTTCCGCCATAAGATCCACGGAAGTAATGCAAGTCTGGGAAATTGCTGCTGAGGGTTAATGCTGGACCATGCTCAAGGGATTGGGAAAAAAGTGTGGCGAAGTGGATTTGGCGCGCGCCGTATGCCGCCCAAAGGGAAGGCCGTGGTCTATCGCACAAACGTGTGTCGGCCAAACAGTAGGAAAGATCAAATGACCGGAAACCGTATGGTAAAATTCGAGGCGGTGCGGCGTCCACGCCAAGCACGGCAAGGGCCGGAAGCTTCGTCTCGTGCGGCAATCGGGTAGAGCACGTATTGTTCACTTTTCTGCCCGGTGTTTCCCGAAGTGCCGCCGCCCTGTCCGGCGCGGCGAGCAACGCCCGCCAGCGGCGTTCCAACGTCTCGGCGTCCGAGGCGATGGGCCATGTCCGTTTGAACTCCACGCCGGAATGCCGCCAGGGCATGAGGTCCGTCAAAAGCGGCCAGGCGAAAAATTCGCCCTGTCCGTTGGGGATGAACCGGTCCGTCCAGCCGCTTGGGCACTCGTTCCAGGCGAGGTCGGGAAAGTCGGTAATGCTCGCCAGGGCGTGCAGCTTTGTTTCGCGGCTTCCGGACAGACGGCAATAGCGCACGGCGGCGGGAGTCTCGGCGTCGGCTTCGCCGTAGCGGACCGCCACGGCGACGGCCACGGGCGTTTGGATGTTGAAGACGTTTTCGTCCTGCCGGGTGCCCCGTCCCTCGCCGCCGAGGTCGATGATCCATACGTCGTCGCACAACCGGCGCATCCGTTCGCGCATCCCGGCGAAAGCCGGGCCGTCGAGATAGGACGACGCCGTGATGAACGAGACGATGCCCGGCCCTTGGGCCGTGTCGCTTTCGAAGACCTTCCACAAGGCCCAACGCCAGAAATAGACATAGAAGTTGTACAGGTTTTTGAGGTGGACGCTGCCCCCGGAGACGCGGACCGGACGGGCGAAGTCATCCAAAATCGCCCGCTCCGGGGAGTAGGTGCCGTTTTCCCCTTCGTCGCCCCAGCGCACCCAACCGCCGGTTTCCTTCCGGTTCGCCTCGGTCGCCGTCTCGTGCCGGTCATAGGGGGGATTGCCGATGCAGATGAGCACCGGGCAGGACGATTTGACGGCGAGGGCGCGTTTGTGCTGCTCGGACAATTCCCGATAGAGCAGGGCCGGAGCTTCAACGGTTGTCGTTGGCGACTCCAGCGTGTCCGTCAAGTAGATTTGCGGCCCCTCTTCCGGGAGCGTCGCGCCGCCCTCGGCAAGGGACCGGCCCACGCGGAGCTGCGCCACGGCGTACGGGCCGACCAGCAGTTCGAACCCGTTGAGTTGTTGGGCCAGGGATGAGGCCACGCCGGGGACCGCTCCCGGCCCCTGTTCCGTTGCCGCGGCGTCCAGCACGTGGCGGATGATGCCCAAAAGATAGGTTCCCGTGCCCACGGCCGGGTCCAGCGTGAACACGTGGTCCGAGGCGAACCCGTGTTCCTTGCCCAATTTCCGCACCAACAGCCGATCCACAAGCCGGACCTGCGCCTGAACCACTTCAACGGGGGTGTAATAAACGCCGGCGTCCTTGCGCAACGCCGGGTCATATTTTGTCAGGAAGTCCTCATAGAAATACAACCACGGGTCGCGGCCCGTCTTTCCCCCCGGCCAGCCGCCGGGCGATACCTGCGCTATCACGCGCTGAAGAACCTTGAGCGATGCCGGAACTTCCTTGGGCGACAAGTCGTCCGTCAGAACCTTGAGGGCCTTGGAAAGCAGGGCGTGGCCCGAAGCCAGCGCCTTGACGGATTGCTCCAGATCGCCCGCTGCGGCGTCCTCCACCCGCGCCAAAAGCAGCGCGAACGTCACGGTCTGCGCATAGGCGTCCGTAAACCTATCATCATCCGCTCCGGCGAAAAGCGTGCTCCTCCATTCCTTCGCAAGTTGGACGAACGGCGAATCCTTGTCCGCCATGGCGCTTTTCACCTCGTCCCGAAGAAGGCGGCACAACGGGGCCAGCATTTCCGCAAGCTGGGAGGCGTTCGCCGGGACAATGGGATTCCACGTCAGAAAGTCGCGGAGAAGGCCTTCGATACTGGCGGCGTCTTCCGCCGTGACGGCCTTTGCACCGTCCGTTTCCACGCTTCCCGAAAGCCTGCGAAGGCGTCCGCTTTCCGGCCCGCCCTGAAACAGGCACCACTCGTTCCCATCCGTGTAGAGGATGTTCGGGAAGTTCTGGAAACGCTCCCATTGCGCCTTGTCGTGCTTAACGCGGTAGCGTCTGGGGTCGCCGCCCTTGCCGGCGTGCTTCAGCTCCAGATAGCCGCTGAGCGCGCTATTGCAGAAGACGGCGTAGTCCGGTCTGCCGATATCATCCACATGGACTTCGCCCAAGGCCTGCACTTTCATTCCGAAGGCCTCGCCGGCTTCGCGCAGGAAATTTTCGAGTGGGCCGCGAAGCTGGTCCTCAGGCTCCCCGGTTCCGGGCTTGAGTTTGTCCGCCACGGCGGCCGCGAATTGGCGCAAGGAGGTGAGAATGTCCGTGGGCATGATAGAGGCTCCTATGCTTAGTGCCTCGGATGGATACATGAATTCAACGGGAAGGCAAGCGTGGGGCGGGAATGCCTGCGGCTTCCCGGGCTTCGTTCGGCTCCGGCCTGACGGAGCCGAACGCGCGTGAGGTTGCCTCATGCTTTCGTTGCCTATGGTGTGGGATGCGCGAGCACGTCATGTTTAGTCAGTCTCGAAGGGCGAATGGACCGTGTCGTCATTCATCCCCCAGGCCGTCAATGCCGGGGAGCCGCTCGCATGGGCATTGAAACGACGCGTGGGCAACTGGGAGGTCCAATTCGAAGGGGGGAACACCATAAGCGGCGCGCAGGGGCATTCTACGCCTGTTGGCGTCGCGGTTGGCTTCCACCTGTGGTGGGATTGTAAAAAGCAGGCAAGAACAGGCGGCCTGAGGTGAAGTTTGCGTGGCGTTCAAAAGATGGACAATAGGTGGACAAAAACCTGGGACAAGAAAAAGGCCTTACGAGAATTCTCGTAAGGCCTTGATCTTTCTGGTGCCGAGGGAGAGAATTGAACTCCCCACACGGGGATTTTCAGTCCCCTGCTCTACCAACTGAGCTACCTCGGCGTGCGTGAGAAAGGTCAAGTACCCAAGTGTGCGCCTCTTGGCAAGCGAAAAGTGCGCAGCAAGGCGGGGAACTTTGCCGGGCTTAAAGTTTTTGCACCATCATGCTGGCCAGTGAGCGCGCCAGATCGCGGATGTCCGGCTGGTAAACGCCGCTACGAATCTGCGACTTCAGACTCTCCAAATACGCTTCGCGTTGTGCCGCTTCCGCCTGAGCGCAGGCGGCTTCCGCCGTTGACGGACCCGCCGGGGCGATGTCCGCTCCTTGCGTGTGCTCGGTCATGTGTCCCTCCCAAATCTTGGCCTGGCCTGCGCGCGGCGTTGGTCGGTCGTGCCATTCGCGCAGGGAGAGCGGGCAGGGGCGGAAGGCCGCTGTGGGTGGGCTTGCGCCCCTGCCCGTAACGCGGCGAAGTCCCTTTCGCCTCGTGGCCGCTCTGATCCTGAGCCGCCAGCAACGGCGGTTCTCCCCCACCGGTGCTGGCATCTTATCGGCGCGCCACTGGCGCAAAATTAGACTCCCCCAGCGAACAATTTAAAGCCGAAAACTATTGCGTTATATATTTGTTGGATGCGCCGCCCCACGCAAGCGCATTGCTCCGGGCTGCCTGGCTTGTTACCATACCCAGGTGTTGTATGCGCCGCCATCGCGCCCACCATCAGTAAAGGAGCTGCTTATGCGCCTGCTCAAAACCGTTGCCCTCGGCCTGCTGGTCCTTTGCGCCAGCGCCGCCCTGGCCGCAGGATCGCCGTCCGACCCGCGCAAGCGCACCAATCCCGGCAAGTACGTCGCCGCTGTCGAGGCATATGCCATGTGGCGCAAGACGCCGGCCGCCGTGCATATTGTGGATGTGCGCACGCCAGAGGAGTATGCCCTGCTTGGGCACCCGGCCATGGCCGCCAATCTGCCCTTCATGCTCTGGACCGGCGTGTTTGACGCCCGGCGTCGCGCGTATCCGCTTGCCGCCAACCCCGATTTCGTGCCCGAGGTCAAACGGCGCTTCAAGCCGGGCGACACGTTGCTGCTTCTGTGCCGCTCCGGGCACCGCAGCGCGCCGGCTGTGAACGCCCTGGCCGCCGCCGGGTTCACCGATGTCTTCAGCGTGGTCGATGGCTTTGAGGGCGACCCCGTGGCCGAGGCGGGCAGCCCGGACGTAGGCAAGCGCATCCAAAACGGCTGGCGCAACGAACCCCTTCCCTGGACCACGGAGCTCGACCCCGCGCTGGTGTATCTGCCCGGGCGGTAGACACGCGTGACGAGGGCTGGCGCGGTGCTGCTCGCTTCCGCGTTCACCGGGCGCGGGCCGCTCTTGTTGACTTTGAATATGATGTTGACATTCAATTTCATGTAGTGTCATAAGAGAGGCGCGCGACAAGGACTCCCCTGCGGGATCCGGTCGCAAGAAGTTTGGAAGGAGGGTGCGCATGTACATGGAGACCGGGGGCGGAGCCGCACCGCCCAGCCCGAACGGCACAAGCCCGAACGGCACAAGGCCGAACGGCACGAGCCCGGGCGCGCCTAATGCGCCAAGCGTCTGCGCCGGAAAATGCGGCGGGCTGGGGGCTTGTGCCGTCAGCACCGCCCACGAGCTGGCCGAAAGCCTGGGGCGGGCCGTGGACGCCCGGGACAGCCGCCTGTTCCGCCATTCCGAGGTGGTGGCCGATCTTTCCAGCATGCTTGCCCGGGCACACGGGCTGACACTTCTGCAGACGCAGGTGGTGCACATGGCGGGCCACCTGCACGATGTTGGCAAAATTGGCATTCCCGACCACATTCTGCGCAAGCCCGGCCCGCTCACTCCGGCAGAGTGGGAGATCATGCGCAGGCATCCGGCCATTGGCGCGGAGATTCTGCGTCCGGTGCGGGTGTTTTGCGGTCGGCCCGGCGTGTGCGAGATAGTGCTGGCGCACCACGAGCGTTTTGACGGTGGCGGCTATCCGTTTGGTTTGCGCGGCGCGGGAATTCCGCTTGGCGCGCGCATTGTGGCCGTGGCCGACGTCTTATCCGCCATGACCGAGGATCGCCCTTACCGCCGGGGCATGTCGCTGGACGAGGCCTTGGGCGAGATACGGCGCGGTGCGGGCGTGATGTTTGACCCCGAGGTGGTGCGCGACCTGCTGTCCATGCATTCGGCGCTGCCGGTCCTGCTCGCGCCCGCTGGGCATTCGCCCGAGGAGCATTCGCCCGAGGGGCATTCGTCCGCCGCGTCCGCTGTTCGCTAGGTAGGCTGGATAGGGCAGGTTGAGCCGCCGGCTTTCCGCCTGAAAATCTCCGTAGTCCTCCCCTCCATACGCGCAGAGGCGGCCCGGGCAAGGGACCCGGGCCGCCTCCACAGCGAGCGTGTTGTCAGCGCGGCGGCGCGAATCGGCTAGATGGGGGTCTTGGAGCGCATGACGAGCTTCTGCGCGCCCAGGGAGCCGAGCTTTTTCTTCAGGCCGCGCGTGTCGGTCGGCGTGCCCTGGAAAAACACCACCACGCGGTGCCAGGTCTTGCCATTGGCCGTTCCGGTTTCGATGTCGCCCTTGATGCCCAGCGCCTTGATGCGCTTCAGATAGGCCTTGGCCGAATCCGCGTCGGGAAAGGTGGCCACCTGATAGGCGTAGTCATACCGCTGGGTGTCGGGGTCGGGCTTCTTCTCAGCGTTTTTTTTGTCTGCGGTTTTGAGGTCGGCCTTTCGGTCCGCAGCCTTCTTGTCGGCCAGTTGCGCGGCCTTCTTGCCGTCGCGCGTGCGCTCGTCCTTCTTTCCCTCGGTCTTGGCCTCGGCCTTGCCCTCAGGCTTAGCCGCTGGCTTGGGGTCGTTCTTGGCGTCAATGGAGCGGGCGGGCGCGTCGCCGCGTTTGCCTAGCTGTTCGGGATAGCTCAGATCCTCGGGCTTCAGCACATCTGGCGAAAGGGCCGGACGGGCCATGGGCTCCTTGGGCATCATGTCGGCCACCACGGGCACGGCGGTCTCCGGCCGGTGGCCCCGGCCAACCAGCACGCCCAGAATGAAGAACAGGGTCAGCGCCAGGGCCATGGCGGTGAGCAGCACGGCCATGCCGCCAAAGCTTAAGTTGAAGGAGTACAACCTTGAGGCGTTGGGGTCCTTGAGGCGGATCGGCGCGTTCATCTCGCGGGTGCTCCTTGGAATGCCATCTCGGCTCAGGCGTCCGTCGCGGCGGAGGCGTTATCGGTGGCGCCGGCGGCGTTGTCGGGTGTCTGATCCATGCGCTCCGGCGCTTCCACGCCGAGCAGATCGAGCCCGGCGGCCAGGGTGGAGGCCACGCAGGAGAGCAGCAAAAGCCGCGCGCTGGCCACGTCCGCACCGGCGGAAAGCACATGGTGCTGCGTATAGTACTTATGCAGCCCGGCGGCAAGTTCGGAGAGGTAATGGCTCACCACATGGGGGGCCAGGGCCTGGGCCGCGCCGGCCACCACGTCGGGGAAGCGCTCCAGCATGCGGCAGAGCTCCATGTCCTCCGGGGTGTCCAGCCCGCTCAGGCAGGCCGCGCCGGGCAGCGCCGGGCTTATGCCGGCGTTGCGCGCCTTGGCCAGCATGGAATGCACGCGGGCGTGGGCGTACTGCACATAGTACACGGGATTGTCCATGCTTTTTTTGCGCACCAGCTCCAGGTCGAACTCCAGCGGCGAGTCGCTCTTGCGCGAGAGGAACAGGAAGCGCGCGGCGTCGGCCCCGACGTAGGCCACAACGTCGGCCAGCGTCTCGAACTTGCCGGCGCGGGTGCTCATGGCCACTTGTTCGCCGTTTTTCAGCAGGCTCACCAGCTGCACCAGAATGACCGTGAGCGCGCCCTGCCTGCCCAGCGCCGTCACCGCGCCCTGCATGCGCGGCACATAGCCGTGGTGGTCCGCGCCCCAAATGTCGATGACGCGGTCGAAGCCGCGCCGGAATTTGTCATGATGGTAGGCGATGTCCGACGCGAAGTAGGTGAGCTCGCCGCTGGATTTGCGCAGCACGCGGTCCTTGTCGTCGCCGAACTGGGTGGTGCGGAACCACAGCGCGCCGTTCTCCTCGAACGTGAGTCCGCGCGCGGCCAGATTTTCAAAAGTTTCCGTGATGCGTCCGGCGTCCACCAGGCTTTTTTCGGAGAACCACACGTCGTGCCCCACGCGGAAGTCGCGCAGGTCCTGCTTGATGCCGGCCAGTATCTCGTCCACGGCCTCGTGAAAGCAGATATCGATAGCCTGCGATTCCGGCAGGTTGAGAATATCTGGATTTTCTTTATGCACCCGGGCGGCAATGTCTTTGATGTAATCGCCGCGGTAGAAATCCTCCAAATCGGGAAGGTCCTGCCCGGCGAGCTGGCGCAGGCGCAGCCATACGGAATCGCCCAGAATGCGCATCTGCCGGCCGGCGTCGTTGATGTAGTATTCGCAGGAAACGTCGTGCCCGGTTTTTTTGAGCAGCCGGGCGATGCTGTCGCCCAGCGCCGCGCCGCGCCCGTGGCCGATGTGCAGCGGGCCGGTGGGGTTGGCGGAGACGTACTCCACCTGCACGCGTTCGCCGTGTCCCACGTTGGACGCGCCGTAGCCAGCCCCGGCGTTGGAGACGTCGCTTAAAATGCCGCGCCAGAAGTCCGGCGCGAAGGTGACGTTCAAAAAGCCTGGCCCGGCCACCTCGATTTTGGCGAACTGTCCCGCGTCATCGTGTCTGCGCAGATCCTCGGCCAGCGCCTCGGCCACGTCGCGCGGCTTCTTTTTGGCCGCGCCGGCCAGTAGCATGGCCGCGTTGGCGGAGTAATCGCCAAACTTGCGCTCGCGCGGAGGTTCGATGAGGGTCTTTTCCGGCCAGGGCAGCTCCAGGCGGGAAAGACCCGCGCGCAGGGCATCCTCGAAATATTGTTTTGCTTTCATGCGTTCCCCTTGAAAAAACTGCCCCTGACTAGCAGATTTCGCGCCGGGAGCAAAGCCCCGGCCTCCGGCGAGGCCTGAATGGGCAGGAGCGGATGGCGCCCGTCGCATGGCGCCCGTCGCATGGCGCCCGCAAGGGCCTTTATCGCTGTGCGCCCAGCGCCAGGTCCGGCTCGTCCCAGAAGCGCACGGTCAGGCCGATGCCCGCATAGTCGGCCGCAAGCGCGCCCAGTTGCCCCAGCGCCTCGCCCCGCAGCCGGCGCGGCAACAGCAGCAGGTTCGCCCCGCCGACATTCGTCGTCCCGGCATTCACGGGTTCGACATTCGTCGGTTGGGCATCCGCCGCGCGGTCATCTCCGGTCAAATCGACCACATGGGCCAACTCGGCCACGGCCCGGCGCACACGGGAAAAGAGCGCCCGGGCGCGCACCATCTGCCCCAGCGCCGGGTGCCGGGGTCCGGCCAGCACGGTCAGCCCTTCCTGTTCCGCCAGGCCGATGCGCGCCGCCGGCACGCCCGCCTCCCACAGAACGAGCAGGGCGCGGGCCAATTCGTCCACCGTCGCGGGGAGCGGCCAGGGGCAATACATCCCGCCGCGCCAGCTGTCCGCAAGGGCCGTGCCTTCCAGCACCAGACAGGGGTAGAGGCGCGCCAGCTCCGGGGCCAGCGCGGAGGTCTGGGCGATGTCGGTTCGGAACGCCGCGGGCGTCTGCCCCGGCATGCCGGGCATGAGCTGCACGCCCAGGGACAGCCCCGCCTCGCGCACGGCGCGGCACCCGCGCAGGGCGGCTTCGCCGTCGTAGCCGCGCCGGCTGGCGGCGAGCGCGCCGTCGTCGAAGCTCTGCACGCCCAGCTCCACCAGCGAAAGCCCCAGGGTCTTCAGCTCGGCCAGCATGAGGGCGTCGACCGCGTCGGGTCGTGTTGAGCAGCGCACGCGGGAAAGCCGCCCGGCCATGAGGTGCTGCCGCGACAGCTCCAGAAAGCGCCGGGGCCAGGGCGCGGGCAGGGCCGTGAACGTGCCGCCGTAAAACGCCAGCTCCGGCGCGGCCGATTCCGGCGTGGCCGATTCCGGCGAAGCCGATCCCGGCGGACGGGCGTCCGGTCCCGGGGAGGGCAATTCGGCGAGCCGTCGGGCCAGACGTTCATACACGACGTTCAGAGGCTCGGGAGCTTGTCCGGTCTGCGCGGGTTGGTTGCAGAACACGCAGCGTCCCGGGCAGCCGGCGAAGGGCAGAAACACCGGCAGCACGCGCCGGCGCGGTCCGCGCGGGGGCTCTGGGTGGGGAAAGCGGGCCAGAACGCGGCAGGCGGGCGCGCTGCCGGGATGGGCGGCGTCGGACGCTTCGGCGGTGCGCATGGAGCGCCTCACTCCGGGCTTGGCGCGGGCTGCGTCGCGCCGCCGCCGGTGTCAGACACAAGCCGTCCATCGGCGATTTTGATGATGCGGCCGGCCCTGGCCGCCACGGCCTCGTCATGGGTCACCAGCACAATGGTGGTGCCTGTCGCGTTCACCTCCGCGAACAAACGCATGATCTCGCCGCTGGTGGCGCTGTCCAGCTGACCGGTGGGCTCGTCGGCCAGGATGAGCCTGGGGCGGTTGAGCAGGGCCCGGGCCATGGCCACGCGCTGCTGCTGCCCGCCGGAAAGGTTGGCCGGCTTGAAGTCCACGCGGTCGGCCAGACCCACCTGTCCCAGCAGGGCCAGCGCCCGGGCCC
>MNUQ01000175.1 GCA_001871085.1 Desulfovibrionaceae bacterium CG1_02_65_16
TGCTGATCCCCTTCCCGCGCTTCTTGAATAACATGCCCGCCTATGCGCGGCAGCGCACCGACGCGCTGCACATCTTCGCGCATCCTCCAGACCATGGCCTCTCCCTTTTGAGGACGCGGGCTTTGCCGGGGCAACGGAGCAGGCAAAGTAAACCCCAGGGCTGACAGGTCCAGAAGCGCCGGCCATCCCGCTGAATCGGACGGGGCAGTTGCACTGCCGTCCATTTTCTCTGGAGGAACGACATGAGCAGGCGAGGTAATGCACGCAATGTGCTGGATGCCCACATGAAAGCGCTTGAAAGCGAGGATGGCATGCTCCGCCAGAGCGCCCGGGAAGGGCTGGTCGCCCTGGGGGGGGCTGCCGTCACGCCGCTGGCGCGCGCGCTGGAGCACGCCACGTCAAAGCAGGTCCGCTGGGAGGCGGCCAAGGCCCTTGGCGCCATGGGCGAGGCCAGAGCCATTCCGGCCCTGGTGACGGCGCTGGAGGACAGCGACTCGGACGTCATCTGGCTGGCCGCCGAGGCCTTGAGCGCCTTCGGCAAAGAGGCTTGGCCCGCGCTCCTGGGGGCATTGATCGTCGGAGGAACCGAGTCCTCGATTTTGCGCAAGGGCGCGCACCACGTTTTTTCCGCTCAGAAAGAGAGCCGTGGCGACGGCGTGCTGGCTGCCCTGCAAACGGCGCTGGAGGCCGGCGCGTTGCCCGAGACCGCGCCAATGGCGGCGAGCGGGATTTTGAAGCAGCTGAACGCGCAGGCATGAACGCGCCCCGTGCGCGGCAGCGCTGGTGCTCCGCATTCCAACTTTTTGAGATATCAAACTGGAGCATGTCATGAATGGGATTCTTCTCTTCATCGTGATCGGCCTTGTCGCCGGTTGGCTGGCCGGTGTTTTGGTGAAGGGTGGCGGCTTCGGCATTCTGGGCGACATCGTGGTGGGCGTTCTGGGCGCGGTTATCGGCGGCTACTGCTTTGGGGTCCTTGGCATTGGCGGAAGCGGGATCCTCGGCGAGATCCTCATCGCCACTGTCGGAGCGGTACTCCTGATTTTCGTCTTGCGGCTGGTCAGAAGAGTTTAGCCGCGCCCAATACGGGCCGTTACCTCGCAAAATCTGCCGTGTCAACGGTAACCCCCTTTGATCTTTAACCAGTTAGGAGCACCTAATGACCATTTACAAGCGAATTACCCTGCTGTGCCTCACCGTCATGCTGGCCTTCGTCTTCGGCTGCGCGGCGACCTCAACCAGGGAAGGAACCGGAGGCTACATTGACGACTCCGCCATCACGGCCAAGGTGAAGTCCGGCCTTCTGGGCGAACCCGGCATGAACTCCAACGACATCCAGGTGGAGACCTTCAAGGGCGTTGTGCAGCTCTCCGGTTTCGTCACCTCCGCCGCGCAGATCAACACCGCCGTCGCCATAACGCGCAAGGTCAAGGGCGTGAGCGATGTGCGCAGCAACATGGTCGTCAAGGGCCAGCAGTAATCGTCACGGCGTCAGCCTTTTCGTCGCGCCAGGCTGTTGTCCTCCTCCAACACGGCCTCGGCGGGCGAGTCCGCCTCCCACCCTTTACAGAGGGGGGAGGCGGCAAACGCATGATTCCGGAGCCCCGTTCCATTACGCGCTGTGCTCAAGCTTCCGCCCCCGGCTCTGGGCGTTGCCGCATCACCAGTCAGCCACGCGGCCCCGGTCCTGGCCGTGTCCGGTCTGCCTCTGATCCCTCAGGTCTCAGCGGCTTGACGGACCTGAGCATTCAGGACGCGGCAGTCACATTCCCCGGCGGGCCGTGGCTGGCGAGAGTTCCGCCAACCTGTAACCACACAGGAGAAAGCGCATGAAAGCGAGCACCAGGGACAAGGTCGCCGGCAAGCTGCATGAGGTTTCCGGCAAGGTGAAGGAAGTTGTCGGCAAAGCCCTCGACAACTACGAAATGCAGACCAATGGTCAGGCCGAGAAGTTGGCCGGAAAGGTTCAGCAAAAGGCGGGCGAGCTCAAAAAGGTTGCGGGGAAATAGTCCGCCCTTGGAACCGCCGCTTCGCCAAGACGCGGCGCCCGCCTGAACCGGCTGCCCTCGCGCGGCGCTTCTTGCCGCCGGGAGGAGATAACGTTGGGGGAGCCAACCTGTAACGCTAGAGGGACCCATGAAAAGAAACACCTTCCTCATGCTGTTTGCGCTTGCGGGCCTGCTGCTCTTTGGCGCGAGCTCCGCCCTTGCCCAGGGAGCCATGAAGAACTCCGACCCGGACATCGACGGCAAGGTCTGGACGCATTCGACCGACTCCGACAAACGGGCGTTCCTGCTTGGCGTCAGCAACGCCGTTGTCCTTGAGTACCACCTGCGCACCAAGCATTCCGAGGAGCCGTCCCGGTTCGTCAGGGGCTGGGTCGCCGCCTTCAAGGACTCCAGCTGGTCCGACATGGTCAGCAAGGTCGACGCCTACTACGCGAACAACCCCGCCAAGCTGCACAGGAATGTCCTGGATGTGGTCTGGCACGAGATGATCGTGCCCAACTGGAAGAACGAGAGGTAAGTATGAAAACAGCATTCATTGCCGCATTATTGGTTCTTTGTCTCGGCCTTGCCTCTTGCACGCAGATGACCAAAACCCAGCAGGGGGCCTTGTCGGGCGGCGCCATCGGCGCTGGCGCGGGCCTTGGCATCAGCGCGCTCACTGGTGGTTCGCTCGGCGTCGGCGCGCTCATCGGCGGCGGCCTGGGTGCGGTTGCCGGCGGTCTGTACGGGAATCAGAAGACCGGTCACAAGTAGGCGGACGCCGTTCTCTCGGCGGGTAGGGCCAACCGGCCCTGCCTGTTCCGTGCGCAGTGTGCCGGGCGAAGGGTGCGTTTTGGTTCAACCCCTCGGCGTCCCCAACAAGAGCAGGGCTCTGCGCCAAGACCGCAAGCCAGTTCAACACATTTGCCACCACCGCGTCGGTTTTGAATTCGGCGATGCGCTCTCCGGCAACAGTCCAATTGCACAACCGTTTTTCTTGTAGCACCTGCGCCACACGGGCTTGCGTGCATTCCAGGCCGGGACGCCTTTCTTGATGATGGTTCGGGCGATGACGCCGTGCCCGTATTCTCCAATGTCCATTCCGAATATCCGTCGCACGAGCTGGGCGCGCTTTGGGAGCGCGTGGATTTTGCCGTTGCGGACTTTGAGTCAGCGCGGAACCTGGCTTGTCACAATGCCGCCGTCCTTCGCCTTCTTGCGTTTTGTTATCCAATGCGCGCGCGCTCTAAACAACTTGTGTGCGCTCTCGTTATTTGAGCGCATCATGTCCGCGAGTATCGGAAAGAATGCGGCGTACGAAGCGGGGGCCCGCAGCACGTTCTGTGCGCTGAGGCCGATCTGGATGCCGAGCTGCGTGATGCCGAGCGGGAGCTGGCGGGTTTACGCCGTTTCGCGTGAGCCGGTTGACGCATTGCCGCCACGGAATGCCGACACGCCAATGTCTTGCAGGGTTTCGACGAGGAGGTGCAGGCCTCTGGCCTCAATGAACCGCATGGCGGCGTTGTGCTGCCGATGTTCGCCGTCGGCCCAAGCTTGCGGCTGGGATGACAGTCGGATATACGCGTATGCCTGAGCCGTTGCGGGGGGGGATGGGGGCGTCGTTCCCAGGAGAACGCCATGCGGCTCCGTTTTTTCATGATGCCAGGAGTTTTGAGGGGGGCAGGCTGCGCCTGGTGCCCCCCCCAAAGCGACAATTGCCAAAAGTGCTGGCGAATTTTGATTCGCTTTGGAAGATACTTCTTCTGCACATCCCGCAAGGGAGGACTCACCCCTCTTGCCTCCGTTTTCCGCGGGGGGCTGGTGGCTTCGCCGTAGTTCCCGGCGGCGATGGGTTCCAAGGGACTTGTCCCTTGACGGGGGGGAGGCGGAGCCTCACCCGGGGATATGCGCCAATAGCCGGAGGACAGTGCCATGACGACAAAAATGTGGGGCGGCCGTTTCCACGAGGCCGCAGCGGCCTCGGTGGAGGAGTACACCCAGTCCGAGAGTTTCGACCGCGCGCTGTACCGTGAGGACATTGCGGGATCCAAAGCCCACGCCACCATGCTCGGCGCGTGCGGGGTCATCTCCACGGACGAGGCGGCCGAGCTTGTGCGCGGGCTGGATCAGGTGCTGGCGGAGATCGAGTCCGGCGCGTTCGTCTGGAAGCGCGAGCTTGAGGACGTGCACATGAACATCGAGCGCCGGCTGACGGAGATTGTCGGGCCGGTGGGCGGCAAACTGCATACGGCGCGGAGCAGAAACGATCAGGTGGCGCTGGACTTCCGGCTGCACGTGAGCGCCCGGCTGGACGTCTGGCGGGGTGAGCTGGCGCGGCTGGCCGGGGTGCTGGCCGATCGCGCCGAGGAGCACAAGGAGACGCTGCTGCCCGGCTGCACGCACATGCAGGCGGCCCAGCCCGTGAGTCTGGCGCAGCATCTGCTGGCGTATGCGCAGATGTTCCGGCGCGACCATGAGCGGCTGGGAGACTGCCTGAAGCGCGTGCGCGTGTCGCCTTTGGGCGCGGCCGCCCTGGCTGGCACCACGCATCCCATCGACCCGGCGCAAGTGGCCGCGAGCGTGGGGTTTCCGGCCACCTTCGCCAACAGCATGGACGCTGTGAGCGACCGCGACTTTGCGCTGGAGGCGCTGTTTTGCGCCAGCGTCATCATGATGCACTTGAGCCGCCTGTGCGAGGAGCTCATCCTTTGGGCCAATCCGAACTTTGGCTACGTGAAGCTGCCCGACGCCTACTCGACGGGCTCCAGCATCATGCCGCAGAAGAAGAATCCGGACGTGTGCGAGCTGATGCGCGGCAAGACCGGCCGTGTGTATGGCGCGCTGACCTCGCTGCTCACCATCATGAAGGGCCTGCCCATGACCTATAATCGCGACATGCAGGAGGACAAGGAGCCCTTCTTTGACGCGGACAAAACAGTCTTCGCCTCGGTCTCCATCATGGCCGACATGTTGAAGGCGCTGGAGTTTTTGCCTGCCAACATGCGCCGCGCGCTGGATCGGGGCTTTTTGAACGCCACGGAGCTGGCCGATTATCTGGCGGCCAAGGGCCTGCCCTTCCGTGAGGCGCATCACGCCACTGGCGCGGCCGTTGCTTTGGCGGAGAAAAAGAGCGTGCGTCTTGAGGATTTGAGTCTGGAGGAGTTGCGCGGCTTTTCGGCACTTGTGGAGCAGGACGTGTTCGGCGTGCTGGAGCACGAGGCCGCAGTGCGCCGTCGCGCGCTCGCCGGAGGAACGGGCCCTGGGCCTGTTGCGGCGCAGTTGGCGAATCTTCGTGCGTGGCTCGCGGAACTGGACTGAAGAATATTCGGAAATTCACCTGCAAAGGGGGAGGCGCCAACAGACGCTTCCCCTTTTTTACGAGGAAAACCATGTGCATTTTGGAACATGGGTTGCAGTTCCCTTCGATTTTGTTCATAGTCACGTGTGGAGCAGAGTCCATGCCATCCGCATTCCGGGGGGAACCATGACGACGTATACGGTGTACAAGGAGCAGTTGCCGCGGCTGTTCGCCAAATGGAGCGAGAGTTACGCGCTGTATGTGCCGGCCAAGTTGCGCGAAGGGTTTTACGACCTCGTGCCCTGGAAGAAGGACATCGAGATCGCGTGGGACTTCGACGTGGCGTACAATTCGCCCAAGCGCTTTCTTTTTCCCCCGCGTGAAACGCTGATCACTTACAATCGCAAGACCT
>MNUQ01000126.1 GCA_001871085.1 Desulfovibrionaceae bacterium CG1_02_65_16
AGGCGTTGCCGTCTACTTCTTGTAGATGTTGGTCTTGCTGACGTTCATGAAGCGCAGGGCCTTGCCTTCTTCCTTGTAGAACACACGGGCTTCGTCGCCCGCGTCCCAGGTGCTGTCCGGCATGGAGAAGTACTCCTCGGGCAGCTGGATGACGGACAGGGTCTTCTGACGGCCGGAGTAGATGGTCACGGTCTTCTTGTCCTTGTCCACCACGGGGAACTTCTTGGGCTTATCCGTGTCCTTATCGTACACCAGCGGATGTTCCTTGTCGATGTTCTCCTTGAAGTCGATCATGACGAAGTCGATGGTCTTGAAGTTCTGCGTCGTCGGATCGAAGATGGTGATCTGGTTCTTCTTGTTGTCGATCTTCATGCGGCCGCCGGCCTTGGGCTCGGGACCCATCTCGTCCGGATTGCTGGGCAGGGTGTAGGTCATGGGCGGCAGCACGGTGTAATCCGGCTTCTGCGCGTCGTTGGCCCTATCGCGGATCATGGTGATGGTCTTGGCGGCGGCGTCGTACTTGATGACGCGGCCCTGGTCTACCTTGCCGGGTTCGGAGCAGCCCATCAGCAGCGCCACGGGCAGTGCCACAAGAAGGGTGCGCCATATGCTTTTGCGGGTCATAACAGTCTCCTTCGTTCTTCGCTTTGCGTTCTGGATGTGATGCGGCGCGGGATTGTGCCCCGCCGCTACGCCTTGGCCGCCTTCGTCGCCAGTTCGCGCTTGCAGCCCTGGATGAACTTGACGAGGATGTAGAGCGACAGGCCGGAAACGCAGGTCAGAACGACGACAGTGGAGAGGTCGTTGAAGAAGCCGATGTTGAACTGCTTGGCCGCGAGCTTCAGAATGATGGAGGTCATGCAGCCGACGACCGCCAGACCGAAGGCGTAGCGGATGCCGTAGCCCTTGATGTACTTGGTGGCCACAGCGCCAACCTGGGCGCCCATGGCGGCGCCGATGAGCATGATGACGGCGGCCACGAGCTCGGTGCGGCCCTTATAGGTATAGGTGCCAGCGCCGTACAGACCGGAGATCATGACCTCGAAGAGGTCGGTGCCGACGGCCACGTGAGTCGGGCAGCCGACGAGGTAGATGAGCGAGGGCATGCGGATGAGACCGCCGCCGATGCCCAGGATGCCGGCCAGCCAGCCGGTGAGGAAGCTGACGAAGATGGGCAGCCATGCGGAGCAGTAGATGCCGGCCACGTTGAAGTGGACCATGGGCGGGATCTTGATGGCGTGGAACTTCTTGTGCCACTGCACGCCGGTGGCCTCGCTGGCGTCCTTGCCGGCGGCGCGCATCTCGTTCTCCTTCCGCTTCTTCACGTTGATGTCGTGGAAGACCATCCAGGCGATGAAGAAGAGCAGGACGATGTACAGGTAGCGCACCACCTTTTCAACGTTGCCTACTCGCTCCAGCCACATGATCATTTGCGCGCCTATTTCAAAGCCCACAACGGTGCCGACGAGCATGACCAGGCCGAGCTTGTAATCCACGTTGCCGAACTTGCCGTGCCGCATGGTGGAGATGAGGCTCTTGCCCGCCATGTGGGCGATGTCCGTCCCGATGGCGAAGGCCATGGGGAAGCCCAGGATGTTCAGGCCGGGGGTCACCATCCACGCGCCGCCCATGCCGAAGAAGCCGCCGATGATGCCCACGCCCACGCCAAGGATGATGAGGCCGGGCCAGAAGATTTTCACGCCCGCGATGGGCATGAGGACGTATAGCCATTCCATATCGTACTCTCCTGTGTGTTTTGCCGGTCTAGTGATCCGCGACTTCGCGGTTCTTCAGATCGATGCCGATGAAGCTCATGAGGAAGTCCGCGAACACACCGAAAATCACGCCGATGGTCGGGATGAGCACAATGGTCAGCAGGGCGAAGTACAGGTGGCTTTCATTATACAGGTTGGTCCACCAGGCCTCCCAGCCGGTGAACTTGCGCGTGTCGGCCACGATGACGATGTGGGCGAGCTTCTTGGACGCCGCCAGCGCCAGCTCGGGCACTGCGAGGCACAAAAACATGCACCAGGTGAACAGCCTTGCGAGACGAATTTTCATGGGTCCCTCCTCAACACTTGTTCAGAACACGAAAACCCCAACCACACTTCCGGCTTTGTGAAGGATTGCCCAACCCGCAGCCGGTACGATCCAGCAATTTCGTGATTTTCTTAAGCAATGCCTGTGCCACGTAAAAAAACTTGACGGAATCATTGTGTTTCTTGTAATCGTGCAGGTGCGGTTGCGCGAATCGCGCAGCTCTATTTGCTCTTTTTTTCACAAGTTTCGCGCAATGCCGTAACGCCGGAAGACTTGCAGAGGAGGATGCCATGGGCTGGGGAGCGTTCAGGGCAAAGGCGGAGAGCGACGCGGCCAGCGTGGTCGCCAACCACTATTTCTCCTCGTGGAGCGTGCGCAAAAAACTCATGTGCTCGCTCATTCCCTCCATCCTGTTCATCCTTGTGGTGGCGGGCTATGTCACCAACTGGTTCTCCGCCCGGTATCTCAACCAGGCCTTGCAGCGCACGGCGCAGGTGCAGAACCTGGCGCAGGCCCGCGAAATGGAGCAGGTGCTTGAGTCGTATCGCCTCTCGCTGCTGAGCCTTTCCCGCCAGAGCCCGGACCGCGAGCAACTGCACGCCGCCCTGGATCGCTGGAGGGCGCACAATCCCGACATGGTGCGCGAACTGGCCTTTGTTGGGGCGGACGAGGCCGACACCATGCTGCTGGTGCTGACGGACGCGGGCGTGGAGGACATCCGGCGCGAGCAGTTCGGCGTCATCAAGGCCGGGCCCGTGGCCCAGGCGCAAAAGCTGCGCGGGCTCAAGCCCGGAGTTGTGCAGTTCACCGATCTTTCCGAGGTGGTGTATCCGCCCTCGGCCTTTTCCCGGCAAACCGAGCCGCAGGATTTTGTGGTCTTTCGCATGCTCACCGCCGTGTCCGACGGCCGCGGCGGGGTGCGCGGCTATCTTTCCCTCGGCATCGACGCGCGCGCTCTGCGCAACATCCTTTCGCTGTACAATTCGCCCAAGTCGCCGCTGTACGCCTTTGCCCGCACCAGCGAGACGCGGTTCAGCTACTTTTTCGACGATCAGGGTTGGATCCTGTTTCAGTCCGAGAATTTTGAAGAGCCAGAGCGCGCGCTCTCCGCAGAAACGGCCCGGCTGGGCATGACCGGGGACTATGGCCTGCCGGACTATGACAAGGCGTTTCGGCCGCTGCCCGCGCACGAGTCCTACTGGCGGATGGTTGTGGACGTGCAGTCCGGACGGGGCGGCGTGAACGACGCGGACCTGCCCATGGAGCGCAGCGACGTGCTGAGCCCCAATCATTTTCTTGTGTATGCGCCGGTGCGCTTCATGGAGAACCCGGAGAAGGGGGCGACCATCATCGGCGGCATAGCCTATGTGGACCGCAGCCGGCTCATGGATGCCGCCGAGTTCCGCCACCTCGACGTCATGCTCATCATCACCATCTCCGGCATGGGCCTGGTGTCCCTCGTCATCTTCTACATCAGCCGCATCATCATCAGCCCCTTGCACCGCCTCGCCGCGGATATCCGGACCATGTTCGAGGAGAAAACCCTGCGGCCCATCCGCGTCAGCAGCAGCGACATGGAGTCCGGTCTGCTCGCCCGCGCCCTCAACCGGCTCATCAACGCCCTGCTGGAAAAGCAAGAGCAGCTGCGCAGGCGCGATGAGGAGATTCACAAGGTGCAGCAGCGCGAGAAGGTCTCCTTCGACAGCGAGATTCCGGCGTCCCTGGGTTGGCGGCTGGTTGGCGAATCGCCGGACCTCATCGGGCAAAGCCTGCCCATGCTCACTTTGCAAAGCCTCATCCGCAAGGCCGCCGTCACCGAGGCCGACGTGCTCATCGTCGGCGAGACAGGCACCGGCAAGGAACTCACGGCCGAGGCCGTCCATCGGTTCAGCAGCCGCGCCGGCAAGCCGTTCATCTCAATCAATTGCGGCGGACTGGATGAAAATCTGCTTATGGATACGCTGTTCGGCCATGTGAAGGGCGCCTTCACCGAGGCGAGGGGGGACCGCAAGGGCGCGTTTCTTGCCAGCGACGGCGGCACGCTCTTCCTTGACGAGATAGGGACCGCGACGCCGACGGTGCAGAAGGCGCTGTTGCGGGCCTTGTCCGTGCGGCGCATCCGTCCGCTTGGCAGCGACCAGGACTGCGGCTTCAACGTGCGCGTCATTGCCGCCACCAACGTGGACCTGCTGGATATGGTGCAGCGCGGCGAGTTCCGCGACGACCTCTATTACCGGCTCAAGGTCATCTTTATCGAGACGCCGCCCCTGCGCCAGCGCAAGGACGACATCCCCATCCTGGCCAGCCATTTCCTGCGGGAGCTGGCGTCCGCGTCCGGAAAGCCGGAAACAGGGCTTTCGCGCGGGGCGCTGCAAAAGCTGGTGTCTTATGACTGGCCGGGGAACGTGCGCGAACTCAAAAACTGCATAACCAGGGCCCTCACCTTTGCCGATGGCGATGTGCTGTATGCCGAGGATCTGGTGTTTGACTCGGCCGCCGCGCCGCCCGAGGCCGCAGTCGAAAAGACCGGCACGGCGACTGCCGTTTTGGCTGGGCCGGCCTCTGGCGGGCGCGCTTCTGGCGCAACGGAGAACGGTGAGCCCTCCAAGGCCGGGTCGAAGAACTTTGCGCTGTCCGGGGAATTGCCGGGCGGTAACGCCCAGGCAGACCCGCAGCCTGTGCCCGGGCCAGGGGAGCCAGCCGGCTGGCCGGTGCTGCCCGTGAAGGGGCGGCCCGCCCGGTCGTTGGGCGAGGAGCAGCGTCCGGCCGAGGAGCCCTTGCCGGAGGCGGAGTCCGTGATGGCGAACCCCGTGGGCATGACCCGTCCGTCGGTGGGGCTTGCCGCGCCCGAAGCGCCAGCGGGGGCCGCGGCCTCCGGAACAACACGGCGGACGCAGGCGGCCTTGCGCCTGGCCCGGGAGCGCGGCGCGTTCACCCGCTTGGACTATCAGAACGCCCTTGGACCCGGGGTTTCGCAACGCACGGCCCAGTATGATCTCCAAGCCCTGGTGCGGGGCGGCCAATTGCGCAAGAAAGGTAAGGGGCCGTCAACGCAATATCTATTGCCGTAATTGCGTGACTGCTATGCCTATCGCGCAGTGTCTTGCCGGACTTGCGCGAAAAAAAGTTGCAGCCAAACCGGAAAAATAATTAACGGATTCGGGAGGGGCGCATGGCGGTGCAAAGTGATATTCTGACCAACCTCGGCAAGCTCTTCCGGATGGTGCGCGGCAAAGGCGGCGTCAGCGCGGAAGACCAGGCCGTGCAGGATATCTTTCGGCGCAAGTATAAGTTTTTTCAGGAGTTGCTTGAATCAAACTCCGAATTGCTGAAGATTGTCACGGACCTGGAGCTGAAGCTGCGCGGGGAGCAGGTGTTTGGCATGTCCTACGTGAATGTTCAGGCCACCCGGGCCGTGTTCCACGCCCTGCGCATGGCCGCCAGCTACGAAAACCTTTGCGGCGAGCCGAACCAGCGGCTGCGCGAAAAAGTTGATGAAATACAAAAGAATATCAAGAGGGAATTAGAATCGCGCAAGGCGGCTTCGGGCAGCGCGAGGGTGTTGCCTTACGCGGAGATAACCCGGGAGATGGTGGACACGGTGGGCGGCAAAAGCGCCAACCTCGGCGAGATACAAAATCGCGTGGGGCTGCCGGTGCCGCGCGGGTTCGCCATAACCACCGGGGCCTTTGCGGAGTTCTTTGGCCACGCGGGGTTGTGGGAGGAGATCCGCCGCATCAAGCTCTCCGTGGACTCCGATGCCCCGGAAACGCTGGAGGCCGCCAGCGAGGACATCCAGCGCGCCATTCTCTCGGCCCCCATGCCGGCGGAACTGGAGCGCGACATCCTCGGCGCCCACGCGGAGCTGGCGGCGCGCTGCGGGCGCGAGCCGGATGCCATGCGCGTGGCCTTGCGCAGCAGCGCCATTGGCGAGGACAGCGAGCTTTCCTTCGCCGGGCAGTATCTTTCCCTGCTGAATGTGGGCCGGGACCGGCTGCTCATCAGCTACAGATACGTGCTGGCCAGCCTGTACACGCCGCGCGCCATATCCTACCGGCTGCTCAAGGGCATTGTGGACGAGGACCTGGGCATGAGCGTGGCCTGCCTGGAGATGATCGACTCCGTGGCGAGCGGCGTCATGTATACGCGCCATCCCTACAATCCGGATGACGAGCGCGTGCTTATCAACGCGGTGTGGGGGCTGGGCCCGTATGCGGTGGATGGCGTCGTCACGCCGGACAGCCTTTCGCTGACGCGCGCGGAGTTTGCGGCCCAGGACGTGCGCGTGGCCGAGAAGCCGGTGATGCTGGTGTGCGGCCCGGGCGGGTCGCTCAAGGAGGAGGCCGTGCCGGAGGAACGCCGCGGCGCGCCCTGCCTGACTGACGAGCAGGCCAGGACGCTGGCCGGCTACGCCCTGAAGCTGGAGGCGCACTACGGCCATGCCCAGGACATTGAATGGGCGGTGACGCCGCGCGGGCGGATTCTTGTGCTGCAATCGCGGCCGCTGGGGCTTGTGGCCGGGCAGTCCGCCCCGCCGCCGGGTCTGCCCGCCGTCACCGGGGGCGTGGAGCTCATAAGCGGCGGCGAGGCCGCCCAGCCCGGCATCGGCGCCGGTCCGGCCTTTGTGGTCGCATCCGACGAGGACGACCTTTCCGCCTTTCCCGAGGGCGGCGTGCTCGTGGCCCCGCACTCCTCGCCGAAATTCATGGTGCTGATGCAAAAGGCGCAGGCCATCGTGACGGACTTTGGCAGCATCACCGGACACATGGCCTCCCTCTCGCGCGAGTTCTGCGTGCCCACCCTGCTGGGGCTCAAAACCGCGACCACAGCCATTTCCAACGGCGCGTCCGTGACGGTGGACGCCTATTCCCGCCGGGTCTACGCCGGGCTGGTGGACGAGCTGCTGGCCTTCAAGGCCCCGCGCGCGGCGCACATGCGCGGCACGCCCGTGTACGACACCCTGTCGCGCGTCGCGTCGCACATCGTGCCCCTGCATTTGACCGACCCCAAGGCCGAGGGCTTCCGCGTGCGCGGATGCTCCAGCCTGCACGACGTGATGCGCCTGCTGCACGAGCGCTGCTACAACGAGATGTTCAAGCTGGGGGACATGGCCTCCGGTGAATCCGGCGTGGCCATGCGCCTCAAGGCGCAAACCGGGCTGGATCTGCACGTCATCGACCTGGGCGGCGGCGTGAAGCCCGGACGCGCCCGTCGGCGCGAGCTGCTCCCGGATGACGTGACGAGCGCGCCCTTCCGATCGCTCATCGCTGGCCTGACGCTGGACCGCGCGCAGCTCACCACGCCGCGGCCCGTGCAGGTCAAGGGGCTGCTCTCGGTCGTGGGCCAGCAGATGATAGCCAACCCAAGCGCGGGCGGGCAGCGCTTCGGCGACCGCAGCTACGCCATCATCTCCGACAAATACATCAACTTCAGCTCGCGCGTGGGCTACCACTATGGCGTGCTCGACTGCTACTGCGGCCGCACGGTGAGCAAGAACTACATCACCTTCTCCTTCAAGGGCGGCGCGGCAGATGACCTCAAGCGCGCGCGGCGGGCCCGGGCCATCGGGCTCATTCTGGAAGGCAACGGCTTCAAGGTGGACGTGGAGGGCGACCGCGTGGTGGGCCGTCTGCAGAAGCATGAAACGTCGGTGATTCTGGAAAAGCTGTGGCTCATGGGCAAGCTGCTGCAATTCACGCGGCAAACGGACATGCTGATGGTGGACGACAAGAGCGTGCGCGACATGGCCGACTGTTTTCTCTCCGGCCGGTATGTGTTGGACGGCAGTTGTCCGGTCATGGAATCCGTGCGGACGGCCGGGAAGCGCGGGAAAAATGGCGAGGCCGAGGGGGAGGCCGGGCCGAAGCCCTGAACAAGCGCGGCGAAGGCCTAGTGGCCAGCCCGCTCCAGCGTTTCAAAAAGCCGCGTGGCGACTTCCTCGGGCTCAATGGCGGTGAGGCATTCCCGGCCGCGCTTGCAGCGCGTGTCGCCGTGCAGCGAGCACGGCCGGCAGGAAAGCCGCTGCTCCAGCACCGTGTCGTACGGGCCGCTGGGAAAGAATCCCCAGGCCTGCGAGGTGGGGCCGAACAGCGCGACAACGGGCGTGCCTACGGCCGTGGCCAGGTGCATGGGGCCGGAATCGGCCGTGATCAGCGCGGACGCCTGGGCGATGAGCGCGCAAGTCTCGCGCAGGGCGGTCTTGGCCGTCAGGTTGCGCGGGTCGTCAAGCGCCTCCAAATGGTCCGGGTTCTTGCCCACGATGATCCAGTCGAGCCCCTGGCGCTCTATGAGCGGTATGAGCGAGAGCCAATAGCCCATGGGCCAGGCCTTGTCCGGGTGGGTGGCGAAAGGGTGCAGGGCGACGAAAGGGCGGGTGAGCCCGATGTGCGCCAGATGCTGGCGGGCGCTGGCCGTCTCAAGCTCGGAAAGATGGATGACAGGTCGCACCTCGCTTGGCGGGGGCGGGGCGGAGTCCAGGGCCAGCGCATAGCGCTGGGGCACGTTGAGCGCCACCAGCCGCCGCTCCAGCAGGCCAAGGGGCATGATGTTGTACAGCCGCCGGGTGAGGCCGAACTTGGGGTAGGCGCGCACGGGGCCGTCCCAGCGCAGGGTCAGCGCCAGCGAGCGCAGGGACCGGTGCAGATCGATGAAGCCCATGCCCGCGCATTCCGCCGCAATGCGCCGGGATTTGCGCCACCAGGCGTGGCCGTCTATCTCGTCCTGGGTGATGGCGATGATTTCATCCACGGCGGGGTGGCCGGCCAGCAACGGGGCCAGCGCGCTGCGCGTGACCACGGTGAAGCGCAGCTCCCGGCTTTTGTGCCACCAGGCCAGGGCGCCGGTGATCAGCGCCACGTCGCCCAGGGCGCTGGCGCGAAACACCACCCATCTGTCTGGAAAATCCCTGCCCATCCGCCTCGCTCCATAATAAAAAACGCCGGGATGCGTGATCCCGACCGCGTGAAACATGGCGTGGAACGGAGGCCAAGTCAAGAAATATGGCGGTTGCGCGTCCGACCGGGAGCTGATAATGATCCATACACGCCGTCCCGTGACCCTGGGGTGGGCGGGGCGGAACCAAAAAACATTATGCTCGAACTTCTACTCGCCGTTGGACTGGCCACCGCAGTCTCCTTCTTGTGCTCCATCACGGAGGCGGCCTTCTATTCGTTCCCCATGAGCCGCGTGGAACAGCTGCGGCGCGAGGGCAAGAAGTCCGGCGAGATACTCGCCGAGCTGCGTCGTGACGTGGAGAAGCCCATCACGGCCATCCTGACCTTCAACACCGCGGCGGCCACGGCGGGCGCGGCGGTGGCGGGCGCCGCCGCAGTCAAGGTCTTCGGCAGCGACTCCCTGGCGTTGTTCACCGCGTGCTTCACGCTGCTTATTCTCATTCTGGGCGAAATAGTGCCCAAGACCACGGGCGTGGCCTATGCCCGGCAGCTGGCCCCGGCGCTGGCCAAGCCGCTCAAGTGGCTGGTTTTCGTGTGTCTGCCCATCATTTGGCTCCTGGGCAGCCTGGTCACGCTCATTCGCAGCCGGCAAAAGACCCCCGAGGCCGACGAGGACGACATCCGCGCCCTGGTTTCGCTGACGCGACAGCAGGGCATATTGAAGCCCTACGAGGAATCGGCCATCCGCAGCATCCTCGCGCTCGACAGCAAGCGCGTGGCCTCGATAATGACCCCGCGCACGGTGGTGTTCTCCCTGCCGGCGGAGATGACCGTGGACGAGGCCATGACCCGGCACCGCGCCTGGCCGCACACCCGCGTGCCCGTGTACGAGGGCGAGGACGCAGAGGACATTGTGGGCGTGGTGTACCGCCGGCAGGTGTTCGAGGCCGCGGCCGACGACCATGACCAGCTCACCCTGGGCGACCTCATGCGGCCGGTGCGCTTCGTCATGGAGAACCTGACGCTCGACAAGGCGTTGCGCAGCTTTTTGGAAAGCCGCATGCATCTTTTTGTGGTGCTCGACGAGTACGGCGGCATGGCCGGGGTGGTGACGCTGGAGGACGTGCTGGAGGAGCTGCTCGGCAGCGAGATTGTGGATGAAACCGATGAGGTTGTGGATATGCGCGAGCTGGCGCGCCGGCAGCGCAACGAGCTTGCCCCGGCCAGACGCGACGGCGGTGGACAGCAGGGCTCATGACGTGTAAGAGTCTGCGCGCGTTGTTTTGGAAGTGAAGAGCCAACAACGGATCGACAGCGGGAAGAGCATGGCCAGGAAAGGCGGCAAGAGCATCTATATCGCAGCGCTTGTGCTGTTCCTTGGCGGCGTGGGCTACCTGGTGGCCACCGGCGTGACCAAGGACAGCGTTTACTTTCTTAATGTGGGCGAGGCCCTCGCTACGGACACCGCCAAGCTCAAACAGGCGCGGCTGTTCGGCAACGTGGGGGCGCAGGACATAGAGCGCCTGCAGCCGGGCCCCGGCGTCGCCTTCACCCTTCTCGACAAGGACAACCCCGGCCAGACCCTGCGCGTGAGCTATCGCGGCGCGGTGCCCGACGCCTTCAAGGCCGGCGCGGAGGTCATCGTCGAAGGCGGGCTGGACGCCACGGGCAAGACCTTCACGGCCAGCACGCTCATCACCAAGTGCCCTTCCAAGTACCAGAAGCAGAACCGGGGCTAGACCCGAAGCGCGGCGGCGGGCTTGCTTGCCCGCTTGCCATGCGACGCGTCCGCCGCACCCAGGAGTCCTGACCGTTATGCAAATGACCGCCTATATTTCCATGCTTTTCGCGCTCATCGCCACCCTGTTCCTTGGGGGCTGGACGGGCGGCGCCATTCTGGCCGGCAAACAGGAGCGCCTCGGCTTCTCCGAGCGCGGGCAGCTGGCCGCCACCCTGCTTGTGCTCTTCGCCTCTGGCATCATGCTCTGGGCGCTGGTCACGCGCAATTACGGCTTCATGTCCGTGCTGTCCCACGTGGACAACGGGCTGGAGCTGGCCTACGTCATCACCGCCTTCTGGGCCGGCAGCGAGGGCTCGCTGCTGTTCTGGGAGCTGGCCATGATTTTGTGCGCCACCATCTTCATGTTCACGCCGGGGTACAAGTCGCTCTCGGAGCGCACGCGGGCCTATTTCTGGGTGTGCTTTTTCGTGGTCAACGGCTTTTTCCTGCTCATGCTCACCTGCTGGGTCAATCCCTTCTTGATCGCCGTGCCCGCGCCGCCCAACGGCAAAGGCATGAACCCGCTGCTGCGCAACCCGGGCATGATTTTTCACCCGCCGCTGCTTTTGCTGGGCTACGCCATGTACGCCATCCCCGGCTGCGCGGCCCTGGCCGGAGCGCTTTCCGGGGAAACGCGCAAGTGGATGGACGCCACCCGCAACTGGAGCGTGGTCGCCTGGACCATGCTCTCGGCCGGCATCATCCTGGGCGCGTGGTGGTCGTACATGGAGCTGGGCTGGGGCGGCTACTGGGCCTGGGACCCCGTTGAGAACGCCTCGCTGATTCCCTGGTGCACGGGCACGGCCTTTTTGCACACGGCCATTGTGGGCCGCCGCAGAAACGCCCTGGCCAGAACCAATATCCTCATCATGGCCTTCACCTTCATCACCTGCGTGTTCGGCACCTATCTGGTGCGCAGCGGCGTTGTGGAGAGCCTGCACGCCTTTGGCGAGGGCGGCGTGGCCCTTCCGCTGCTGGTGTTCCTGCTGTTCTTCTCCGCCGTGTCGCTGGTGGCCGCGCTGGCGGCCAAAACCGGCGAGCAGCGCCGCCTGGGCGATATTATGAGCCGCGAGGGGCTGCTGCTCATCGTGGCCTGGACGCTTATGGCCCTTGGTCTCATCGTGGGTCTGGGCACCATGTGGCCGGTCATCAGCAAGCTGTGGAGCGTCAAATCCGTGGGGCTCGACGCGCGCTTCTACAACCGCGTGTGCCTGCCGCTGTTCGCTTTGCTTGTGCTGCTGTTCTCCGCCTGCCCCTGGCTGGGCTGGAAAGAGGGCGTGCGCGACAAGCGCGGGCTCATCGCCGCGGGCGCGGCCTTTCTCATCGCCGCAGGCGTGTTCTTCGCCCTGGGCTACCGCCTGCCCGTTGCCCTTGTGGGCGCGGCCGGCGCGGTCTCGTGCATGACCACGGCGCTGCTGGCCATGGGCCTGCTGCCCGAGGCGCGCACCCGCAAAACCATCGGCGCGTACGTCATCCACCTGGGCCTTGGCCTCATGACGCTGGGCGTGGCCTTCTCCGGCCCGTACCAGTTCTCGGTGGAGAAAGAGGCGGCCGTGGGCGAAAGCTTCGACGTGGGCGGCTATTCCGTCACCGTGAAGGATGTGCACGAGAAAAGCGGCCCGGACATGGCCCGGCTCATCGCCACCCTTGAGATCAAGAAGGACGGCCGCGTGCTCGGGGTCATTTCGCCGGAGCGGCGCATGTACCGCGGCTATGAGCAGGCCTTCGCCGAGGTTGAGGTGCTGCCGAGCCTGGGCAACGAGATCTTCACCGTGCTCCTTGGGCAGACCGACAACGGCGGCGTGGCCGTCAAAGTCAACGTCAACCCGCTGGTCAATTGGATCTGGATCGGCGGCATCATCTTCTGCCTGGCGCCGCTGCTGATTCTGCGCTACCGGCGGGGCCGGGAGGAGTAGGCGCGTGGACGGGGCCGGCAAAGCGCCCGGGGCGCGGACGCCCGGGATTGCCCCCGGGCCTGGGGGGCCGGTCTCCGGCGTGCGGCTGGCCGCGCGCGGCGTGGGCAAGTTTTTCGGCTCGCGTCTGGTGCTGCGCGACGTGACCGTGGAGGCGCGCGCGGGCGAGGCCCTGCTTGTTGTGGGCGGCAACGGCGCGGGCAAAACCACCCTGCTCAAGATGATGGCCGGGCTTTCGCGCCCATCCGCCGGGACCGTGGAGCTCTTTGTGGAGCCGGAGGCCTGCGCCTATCTTGGCCACGCCACGTTCCTGTATCCGCGCCTTTCCGCGCGGGCCAACCTGCTGTTTTGGGGCCGCATGTACGGGCTCGACACCCGGCGCGCGGACATTGACGCCGTGCTGGACCGCGTGGGGCTCCTGCGCGCGGGTGACGAACCCGCCGGGACCTTCTCGCGCGGGATGGCCCAGCGCCTCAATCTGGCCCGTGTGTTCCTCATCGGCCCCCGGCTGGTGTTTTTGGACGAGCCGGGCACCGGGCTGGACCCCGCCTCCCAGGAGCTGTTGCGCCGGGAAATCACGGCGCTCAAGGCGGCCGGCGCGGCCGTGGTCTGGGTGAGCCACCATCTGGCTGCGGATTTGCCGCTTGCCGAACGCGTGCTGCACCTGAAGGACACGCGCGCCGCCTATTACGGCCCGGCGGCGGGCTTCGACGCGGAGGCGCTGGCATGCTGAGGCGCGCGGGGTTCATCGCCGCCAAGGACCTGCGGCTTTCCGCCGGGGGCGGGCAAGGGCTGGTGCAGGCGGTGCTGCTGGGGCTGTTGCTCATCTTTCTCTTTTCGCTCTCGCGCTCCACAACGGAGCTGGTTTCGCCGCAAGCGGCGGCGGCCATCTTCTGGCTGGCCTCGGCCTTCGGGCTGGTGCTGGTGTTCAATGACCTGTTCAGCATCGAGGAAGCGCAAGGCTGCCGGATGGGGCTTCTCTCCTCGCCCGTGCCGGAGCACGCCGTGTGGCTGGGCAAGGGGCTGGCGGGCTTTGCGCTGCTCATCGTCTCGCAGGCGGTGTTCCTGCCGGCCTCGGCCGTGTTCCTCGGGCAGGACATCAAGGGCGACTGGGGCACGCTGCTTTTGACGCTGGCCGGCGTGGACTGGGGGCTGGCCGCCCTGGGCGCGCTGCTGGGCGCGCTGTCCCAGGGGCAGGGCGCGCGGGAGTCGCTGTTCTCGGTCATCCTGTTTCCGCTGCTGCTTCCGGTGCTGCTGGGCGGCATCCGCATCTTCGCGGGGTGCTTCTCGGGCGAGCCCGCCATGGACCAGCAGCTCTGGTCCGGAGTCATCGTGGCCTTCGACGCGGTGTTCACCGCCGCCGGGGCGTTTCTGTTTCCCTTTTTGTACACTGGCGAGGAATAGCGGCGAGCAAGCCGTTTGGAGTACCGCCCATGCCGATCCGCATTTTGGCCGCACTTTCCGTCATCGCCCTGGCCGTGGGGCAGTGGTTCATCTGGAGCTACGCGCCCCTTGAGGAAACCATGGGCGTGGTGCAGAAGATCTTCTACATCCACATGCCGCTGGCCTGGTGGAGCTTCATCAGCTTCTTCGTGGTGTTTTGCGCCAGCCTGCGGCATTTGTTCAAGCGCGACGCCGCCTCGGACATTCTGGCCGGCGCGGCGGCGGAGATAGGCGTGCTCATGAGCGGGCTCGCGCTCGTCTCCGGGTCCATCTGGGGCCGCGCGGCCTGGAACGTGTGGTGGACCTGGGACCCCCGGCTCACCACCACGCTCATCATGTGGTTTGTGTACGCGGGGTACTTGGTGCTGCGCGGGGCCTCCGGCGGGGGCCTGGGCGGCGAGCGGCGGGCCATGGTGAGCGCGGTGCTCGGCGTGGTGGCGTTTCTTGATGTGCCGCTGGTGTTCTACTCCGCGCGCATTTGGCGCAGCGTGCACCCGGCCGTGCTGGCCAGCCAGGGCGGCGGTTTGGAGCCGGAGATGTGGCACACCGTGCTGGTGAATCTGGCGGCCTTCGGCTGCCTGTGGCTGACCATGCTGCTGGCGCGGTACCGCATCGGCCGCGCGGAGGAGCGCGCCCGGGCGCTCATGCTCTCGCGCTAGGAACTGGAGGCGGAAATGAACGGGTATGTGCTGGCGGCCAACGCCGCGGTGTGGATTTTTCTGGCGGCCTACGCGGCGTCCCTCGTCCTGCGCGGCCGGGCCATCAAAATGCGACTGCAACAACTGGAGAACATGCGTGACTGAGACGAAGACGGCGGCCCCCGGCGGCGCGCAGAAAATCATCCTGATGGCGCTTGTGGGCGCGGTGCTGGTCATGTTCGCGGGTTCCTTCCTGTACCGCATGAAGGCGCAGGGCTTGGTCGTGCATGTGCAGCAGGAGCGGCCCGAGGGCATGGGCGGCATGGGGGCCATGGGCGGCATCGACATGACCCAGCTGCGCGCGCTTATGGCCAAGATGGAGAAAAGCCCCAACGATCCGCAGGTGCTGCTGGAGCTGGCCAACACCTTCATGATGATGCAGGCCTGGGACAAGGCGCTTGCGCTGGTGACCAAGGCGGAACAGGTTGCTCCGGACAATGTTGAGACGCATAGGGCCATGGGGATGGTGCGTTTTGAGCGAAAGGAGTATGACCTCGCCAAGAAGTCCTTCGACACCGTGCTCAAGATGAACCCGGACGACGTGCTGGGACATTACAATATGGGCATATTGCTGAAGCACTACCTGAGCAAGCCCGCCGAGGGCGACAGGCATTTCCGCCGCGTGGTGCAGCTGAACCCCCAGGACCAGGATGTGCTGAAAGGAGCCCAGGAGGAATTGGCGGGCGCCCCGGCGAAGTAGTGCGGAAATTTGCCGAACTGAGGGCGTATTGACAAAGATGGATATTCCACTAAAGTGGCCGCCTTCAAGGTGAAACAGACGACGGGGCCGGAGGTTCCGCCGTCCTTTGGCATATCTGGGGTTTCTTGGCTGCTGAACTTTTTTGCGAGGAGTTGGGAAATGAAAGCAAGATGGATTCTGTCCGTTGCGGGTGTGGCCATGGCCGGCCTGCTCATGGTTGGCTGCGGCAAGAAGGATGAGCAGAAGACCGATGCGGCCAACGCCACCGCCTCCTCCGACAAAATCGTCATCGGCGTCGCCGGAGCCCAGTCGGGCGACCTGGCCTCCTACGGTCTGCCCACCCTGAACGCCGCCAAGCTTGTGGCCAAAGAGGTGAACGCCAAGGGCGGCATCAACGGCAAGAAGGTCGAGATTCTGCCCATGGACGACCAGTGCAAGCCCGAGCTGGCCACCAACGCGGCCACCAAGCTCGTGAGCGAGAAGGTCAACCTGGTCATCGGCCACATCTGCTCCGGCGCCACCAAGGCCGCCCTGCCCATCTACAAGGACGCCAAGGTCATCGTGATCTCCCCCTCCGCCACCAGCACCGAGCTGACGCAGAGCGGCGACTATCCCAATTTCTTCCGCACCATTTCCTATGACCTCGTCCAGGGCAAGGCCGGCGCCGAGTTCGCGGAGAACACCCTGCATGTCAAGAAGGTCGCCATCATCCACGACAAGGGCGACTACGGCAAGGGCATCGCTGAGAGCGCCAAGACGGCGCTTGAGGAAGGCAAGCAGGCCAAGGTCGTGCTGTTCGAGGGCATCACCCCCGGCGGCGTGGACTACTCCGCCGTTGTGCAGAAGATCAAGAATTCCGGAGCGGACTGCGTGATTTTCGGCGGCTATCATCCCGAGGCCAGCAAGATCATCATCCAGATGCACCAGAAGGGCCTCAAGATTCCCTTCGTGTCCGATGACGGCGTGAAGGTCGACACCTTCATCAAGACCGCCGGCGCCGATGCCGAAGGCGTGTACGCCACCGGCCCGCAGATTCTGGCCGACAACGCCATCTACAAGAAGGCCATTGAAGACCACAAGAAGGACTTCGGCAGCGATCCCGGCGCGTTCTTCCCGCAGGCTTACGCCGCCTCCCAGGCGCTGATGAACGCCGTTGCCAAGGCCGGCAGCACCGACTACGACAAGGTCGCCGCGGCTCTGCGCTCCGAGTATGTGGAGACCCCGGTCGGCAAGATCAAGTTCGACAGCAAGGGCGACGCCGAGGGCGTGAGCTTCTCCGTGTACCAGGTGAAGAACGGCAAGTACGAACTGGTGAAGTAGTCTCCGCCGCCCGGAATCCGGGCAGGAGAGCATTGTGCCAGGGGGCGGGGGCGTGAGAGCGCCCGTCCCCTGGTTTTGTAAAGAGACAGGCGGGAAGGCGCAAGGCCGACCGGCGGGACGAACGCATGGAATATTTTCTGCAACTTTTTTTCAGCGGCCTCTCCAAAGGCAGCGTGTACGCCCTCATCGCCCTGGGCTACACCATGGTCTATGGCATCATCGAGCTCATCAACTTCGCCCATGGCGAGATCTACATGATCGGCGCATTCACGGGCCTCATCGTGGCCGGGCTGCTCACCGCGCTTGGCTGGCCGGCCTTGGCCATTCTGGCCATAGCCGTGGTGGTCGCCATGGTCTATTCCGGGGCCTACGGCTACACGGTTGAGAAAATCGCCTACAAGCCCCTGCGCAACGCGCCCCGGCTGGCGCCGCTCATCTCCGCCATCGGCATGTCGATCTTTCTGCAGAACTACGTCATGCTCGCCCAGACCCCGGACTTTCTGCCCTTTCCGCGCCTCATCCCCGATCTTGCGTTCATGCAGAAGTACAACTCTTTTTTGGGCACTTCGGACCTGCTCATCATCGTGACCTCCATTGTGGTCATGGCGGCCCTGAATTTCTTCATCAAGTTCACCCGCATGGGCAAGGCCATGCGCGCCACCGCCCAAAACCGTAAAATGGCCATGCTCGTCGGCGTCAACGTCGACCAGGTCATTTCCGCCACGTTCATCATCGGCTCCTCGCTGGCCGCTGTGGGCGGCGTGCTCATCGCCTCGCACATGGGGCAGATCAACTTCTACATAGGCTTCATCGCCGGCCTCAAGGCGTTCACCGCCGCGGTGCTTGGCGGCATCGGCAGCATTCCGGGCGCCATGCTCGGCGGGCTTGTGCTCGGCTGGACCGAGAGCTTCGCCACCGGCTACGTCTCCAGCGATTACGAGGACGTGTTCGCGTTTTTGCTGCTCGTGCTGATTCTGATCTTTCGGCCCGCCGGCCTGCTTGGCAAGCAGCGGGCGCAAAAGGTGTAGCCATGGCTTCGCAACAGCTTGCAAAAAATTTCAAACAATCCGTGGTGGCGGCGCTGTGGCTGTCCTTTCTGACCATGCCGCTCATGGTCATCCGCGTGGACACGGTGGAGAAGACCATCACGTGGCGCTGGATGCATCTGCTGTGGATGCTTGTGGGCAGCTTCGTTTTGGCGCTGGTGTGGTATTTCCTCATGGATCGCCGGGACCGCGGCGGCGCCAACGACGGCAACCTGAACACCGAGGCCGCCCCCTCGCGGTTTTCCATCTGGCTGAACAATCCGCGCGTGGCCCGGCCGCTGATGGCCTTTGGCCTGCTCTTCGCCGTGGCCTTTCCCTTTTTGTTCAGCATGTATCAGACCAACATCCTCATCAGCGCGCTGATTTACGTGGTGCTGGGCCTGGGGCTGAACATCACGGTGGGCTTGGCCGGCCTGCTCGACCTCGGCTATGTGGCCTTCTACGCCGTGGGCGCCTACGCCTACGCGCTGCTGAACTATCACTTCCATCTCGGCTTCTGGGCGGTGCTGCCGCTGGGCGGCATCCTTGGGGCATTCTTCGGCATTCTGCTCGGCTTTCCCGTGCTGCGTCTGCGCGGCGACTATCTGGCCATCGTGACCCTCGGCTTCGGCGAGATAGTGCGTCTGGTGCTGCAGAACTGGGACGCCTTTTCCTTCGGCCCCAGCGGCATTTCGAACATCGCCCGGCCGGGATTCTTCGGCGTCACCTACAGCGTTTCGCAGGCCACAACCTACATTTATTACATCATGCTGGCCTTTGTGCTGCTGACCATCTTCGTGACGGCGCGGCTCAAGGACTCGCGCATCGGCCGGGCGTGGCTGGCCCTGCGCGAGGATGAGATCGCCTGCCAGGCCATGGGCATCGACAACACCAAGGCCAAGCTGCTGGCCTTCGCCATGGGCGCCACCTTCGCCGGCTTCATGGGCGTTGTGTTCGCGGCAAAAACCACCTTCATCAATCCGGCCAGCTTCACCTTCATGGAATCGGCCATGATTTTGGCCATTGTGGTGCTGGGCGGCATGGGCTCCATCCCGGGGGTCATTCTGGGCGCGTTTCTGCTCATGCTCATGCCCGAGTACATGCGCGCCTTTTCCCAGTACCGCATGCTGCTCTTCGGGGCGACAATGATCGTGGTCATGGTCTTCCGTCCGCAGGGCCTCATCAAGGCGCGGCGCAAGATTTATAAGGTGAACACCAAACCGGCGGGCCAGGCATGAGCGAAATGAACTCCGCAGCGGTCCTTGCTGTCCGCAATATGAGCATGAACTTCGGTGGGTTGCGCGCCCTCTCCGATGTTGATCTGGAGGTGCGCGCGGGCGAGGTTGTGGCGCTCATCGGCCCCAACGGAGCCGGCAAGACCACGTTCTTCAACTGCATCACCGGCATCTACACCCCCACAGAAGGGGAGATTTTGGCCACCGCGCGCGACGGCAAGACCCATCGCATCAACGGCATGCGCACCAATCTGGTGTGCGAGCTGGGCATGGCCCGTACCTTTCAGAACATCCGCCTTTTCCCCTCCATGACGGCGCTGGAGAATGTCATGATCGGCCGGCACTGCCGCACCAAGGAGGGCATTTTCGGGGCGATCGTGCGCGGGCCAGGAACCCGCCGCGAGGAGCAGCACGTGGTGGATACGAGCTACCACCTGCTCCAAAAGGTCGGCTTGGAGCAGGTTGCCGACGAGTACGCGAGCAACCTGCCCTATGGCGCGCAGCGGAGGCTGGAAATTGCCCGGGCGCTGGCCACCGAGCCTTTTCTGCTGCTGCTCGACGAGCCCGCCGCCGGCATGAATCCGCAGGAGACCCTGGAGCTCAAGGAGATGGTCATCCAGATCCGCCACGAGTTCGCCGTCTCGGTGCTGCTCATCGAGCACGACATGAAAATGGTCATGAGCCTGTCCGACCGGATCTACGTGATGGAGTATGGGCGCGTCATCTCAACCGGCACCCCGGCGGAGATCAGCGCCGACCCGCAGGTCATCCGGGCCTACCTGGGCGAGGAAACCGATGCTTGAGCTGAAGAATATCGACACCTACTACGGCAACATCCAGGCCCTGCGCGATGTGAACATCACCATACGCGAGGGCGAGATCATCACCCTCATTGGCGCCAACGGCGCGGGCAAAAGCACCACGCTCATGACCATTTGCGGGGTTGTGCCGCCGCGCCGGGGCGAGGTGCTGTTTGAAGGCAAGCCCATCGGCGGGCTCTCGGCGGACAAGATCGTGCGCATGGGCATTTGCCAGGTGCCCGAGGGCCGGCTCATCTTCCCCGATCTGACCGTGCAGGAGAATCTGGACATGGGCGCGTTTCTGCGCAGCGACAAGGACGGCCTGGCGCACGACCTGGAGCAGGTGTTCACGCTTTTCCCCATTCTGAAGGAACGCCGCCGCCAGCTGGGCGGCACGCTTTCCGGCGGCGAGCAGCAGATGCTGGCCATTTCCCGCGCGCTCATGGCCCGGCCCAAGGTGCTGCTCCTCGACGAGCCGTCGCTCGGCCTTGCGCCGCTCATCATTCGGCAGATTTTTGATATCATCAAGCAAATCAACCGCGAGAGCAACACCACCATTTTCCTGGTGGAGCAGAACGCCAACCAGGCCCTCAAGGTGGCGAACCGGGGCTATGTCATGGAGAACGGGCGCATCACCCTTGAGGACGCCTGCGACAAGCTGCTTGCCAACGACGCGGTCAAGAAGGCATACCTGGGCCTGTGATCGGGCCCGGCATTGAGTAGCAAATGGAAAATGAAACGGGCCGCGTGGCCGGCGGGAGGACCAAGATGCAGGACAAGATCATCGGCAAAGCGCTAACCTTCGACGACGTGCTGCTCGTCCCCGATTATTCCGAAGTTCTGCCCGACAGCGTGGACGTCTCCACACAGCTCACGCCGGAAATCCGTCTGAACATCCCGCTGTTGTCCGCGGCCATGGACACCGTCACCGAGGCGCGCATGGCCATCAGCATGGCGCGCACCGGCGGCGCTGGCGTCATCCACAAGAACATGAGCATCCGCGACCAGGTGCGCGAGGTCGACAAGGTCAAGAAGAGCGAGTCGGGCATGATTCACGACCCCGTGACCGTGCACCCCGACGACAACGTGGCCAAGGTGCTCTCGCTGATGACCGAATTCCGTATTTCAGGCCTGCCGGTGGTCCGTGGCGACAAGCTCGTGGGCATCGTCACCAACCGCGACGTGCGCTTTGTGACCGACAACAACACCCCCGTCTCCGAGGTGATGACCAGCCGCAACCTCATCACCGTGCCCGAGGGCATCAGCGACGAGGAGGCCAAGCGGCACCTGCACCAGAACCGCATTGAGAAGCTGCTGGTGGTGGATGACGAGAACAAGCTCAAGGGCCTCATCACCATCAAGGACATTGAGAAGGTCAAAAAGTACCCCAACGCCTGCAAGGACGACAAGGGCCGCCTGCGCGTGGGCGCGGCGGTGGGGGTGGGCCAGGACGGCATCGCCCGGTCCGAGGCGCTGCTGCGCGCCGGCTGCGACTTCCTCGTGCTCGATAGCGCCCATGGCCACTCGCGCAATATTTTGAACGCCTGCCGCGCCCTGCGCGAGGCCTTTCCCGACGCGCAGATCATCGGCGGCAACGTGGCCACCTACGAGGGCGCCAAGGCGCTCCTTGAATCCGGCGTCGATACGGTCAAGGTGGGCATCGGGCCGGGCTCCATCTGCACCACGCGCATCGTGGCTGGCGTTGGCGTGCCCCAGATCACCGCCATTTTCGAGGCGGGAAGGGCCTGCCGCGAGGCCGACAAGTGCATCATCGCCGACGGCGGCATCAAGTTTTCCGGCGACGTGGTGAAGGCCCTGGCCGCCGGAGCCAACGCCTGCATGATGGGCAGCCTTTTCGCCGGCACGGAGGAGAGCCCCGGCGAGACCATTCTGTACCAGGGCCGCACCTACAAGATCTATCGCGGCATGGGCTCCATAGACGCCATGAACGCCGGCAGCTCCGACCGGTACTTCCAGGACAAGAGCAAGAAGCTTGTGCCCGAGGGCATTGTAGGCCGCGTGCCCTTCCGCGGGCAGGTGACCGAGAGCCTGTACCAGCTGGTGGGCGGCCTGCGCTCCGGCATGGGCTACCTGGGCTGCGCCACCATCGCCGAGCTGGGCGAAAAGGCCCGCTTTATGGAGATCAGCGCCTCCGGCCTGCGCGAAAGCCACGTGCACGACGTCATCATCACCAAGGAATCCCCCAACTACCGCGTCGAGTCCTAACCGGACCGCGAGAGGCCGCCGTATGCAGCACCAAGACAAGGTCATCATCATCGATTTTGGGTCCCAGGTCACCCAGCTTATTGCGCGGCGCATCCGCGAGGCCGGCGTGTACTCGGAGATCCACCCCTGCACCAGCGACCCCGCCGCGATCAAGGCCCTCAACCCAAGCGCGCTCGTGTTCTCCGGCGGTCCCTCCAGCGTGCACGACGAAGGCGCGCCCCCGCTGCCCAAGGCGTATTTGGAATGGGGGCTGCCAATTCTTGGCATTTGCTATGGCATGCAGGTGCTTGCGCACACCCTGGACGGCGAGGTGACCCGCTCCCAGGACCGCGAATACGGACCGGCCGAGTTCTCCACCCTGGGCGACTGTCCGCTCTTTGACGGCGTGGAGCGCAAGGACCGGCTGAAGGTCTGGATGAGCCACGGCGACCATGTGGGCCGGCTGCCCTCGGGCTTTGTGCGCATGGGCCGCACCGAGAAGCTGGAGAACGCCGCCATGTTCGACGCGGCGCGCAAAATCTACGCCGTGCAGTTCCACCCGGAGGTGGCCCACACCGACCAGGGCGGGCGCATCATTGCAAACTTCCTGTTCAAAATCGCCGGGCTCAAACCCGGTTGGACCATGGCCTCCTTTGTGGAGTCGAGCGTGAAGCGCATGGCCGAACAGGTGGGCGACGGCAAAGTGGTGCTCGGCCTTTCCGGCGGCATAGACTCCACCGTGGCCGCCGTGCTGCTGAACCGCGCCATAGGCAAGCGGCTGTACTGCATTTTCGTCGACAACGGCCTGCTGCGCATGCACGAGCGCGAGGAGGTCATCGGCTTTCTGCAGGAGCACTTCGACCTGAACGTGAAGTGCGTGGACGCGCGCCGCGAGTTCCTCGACAAGCTCAAAGGCGTGGACGACCCCGAGCAAAAGCGCAAGATCATCGGCTACACCTTCATCGAGGTCTTCGACCGCGAGGCCAAGGCCATTGAGGGCGTGGGCTTCCTCGGCCAGGGCACCCTGTACCCGGACGTCATCGAGTCCGTGTCCTTCAAGGGCCCCAGCGCCGTCATCAAGAGCCACCACAACGTGGGCGGCCTGCCGGAGCACATGAACCTGAAGCTCGTGGAGCCCCTGCGCGAGCTCTTCAAGGACGAGGTGCGCAAGGTCGCCGCGGAACTCGGCATGCCCGAGAATATCATCTGGCGGCACCCCTTCCCAGGCCCGGGACTGGCCATCCGCGTCATCGGCGAGATCACCGACGAACGCCTGGAGATTCTGCGCCAGGCTGATATGATCGTGCAGCAGGAGCTGCGCGCCAGCGACTGGTACCGCAAGGTCTGGCAGGGCTTCGCCGTTTTGCTGCCGCTCAAGACCGTGGGCGTCATGGGCGACGACCGCACCTATGAACACGTCATCGCCCTGCGCATCGTGGACAGCATCGACGCCATGACCGCCGACTGGTCGCGGCTGCCCCCGGAGATTCTGGCCCGCATGTCCAGCCGCATCATCAACGAGGTCAAGGGCGTCAACCGCGTGGTGTTCGACATCTCCAGCAAGCCGCCCAGCACCATCGAGTGGGAATAGGCGAGACGGCGTAAGCCCAAGGGAAAGGCAAACCCGCCCCGCACCGCACAGCTTCAGGAAGGCCTATGTTCGGAACCGGAGAGATGCTTCTCATCGCCCTTGTGGCGATCATCGTGGTTGACCCCAAGAAATTGCCCGATCTCATGAAGAGCCTGGGCAAGGCTCTTGGCGAGTTCAAGCAGATGAGCGGCGAGTTCAAGCGCACCATTGAGCGCGAGACCGAGGCCGCCGATTTTGAGAAGCGCAAGGCCGAGGCCGAGGAGACGCTTTACGGCAAGAAGGAGGGGGAGACCGGCGCGCCCGGCGAACAGCCGGCCGGGACTTCCGCTGATTCCGCCGGCGAACAGCCTGCCGGGCATGAGCCCCAGCCCGAGGACTACCCCGAACAGCCTCCCGTGGAGCGCGCCGGCGATGCCGCCGAACCCGCGGGCGACGCGGGGCTGACGCCTTTTGATACGACGGTGGAGGCGCCCGCCGCGCCGTTTGGCGAAACAGACGGGGCTCCGGCTGATTCCGCCGCCGAGGCGGCCGGACCTGCCGCCGGACCCGATGCGACGGCGCTGCCGGAAACTTCCGCTGAGGTCACTGAGGCCGCTGCGGAGACTCCCGCCGCATCCTCCGTCGACGCCGCGCCCGCTGCGCTGACCGCGCCCGCTGCGCCGTCCGTCTCCGAATCCTCTGCCACGGGGCAGGACCCCGTTGCGGCGAATGATGCCGCGGCTCCCACCGTCGTCGAAGAGCCCGCGCCCGCCACCTCGGAAGAATCGCAACCGCCAGCCGTTGTG
>MNUQ01000049.1:0-790 GCA_001871085.1 Desulfovibrionaceae bacterium CG1_02_65_16
CGCGGGAGGCGTGACGCGGCGCGGTTTTGGGCGTGGTTCCGTTTTGGGGCGGCAGGTGGACCCCGCGTCCCTCTTTCTGTATGGTGCCCTTCCATAATGCGCGGAATATTCCGCCGGAGCGAGCATGGCCAAGGAGAAACAGAGTTTCGAGAAGCGCCTGGAGCGCCTCAAATCCGTCGTCGACGCGTTGGAGCGGGGCGAGCTACCCCTTGAGCAGTCGCTGGCGCTGTACAAGGAGGGGCTGACCCTCTCCGCCGATTTGGGCCGTCAGCTCACGGCCGCCAAAAACGAGGTCCGCCTCGCCCAGGACGGTCTGCTGAAGGAGTTTGCGGACGTGGACGCGCCAGGGGCCGCCGGCCGCGATGCCGGCGATGCCGGCGACGGGGAGGCTACCGCATGAGCGAACTGAACGCCAAGGCCGAGCTGGCCAAACGCGCCGCCGAGGTGGAAGGCTATCTGACCCGCTGCCTGCGCGGCCGCGATATTCCCGAGCGGCTGCTGGCCAGCATGGAGTACAGCCTGCTGGCCGGAGGCAAGCGCCTTCGCCCGGTGCTCGCGCTCACCTTCGCCCGGCTTTTCGGGGCCCAGGGCGCGGTCGTCATGCCCTTTGCCGCCGCCCTGGAGCTCATCCACACCTATTCGCTCATCCACGACGATTTGCCGGCCATGGACGACGACGACCTGCGCCGGGGCCGGCCCAGCAACCACAAGCAGTTCGACGAGCCCACGGCGATTCTGGCGGGCGACGGCCTGCTCACCGAGAGCTTCTGCCTCATGTTCTCCTGCGCGG
>MNUQ01000049.1:802-6117 GCA_001871085.1 Desulfovibrionaceae bacterium CG1_02_65_16
ACACCGTGGCCGCGGCCGCCGGCTCCGGCGGCATGGTGGGCGGCCAGGTGTTGGATATGGAGTACACCGCCCGCGCCGGCGTAAGCCTGCCCGAATTGCGCGCCATGCACGCCATGAAGACCGGCGCGCTCATCACCGCCGCGTGCGTCGCCGGCGCGCAGCTGGCCGGGGCCGACATCGCCGGCGTCAAGCGCGCCCGCGAATACGGCGTGCATGTGGGCGCGGCCTTCCAGATCGCCGATGACATCCTCGACGTGGTGGGCGACACCAAGACCCTGGGCAAACCCGCCGGCAGCGACGAGCGGCAGGGCAAGACCACGTATCCCTCGCTGCTGGGCCTGGAGAAAAGCCGCGAGCTCGCGCGCGAGCGCACCCGGCTTGCGCTGGACGCGCTTGCCGGCCTTGCGGGCCCGGAGGCGGACTTCCTGCGGGCTCTGGCCAGCTACATTGTGGAGCGCGTGAATTGACCCCCAAACCTCTCCCGCAGTCCCTCGTTCCCATCGCCAGCGGCAAAGAGCTTCTTGCGCGCGTGTCCCGTCCGGCGGACGTGGCCGCCATGAGCAACGCCGAGCTGGCCGCGCTGGCCCCGGAGCTGCGCCGCCTCATCATCGAGCAGTGCTCCGTGGGCGGCGGGCACCTCGCGCCGTCCCTTGGCGTGGTGGACCTGACGCTCGCCCTGTTCAAGACCTTCGACCTGGACTCCGACCGGCTCATCTGGGATGTGGGGCACCAGGCCTACGCCCACAAGCTGCTCACTGGCCGGGCGGACCGCTTCCACACCCTGCGCCAGCTCGACGGCATCTCCGGCTTCCCGCGCATGAGCGAGAGCCCTTACGACCACTTCGGCGTGGGGCACGCGTCCACGTCCGTCTCCGCCGCGCTCGGCATGGCCCTTGCGCGCGACCTGGCCGGTGAAAAGCACGAGGTCATCGCCGTCATCGGCGACGGCTCCATGACCAGCGGGCTGGCCTTCGAGGGGCTGAATCAGGCCGGGGACATGGGCCGCAAGATGATTGTCGTGCTCAACGACAACGAAATGTCCATCTCCAAGAACGTGGGCGCGCTGTCCAATTTCATGTCGCGCAAGCTCTCGCGTCCGGCCCCGCAGCGCTTCAAGCGCGAATTTGAGGCCTGGCTGGCCAACATTCCGCGCATCGGCAAGGATTTGGCCATGTTCGCCCGGCGCAGCGAGGACTCGCTCAAGAGCTTCTTCACCCCCGGCATGCTGTTTGAGGCCTTCCGCTTCACCTATGTGGGCCCGGTGGACGGCCACGACATCCCGGCGCTCATCGACGTGTTCGAACAGGCCAAGGGCATGGACCGGCCGGTTCTTGTGCATGTGCTGACCAAGAAGGGCAAGGGCTACGACCCGGCGGAGATCAATCCGACGTATTTCCATGGCGTGGGCCGTTTTGAGCCCGAGACCGGCATTATTTTGAAAAAGCCCGGCGTGGGCCCCAAAAGCTACACCGAGGTTTTTGGCGAGCAGCTGTGCCGCCACGCCGACGCCGACCCGCATATTGTGGCCATAACCGCCGCCATGCCCGAGGGCACCGGCACGGACTGCTTCCGGCTGCGCCACCCGGAACGCTTTGTGGACGTGGGCATTTGCGAGCCCCACGCGGTGACGTTCGCCGCCGGTTTGGCCGCGCAGGGCTTTACGCCGGCCGTGGCCATCTACTCCACCTTTGTGCAGCGCTCGTACGACCAGGTGGTGCACGACGTGTGCCTGCAGGGCCTGGGGGTCAAGCTGTTTCTCGACCGCGCGGGACTGGTGGGCGAGGATGGGGCCACGCACCACGGCGTGTTCGACATGGCCTTTTTGCGCCACATTCCCGGCATGACACTGATGGCGCCCAAGGACGAGGCCGAGCTGGCGCAGATGATCGCCACCGCCTTCGCCACGCCGGGGCCCGTGGCCGTGCGCTACCCGCGCGGCGTGGGGCATGGCGCGGAGGTGGCGGAGAATCCGGAGATTCTGCCCATCGGCCAGGGCGAGCTGCTTTGCGGGGGCGACGACGCGCTCATCATCGCCATAGGCTCGCGCGTGTACCCGGCGCTGGAGTGCGCCCAGGAGCTGGAGGCCGAATTCGGCATCCACGCGGCGGTGTTCAACGCCCGTTTTGTGAAGCCCCTGCCCGCTGCGCAGCTGCTGGAGCTGGCGCGGAAGTATTCGCGCATTTTGACGGTGGAGGAGGGCTGTTTGCCCGGCGGCTTCGGCTCGGCCGTGCTGGAGCTGCTCGCCGACGCGGACCTGCTGGAGGGCCGGCGCGTGCGGCGCGTGGGCGTGCCGGACCAGTTCATCGAGCACGGCGCGGTCAAGAACCTGCGCGCCCGCGCGGGCATCGACAAGGCCGGCATCAAAAAGGTGCTGCTGGAGCTGCTGGGTAAACTGGGGCAGTGAGAATTCACTTGTAGCCAGATTCTACAGGGGGAGTATATGGGGTTGCCTGCGCAGGAAATTAAGAATTCAATGCACTCCGATTCGGTATATAAGACATATAGAGATAGAAAAACGCCAGAGTTAATTTTTGCATTTGTGGAGCCAATTGGTGGAGGAGCAGCACAAGCTGCCCAAGTGCTGAGTGAAGTATTAGGCTCACCATCGTATGACTATAAAATCGATCCGATTCATATTAGCACAATTATAAAAGATGAAGCAGAAAAATCTGGGCTTGATGAACCGGAGTTACATACTGATCTCTCTGCTATAGGGGGTGATTTGTCTGATGAGGCAAGAAGAATTAATAAGCTCCAACAGTGGGGAAATGCCCTAAGAAAAAAGAATGGACCAGATTATCTTGCAAAAAAGGTAATTCAGAAAATATTTGAGTACCGCCATGAAAGAGGGGGGTTTGTAGATGCTAGTGCCGATAAGTTAGTCCCCGTCCCACTTAGAGTTGTCCACGTAATAAGATCTATAAAAAATAAAGCAGAGTTTTCTCTTCTTAAATCTGTTTATGGACCCATGATGATTCTCGTTGCCGTGAGCGGCGATTATGAGCAGCAAGTTGCGAATTTTCACCAACTTGGCGATGCGCAGTTAGATAACGAAAAAATTTTTCATGAATATGATGTCCTTGCTGCAATAGACCAAAAGGAAGGACCGGATCACGGTCAACAAGTTCGGGATATATTCTATAGAGCAAACCTTTTTTTGAATTCTAATGCTAGTACACTTAAAAGTGATATTGCAAAATTTTTGAACTTGCTCTTTTCTTATAGAATAATAAGCCCAACTCACGATGAAAGAATGATGTTTGAGGCATTCTCAGCAAGCGTAAGGTCAACATGCTTATCAAGGCAAGTTGGCGCTGCTATTGCTGATAGCTTCGGAGATTTGGTCTCCATTGGCTGGAATGATGTGCCTGCGTATGGAGGAGGTATATCTACTGATTATAACCATGGGGATGCTTTGTGTAAGCATGAGAAACAATGTCGTAGTAACAAAGAGAAAAACGTACTTATTGTTGCCGCATTTGAAAAACTTAAGAAGTTAGGATTATTGAAATCAAAAATATCTAGAGTTGAGTTTGAGAAAGCTTTACGAACAACTGTTGTTAATGATTTGATTGAATTCTCACGTGCAATACATGCTGAAATGGAAGCGATTCTATCCGCCGCACGTGGCTGTAAGGCTGGATTGCGGGGCGGCGATTTGTATGTGACGACGTATCCCTGTGATAATTGCGTTAAGCACATTTTGACTGCAGGGATACGGCGCGTTGTTTATATAGAACCATACGCAAAAAGTCGGGCGAAGGCCTTTTTCGCGGATTTGTTGGCTGACGGAAGTCAAGTAAATCCGGACAACAGCCGATTGCAACTGGTGCAGTTTGTTGGTATAGCTCCAGAATCGTACGTGACTTTGTTTCGCCAATGCGGTGAAAGGAAAGACCAAAATGGGGTTCTGGTCAATCGGGTGGTATCCCCAATGCCCAGGACGGCCGCTTTTCTTGATGGTTATACTCATTACGAAGGTCTGATCGCGTTGGAGGCTACAAATGAAAGAAAGTAAGCAGTACCCATTACCTGTTGACCTCCACTCTTCTTCGACAGCCTCAGAATTGCCGGTCAAGCAAGAATGTCCAGGAAAGACCGTTAGCATTTCGACGTTTGCATCCATTCAGAGAGATAGGAAAACGCATGAAATTGCAAAGCGCTATGTTGAGTGCTACAAAATTTTCGGATGAGTCTTAGGACACTCAGCTAGAAGTACCCCAGCCCCTTGAGCACGTCGAGCTGGCGCTCCTTTTCCTGGTCGCGGCCGGCGCGCTCGCTTTCGTCCGCGCCAGCGGGCTTCGTGCAGGGCATGCACCCCAGCGACCGGTAGCCTTCGAGGTACAGCTCGCAGTAGGGCAGGCCCTCGCCCGTCAAATGCGCCCACACGTCCATCTCCGTCCAATCGAGTATCGGGTTCACCTGCCAGTGCGCGGGCATGTCCGCCGTTTCCTCGCGCCATTCCGCATAAGGCCGCTGCGCCCGGGAGGGAGCTTCGTCGCGCCGCAGTCCCGTCAGCAGCGCGCCCACGTCGTTTTCGCGCAGGGCGCGGCCGAGCGGGCGTATTTTGAGGTCGCGGCAGCAGACGAGCTTGTTTTGGGCCACGGGGTAGGCGGTCAGGTCGAGATCCGGCCGGGCCACGATGAGCCGCACGTTCCAGTCCGCGCAGAGGCGGTCGCGGAATGCCGTGACCTGCGGGAACTTGAGGCCGGTGTCCACGCTTATGGCCAGGGGGCTGATGGCCAGGGGGCTGATGGCCGCTGAATCCGTGGGTTGCGGCGTGGCCCGGGCGAATGCCCGGGCGAATGTCCCGCGCCAGAGGGCGAGGGTGATGGTGGAGTCCTTGCCGCCGGTGAAGGCCACGGCCGCGCCCGCGCCCATCTGGCCGCCCGACTGGCCGTCCGTTGCGGCGAGAATCGCGTCCAGAATCCCGTCTGCCCGCGCGCGCTTGTCCGCCAGGGGGGCGGAGGGCGAAAGCGCCGGCAGATCGTTCAGCCGGGCTAAATCGTTCAGGCCGGTCAGGGGGCTGGAAGGGCTGTTCGGACAGGGCATATGGGCATCAGCGGGCACTGCGGGTCTCCTTGAAGTAACGGCTGGGCTTGCCGGGAATGCGCCGCCGCGTTACTCTGACGGTTCCCGCCAGCATGGCGCGAAACGCGAATCCCGGGAGGCCTGATGCTGAAGAAAATTGTGACGCTTGTAAAGCGCGCGCGCCACTGCGTGCTCGCCACGGCCGGGCCGGAGGGACCGCACGCGTCGCTGATGGCCTATGCCGCCCCGCAGGACGCCGCCGAATTCTGGCTGGCGAGCCTGCC
>MNUQ01000112.1 GCA_001871085.1 Desulfovibrionaceae bacterium CG1_02_65_16
CGCGCGCGACCGCGCCACGCGGGCGGAAGCCGCCTGCGCCGGACGCCAGCGGCCGGACATGGCCGCAGCGGACGCTGTTCTTTTTGCCGCAGCCGCCGAGGTGGAGCGCCTGAATCAGGACATAGGCGAGCTGGGCAAGCAGCGCGAGGGATTGCTCGCGGCCCTGCGCGCCCTGCGCGAGACGGCGGAGCGCACGCGCGAGCTGGAGGACGCCTACCGCGTGGCGGGCCGGCTGGCGGAGCTGGCCGCGGGCGACAATCCCCTGCGCATGACCCTGCACCGCTACGTGCTGGCCGCGCTGTTCGAGGAGGTGGCCCGGGCGGCCTCGGCGCGGCTTTCGCGCATGAGCCAGGGGCGGTACCACCTTGTGCGCGCGGGCGTTGCGCGCGACGGCCGCAGCACCGGCGGTCTGGATCTTGATGTGACCGACGCCAACTCCGGCGAAACGCGTCCGGCGGCGACCCTTTCCGGCGGCGAATCCTTTTTGGCCTCGCTGGCGCTGGCGCTCGGCCTGTCGGACGTGGTCATGGCGCAGCAGGGCGGCCGCAGCCTGAACAGCATCTTCATCGACGAAGGCTTCGGCTCGCTGGACGGCGAGACGCTGGAATTCGCGCTCAACACCCTCATGGAGCTGCACAGCGCCGGCCGGCTTATCGGCATCATCTCGCATGTGGCCGAGCTCAGGGAGCGCATCGACGCGCGCATCGACGTCATCCCCTCGCGCTCGGGCAGCACCATCCGGCAGGTGAACTGCTAGGGATATCCTGTAGCGCCAGCGGGAATATGTTTGGAGCCAGCGGGGCGACTCGCCGGCTCTTTTGCTTCAGGCCTCGGCGTGGGGCAGGCGCGCCACGCCGTCTGGATGCGACGCCTTGCTGGGGGCGCATGTCCCGAACGCTGGGCGCGCTTTTGCCGCGCGCGCTTGCGCCCTTGCGGAATTTGACATAGAGAATTCGGATGTCTCGCATTGAATGCACCTGTGCGGCAGTCAAGAATAGCAAAGGAGATGAAGGGGATGATGAAACGGAACATGCTCGCCACGGTTTTTGCGCTGGCGTTTTTCCTGTGTCTTGGCGTTCTGTCCGCCCAGGCGGAAGGTCTCGACGCCTTCACCGGCAAGTCCGGCAAGATCGATATCGCCGGCGGCACTGCGCACATCCCGGTGATGAAGGAGGCCGCCAAGCGCATCATGCAGAAGAATCCGGCCATCCGCATCACCGTTGCGGGCGGCGGCTCCGGCGTGGGCGTGCAGAAGGTGGGCGAGGGGCTGGTCGACATCGGCAACACGGGCCGCGCCCTCACCCCTGCCGAGGCCGCAAAGTACGGCCTCAAGTCCTACGCCTTCGCCATCGACGGCGTGGCCGTGGTGCTGCACCCCAAAAACGCGGTGAACGCCCTGACCCATCAGCAGGTGCAGGACATTTTCGCCGGCAAGATCACCAACTGGAGGCAGTTGGGCGGGCATGACGCGGCCATTCATCTGTACACGCGCGACGAGGCCAGCGGCACCCGCGAGGTGTTCTGGGAGATCATGCTGAAGAAGGGCGCGCTCGCCGCCGGAGCCAACGTGGTGGCCAGCAACGGCGCCATGAAGACCGCCATCGCCGGCGATCCCGACGGCATCGGCTACGTGTCCATCGGCCACATCGACCAGACCGTGAAGGCTCCCAGCCTGGATGGCGTGCATCCCAGCCAGGAGAACGCCAAGAGCGGCAAGTATCCGGTCATCCGCAAGCTTTACATGAACACCAGGGGCGAGCCCAAGGGCCTTGTGGCCAGCTTCATCAGCTACATCCAGGGGCCGCAGGGCGAGGCCATCACCGCCGCCCACGGCTTTATTCCCACCAAGTAGAGATCCCCTTTGGCCGGATTGGACGCGAACACGGGCCGTGGCGAGCGAATCGTCACGGCCCTGCTCTTCGGCGCTTCCGCCGTGTGCGTGCTGTGCGTGGCGGCGATTCTGGGTTTTCTGGCCTGGTTCTGCCTGCCGCTGCTCTCCTGGCGGGAGCTTTCCGTTGTGCTTTCCTGGCGCTGGGAGCCGGCCGGCGGAAGTTTTGGCATTTTGCCCATGGCCGTGGGCTCGCTTTTGCTGGCGGGCTCGGCCCTGCTTCTGGCCTGGCCGCTGGGGCTGGGACTGTGTCTTTTTGTGCACGGCCTGGGGCCGCGCAGGCTCGCCCGGCCGCTGCTGGCGCTGGTGCGGCTGATGACCGGCGTGCCCACGGTGGTGTATGGTCTGGTGGCGGCGTTTCTGCTTGTCCCCTTCGTACGGCGGGCGCTGTCCGGCTCCGGGTATTGCTGGCTGGCCGCCGCGCTGATGCTGGCGCTGCTGGCGCTGCCGACCATTGTGCTGGTGCTGGACGGCCAGCTGCGGCTTGTGGAGCCCCGGCTGCGGCTCACGGCCGCCTCGCTGGGGCTGACGCGAGCGCAGGAGCTGCTGCGCCTGGCCCTGCCCATGAGCGCGCGGGGGCTGCGCACGGCCGGGGTGCTCGGCTTTAGCCGCGCCTTGGGCGACGCGCTGCTGCCGCTCATGATCTCGGGCAACGCCGCGCAGCTGCCGCACTCGCCGCTGGACTCCCTGCGGACGCTCACCGCGCACATCGCCCTCGTGGTCGCCACGGATAGCCAGAGCGCGGCCTACAGCTCGCTCTTCGCTTGCGGGCTGTTGCTCTTTGGCGTGAGTTATACCGTGAACCTGGGCCTGCGTCGGCTGGGCAGTGCGCAAGGCGGCGGGGCGACCGGCGGCATGACGCGGTTGCCGGCCGGGCGCTGGCTTGAGCCCCTGGCCGTGGCGCTGGCCTGGCTTTCGGCCGTGGCGGTTCCGGCTGCGCTGGCCGTGCTGCTGGGCTATCTTGTCTGGCGCGGCGCGCCCACGCTGGGCCTTTCCCTCATCTTCGGCGACACGCCGCCTCTGGACGCGCTGCTGCGCGGCGCGCCCGTGTTCGACGGCCTGTGGCCCGCCTGCCTGGGCACCTTGTGGCTGGTGTTCCTGTCCGCCTGCATCGCCGTGCCCCTGGGCGTGGCGAGCGGCATCCATCTTGCGGAGTACGCCACCGGCCGGGCCGGGCGTCTGGCCGCCTTTTGCGTGGACCTGCTGGCCGGCGTGCCGTCCATCCTCATGGGCTTGTTCGGCTTTGCGCTGATTTTGCTGCTGCGCCGCAGTTTTTGGCCCCAGGCCAACACCTGCCTGCTGCTCTCGGCCCTGTGTCTGGCCATGCTCGTGCTGCCCTACCTCTTCAGCGCCACGCGCTCCTGCCTGGAGGGCCTGCCGCGCGAGCTGCGGCTCGCCTGCGCCGCGCTCGGGCTTTCGCGTTGGCAAACGGTTTCGCGCGTGCTGCTGCCGGTGGCGGGGCAGGGGGTGCTTGGCGGGGTCATTCTGGCCATTGGCCGCGTGGCCGAGGACACGGCGGTCATCCTGCTCACCGGCGTGGTGGTGGGCGCGGGCACGCCGGCGTCCCTTACGGACAAGTTCGAGGCGCTGCCCTTCACCATCTATTATCTGGCCGCCGAGCATCAGACGCCGCAGGAGCTTGACTTGGCCTTCGGCGCGGCGCTGGCGCTCTTGTGCCTCACGGCGCTGCTGTTCGGCGCGGCGCGGCGGCTGCGTTCGGGCATGGCCCGGCGCTGGGAGTCGGGGAGGTCCTTTACGTGAGCGAGACCATGAAAACGGACGGCGACCCGGTCATCGAGATTACGGATCTGCACGTGGCCTTTGACGGACGGGCCGTGTTGCGCGGCGTGCGCCTGACGGTGGCGGCGGGCGGCCCAACCGTGCTGGTGGGGCGCTCCGGCACGGGCAAAACAACGCTTCTGCGCGCCATGAACCGCCTGAACGAATGCCTGCCCGGCTGCGCCACGCGCGGTTCCGTGCGGTTGCGCCTTGGCGGGGAGTGGCGCGATGTTTACGCCCCCGGTCTGCGGCCGGAGGAGCTGCGCCGCCGCGTGGGCATGGTGTTCCAGTCGCCCAACCCCCTGCCCGTGAGCATTGGCCGGAACATGACCATGCCCCTGGAGCTGGCCCTGCGCCTGCCCGCCGCGGAGTGGAGCGGGCGCGCGGAGCAGGCCCTGCGCGAGGCCGGCCTGTGGGACGAGGTGCGCGACCGCCTAAACCAGCCCGCCGCGGCGCTTTCCGGCGGACAGCAGCAACGTTTGTGCCTGGCGCGCGCGCTGGCCTGCCGGCCGGAGTTTTTGTTGCTGGACGAGCCCACGGCCTCGCTGGACTACAAGGCTGCGCGCGGGGTGGAGGATTTGCTGCTGGAGCTGGCCGAAAAGTACACGCTGGTGGTGGTTTCCCACAGTCTGAACCAGGCGCGGCGGCTGGCCAGGCGCATGCATGTTCTGCGCGAGGGCGGCCAGGTGGAGGCCGTGGAGCCGGAAGCCCTGGCGGACAAGGACCGGCTGCTTGCGTTCATGGATGAGCTGATGTGAGCCGCGCCCACGTGCCGAGAAATGCGCTCCGCCCCCTGCTGGACCACTTTTCAACGGCCTTGAAATTTGCTAATCTTCCCGCATGATATATCTTGCTGGACCACTCTTCACCCAGGCGGAGCAGGCATGGCTGCGGGCCGTCAAGGCGGAGCTCCTGGGGCACGGGCACGAGGTGTGCTGGCCGTTTGAGCTGTTCAAGGACGGGCAGATTGCTGATTGGGGCCCCACCGCCCCCCGGCGCATCATGGAGCGTTGCCGCGACGCCCTGGACGGAGCCTCCCTCGTGGTGGCCTGGCTGGACGGCACCCAGGTGGACGACGGCACCGCCTGGGAGATCGGCTATGCGCACGCGCGCGGCAAGCAGGTGCACGGCATCCGCACGGACTCCCGGCAATCGGGCGACACCTCGCACTCCGTGGTCAACGCCATGGTCGAGGCCAGCTGCGTCAGCATTTCGCGCTCCATTCCCGAGCTGCTTCTGGCGCTCAAGCGCTGACCGACGCGGGCATTCGCGGGCCTTCGCCCGGGCATTCGCGGGCCTTCGCCTGGGCCTTCGCCCGGGCATTCGCTTCAGGTCCGCGCTTTTGGCTTTGCGCCGCCGGGGAAACGCCGCGAGCGCTGAGGCGGTCCCTCCCCCACGCGCTTTTCCTGTGCGCTGTTCCCATCGCATTGCCGCCGGTGCTTGGTCCTTTGGACGCCATGGTGTTGACGCGCGCGGAAGCGCGTGGGCTGAGCCCGCTGGGCCGCCGTCCGGCATTTCGCCGCCCGGCATTGCGCCGTCTGGTGTCTCGTGGCGCGTAATGCCGGTGCGCCGCTGTGTTTTGTCCTTGTCTCCCCGCCATTCGGGCGTTACCCATTCGGGCTGTGCCCATTCGGGCGGAACCCATTCGGGCTGTGCCCATTCGGGCGGAACCCATTCGGGCTGTGCCCATTC
>MNUQ01000030.1 GCA_001871085.1 Desulfovibrionaceae bacterium CG1_02_65_16
ACTGCTCTGCGCGAGTGGGCCTACGCCGCCAGCTACGGCAGCTCAGACGAAAGAGCCAGCGAGTTGCCTCGCTGGCTCCATGAATACAACTATTTTAGGAATCACAAGTCCTTACAGAGGGAAACGCCCATGAGCCGTATCGGCCAGGGAGTGAACAACGTCTTGCAACTCCACAGCTAGACGCCCCCCCCGGCGGCGACGACACCGACGACGACGACACCGACGACAACACCGGCGGTGGGGCCGCCTCCGCCGCCATTTTTGTCGCCCCAGGCCCGCAAGACGCTCCCGCAACGCTTGTGCGGCCGGACCGAATCACGTATGAAACGCGAATACACAACACCTAGGAACCGCTAATGCTTCGAGTGCTCCGTTTCTTCCTCACCCTTGTTCCGGCCACAATCTATTACAGCGTGCGGCAGCTCATGCTCGACCAGGAGCGAGCCACGCTGGACGAGAAGGACCACTTCGGCAAGGTCTATGGCCGGGCCATGCTGCACATGGCGGGCATCAAGGTGGAGGCCGACCTTTCCGCGCTCGACCCCAAGGGCCACTATGTGTTCTTTTGCAACCACCAAAGTCTGTTCGACATTCCCATCCTGTTCGACACGCTGTGGAACTACCACATGCGCTTCGTCGCCAAGGAAAGCCTGTTCCGCATTCCCATCTACGGCAAGGCGCTGGGCAACGCCGGGCACATCTCCATCAACCGCGAAAACCGGCGCGCGGCCATGAAAAGCGTGGACGAGGCCGTGGCCTCGGCCAAGGGCGGCATCTCCCCGCTCATCTTCCCCGAGGGCACGCGCAACCCGGATCTTTCAAAGCTCATGGACTTCAAGGTGGGCGGCATGGTGCTGGCCCTCAAGTGCGGCCTGCCCGTGGCCCCGCTGGTCATGGAGGGCACAGGCAAGCTGCTGCCCAAAAAGTCCATCCTGTTCAACCCGGACCAGCGCATCCACCTGCGGGCCCTGCCTCCGGTGGATCCCTCCACATACACAATCAAGGACCGCGAACGATTCAAGGACGACATGTACGCCATGATGAATGCGGCCTACCAGGAACTTTTGAGGAGCTGACATGATGACCGCTCCCGGCGAACTGACCATCCACCCCCTGGGCGGACTTGGCGAAATTGGACTGAACTGCATGGCCCTGCGCATGAGCGACGCCACCGTGCTTGTGGACTGCGGCCTCATGTTCCCCGAGGATTATCTCTTCGGCGTGGATGTTGTGATTCCGCGCTTCGAGCACATCCTTGAACAACGCGAGAAGATCAAGGCCATCATCCTCACCCACGGGCACGAGGACCACATCGGCGCGCTGCCCTGGCTGCTGCCCAACGTGGACGTGCCGGTCTACGGCTCGGACTTCACCCTGGCCCTGGTGGCCAGCAAACTGGCCGAGCGCGGCATGGAGGCCGACCTGCGCCCCGTAAAGGCCGGCGACCGCGTGGAGATCGGCCCCTTCGCCTTCAACTTCTTCCCGGTGTGCCACTCCATCATCAAGGGCTACGCGCTGGGCATAGAAACCCCTCTCGGGCGCATCATCCACACGGGCGACTTCAAGATCGACCGCAACCCGCTGGACGGCCACGCCACCGACCTGGACGCCATCCGCCGCTTCAGCGAACCCGGCGTCACTTTGCTCATGAGCGACTCCACCAATGTGGAGCGCGACGGCTTTGCCCTCACCGAGCGCGAGATCAAGGCGAGCCTGCGCGAGATATTCGACCACGCGCGCGGCCGCATCATCGTCACGCTTTTTTCCAGCCACATCCAGCGCCTGCAGGAAATCTTCGACATCTCCGCCGCCTGCGGCCGCAAGGTGGCCATCTCCGGCAGAAGCCTGGTACGCAACATTGAACTTGCGCGCGAGCTGGACTACCTGCGCATCCCCGGCGGCACGCTCATCGAGGTGGAGGAGATCGGCTCCCTCAAGGACGAGGAAGTCGTGCTGCTCGTCACCGGCAGCCAGGGCGAGCCCCTGGCTTCGCTTTCGCGCATGTCCATGGACGAGCACCGGCAGGTGCACATCAAAAAGGGCGACCTCGTGCTCCTTTCCTCGCGCTTCATCCCGGGCAACGTGCTGGCCATCACCAAGGTCATCAACCGGCTGTACAAGCTGGGGGCCGAGGTGCTCTACGAAAAGGTGCAGGCCATCCACGCCTCGGGCCACGCCCACCGCGAGGAGCTGCGCATCATGCTGGAGACGGTGCGGCCCAAATATTTCGTGCCCGTGCATGGCGAGTACCGCCACCTTGTGAAGCACGCGCGGCTCGCCGTGGAGAGCGGCGTGGCCCAGGAGCGCGCCCTTGTGCTGGAGGACGGCCAGCCGCTCACCTTCCTGCCCCAGGGCATTCGCCTGGAGGAGGCCGTGCCGGCCGAACGCATTCTGGTTGACGGCAAGGGCGTGGGCGATGTGGGGCAGAGCGTGCTCAAGGAGCGCCAGCTTCTCGCCGGAGAAGGCATGGTGGTGGTGCTGCTGGTGGTCGATCAGGACACGGGCGAAATCACCCTGGGGCCGGACATCGTCTCCAAGGGATTTGTGTTCGAGCAGCAGTACGCCCACGTGCTTGAGGACGCCAAATGCGTGGTGCTGGAGGAAGTGGAGACCGTGGGCGTAAGCAACCTGAAGCGCCTCAAGGAGCGCGTGCGCGGCTCGCTCAGGCGGTTCTTCCGCAAGGTGCTGGAGCGCGACCCCGTGGTGGTGCCGCTCATCATCGCCGTATAGCCGCAGCGCCAGCCCAGCCGCTCGCGCGCACATGAAAAGCCCCCGGCCGAATGGTTTGGGGGCTTTTTGTCGGCCTCTTTGCCAGAACCTTAGCGCGTGGTGGCGTAAGCGTTGGCGGCGCGCAGGCGCAGCCCAGGCGCGCGAACCGCCTGTGCGGCCGCAGCCTCGGCATCCACGGCTGGCGGAGCGATCGGCGCGGCGAGTTCCGGCGAAGGCGCGGCAGACGCCGGAGCCGGAGTGGAGGAGGCGGCGGGGCTTGGCGCTGCTCCAGGCGCGGCCGACGGCACAGCGACCGACGGCACAGCGACCGACGGCACAGCGGCCGGGGCATACAACGCGGCACAAAACTCCGGCTCGGAATGGTCGGAGTGGTTCAGTCCCGTCGCGACAGGCACGGGCTTCCCGGAGGACTCATCCGAAGGCCCGGCCGAAGCTGCCGCCGAAGCGGCGCCGCCAGCTCCGGGCTGCGTCAAAGAGGCCACGCCCTGCTGGTTCGGCAAAATCTGCGCAAAGGCCTGCCGCAATCCGGAAAGAATGGTGATAACCTCCTCCACCATCTCCGGGCTCATCTTCATGTTGGCCTTCAATAATCTGGTGTTACAAAAAAAATACAGATGAAACAGGTTTTTCGAAATTTCGCCGCCGCGCTCCTTGTTCAAGGATTCCTGCAACTCGCAGATGATGGTGATGGCCTTGGTGATGAGTATCCCCTTGCCCGCCATGTCGCCCGCGCGCATTTTCTCAATGGCCTGCCGCAGGTGCTTGATTGCCGTGTCGTACAGCATGACAAGCAGGTCCCCCTGGGAGGCCGTGGAGACCTGGGTGGTCAGATAGGCTTTGGCGGCGTTGAGCATATGTTCCTCGGTCCCCTACCCCTACCCGCCTAGCTGCTGCTCTTCGACGAAAGAGACGAGATGGTGTTGGTGAGCTGGGTTTGCTTGTTGGTCAGGGTGTTCAGCAAAGCATCCAAACGCGCGTACTGGGCCTGCAGGCGGGACTTCTTGGTCGCCAGACGCTGCTTTTCGCGCGCGATCTTGTCGTCGATGTCCGTCATGATCTCGCCGTAATTGTCTTCCAAAATGGCGAGCGGACCGCTTGTGCTGTTGGTGAGCGTCTCCAGCGTGTCCACCAGTTCGCCGGCCTTGCCCTGCTTCAAGTCGATGGTGCCGGAGAAGGTGGAGTTGCCGTTGTAGTTGTTCAGCTGGAGCACAAGGCCCTTGGCGTCCCCGGTCAGGCCGGTGATTTTCCAGCCGTCGATGCCGGCCTGGACTCCATTGATGGTGGCGCTGGAAATGCCCGCGGCGCTGGTGACGACCTCCACCTTGTAGCTGCCGGGCTTTGTGGTGCCGTTGATGCGGCCGACGTAGGAAAAGTCCTTGGAGTCGCTCTCGCCCTCATAACTTGCGGCAAAAAGTTCGGCCACGCCCTCGGGATCCGTGTCCAGCGCCTTATCCAACTCGTCGTCATCAATCACAAGCAGGCCGTAAGTGCTTGATGACTGGTCGGCGTCGGTGCCGATGCCCAGCTGCGAGAGCGCGGAATAATAGTCGCCCGACTTGGTGGTGGAGTTGTACATATTGAAGCCCAGGCCACAGTCGGAAAGCACGTCCTGCAGATTGCTCTGAATGATCTGCACGCCATAGTTGCCGGTGAGCAGCGAGCCCGTGGCCGTGCCGGAGGAGTTGCTCACCAGGGTAAGCGCCTGGATAAGCTTGGTGATGGTGTTCACATTGGACACAAAGGCGCGGATGTTCGCCTTAATCACCGTCGTGTCCGTGGTGATGCCAATTTGTATGGCGGCATTGGAGTTGGCTGTCTTCACCGTGAGCGTCACGCCGGGAATCACGTCGTCGATGGTGTTCGAGTCGCGCGAAATCCATTGGTCGCTGCCGCTTGGGTAGCCGTCAACCTTGATGCGGGCGCTTTGCGCGTCCTGTGTGTTCTCGAACGAGCTTGAGCTGAAGACAAGCGACCCGGCGTTAGAGATGATAACCTGGTTTCCCGCGCCCTGGTCCATGCCATACAGTTGCAGATGGTAGCTCGTGCCATCGTAGATGGTTGTGGCGCGCACCTTGCTGTTGGTTACGGCGTTGTTGTTGATGTAGTTGACTAGGCTGCTGAGCGTGCTGCCGGCGCTGATGTTGCTGATGGTGTAGGAAGCGCCGGCGTAGCTGAACGTCAAGTTCGTGTTCGACGTGGCGACCACGCTGGTGAGCGCGCTTACGCCGGTGGTCGTGGTGAGGATGTCGTTGGTGGCCAGCTGGCCCACCACAATGGAATGCGAGGTGGTGACGGCGTCCGCGTCGGCGGTGGCGGAGACGGCGGTGGAGCTGGAGGAGCTGACGGCCTTGGTGAGAAACTCGTTCACCGTATCCATGCCCTGCAGCTGCGTCTTGAGCGCCAGAAGCTTGGTGTTCAGATACTGAAACCCCTTGACCTTGGTAGCCCAGGTGGTCTTCCAGGACTGCATGGTGTTGAGGTTGGAGCTATCCGCACTAATGAGCCCATCAATGAGCGAATTGAAGTCCGTGCCGTTGCCCAGGCCGCTGACATTGATGCTGCCAGAGGAGAAGGATGTCGATGCGGACGTGGTGCTGGTTGAAGAAGTTGACACTGGCGACCCCCCCTTACGGGAAAAACGTGCCGGATGCTTTTGGTCCACCACGAGTTTGCAA
>MNUQ01000159.1 GCA_001871085.1 Desulfovibrionaceae bacterium CG1_02_65_16
TGCGCTTTGAGTTTTTGGAGGGCGCGACGGATGTTTTTTGGGCTGAACCGGAAAAAAAGCTTGACGGTTCCGGCCTGAGGGCATAATTTTGCCTTCCTCGCGTGGGCTCGTAGCTCAGTGGATAGAGCGCCGGACTACGAATCCGTAGGTCGCAGGTTCAAATCCTGCCGGGCCCACCACGCAAATTCAGGGAGTTAGCTGCCAAACTGGCGCTGACTCCCTTTTTTGTTGCATTTTTTCCGAACATGCCCCGGGGGGCGCTTGGCTAGTGCCGGAGCAGCCTCGTCACCCTGACCATGTGGCCGTCGTCGTCGATGAGGATGGACAGCAGGGCGATGCCGGCGTGGGTGCCCTCATCCTCGGGCGGATATTGCCATGTCCACAGGGTGGAGCTTCGGTTGGCCGGGGTGGTGAAGGAGGGCATGCCGAACACCCGGACGAGGTCGCGCTCGCGGGTGACTCCCGGTTTGAGTTCGTCCAGGCTGGCGATGCCATAGTGAACCTGCCCGGCTGCGCAGCCGGCCAACAACGAAAGCGCCAGGGTCAACGCCAGAAAGAGTCTTTTCATTGTCTGCTCCGCATGTGGAGTCGCGGCGGGCCGCGCTTGCGCAATCATGCCGGAGCGGGAGCGCTAAAACAAGGGGGGAGGCTAGTCGTGCCAGCGGTGGCGAATGGCCAGAATCTCCGCCTCGTGTTGGAAAAAGGCCTCCACCACGGCGGGGTCGAACTGGCTGCCCGCGCCCTCGCGCAGCAGTCGCGCGGCTTCCTCCTGGCTATACGCCTCCTTGTAGGGACGGTCGCTGCACAGGGCGTCGTAGACGTCCACAACGGAGACGATGCGCGCCTCAAGCGGAATGTTCTCCCCGACGAGGCCGAAAGGATAGCCGTTGCCGTCCCAACGCTCGTGGTGGCACAGGGCCAGCACCCGCGCCAAGCGCATTTGCTCGTTGCCCTCCAGAGCGAGCACCAGATGCGGGTCGGAGCAGATGCGCCGCGCCTCGTCCTTGCTGTCCAGCGGGCCAAGTATCTCGCAGCCGTAGACGCAGTGCAGGCGCATCACCGCCCACTCCGCCTTGGTGAGCTTGCCGGGCTTGAGCAGCACGTCGTCGGGAATGCCGATCTTGCCCACATCGTGCAGGGGGGCGCAGTCGCCCAAAAGTTCGCAGGCGGTCTCGTCCATGCCCATGGCCCGCCCCAGCAGCCGGCTTATCTGCCCCACACGGATGACGTGGCGCCCGGTCTCGTTGTCCTTGTATTCCGCCGCGCGGCTCAAACGGTGCATCACCTGCCGGCGGGCATCCTCCAGCTCGTGCGTGCGCGCGCGCACCAGCTGCTCCAGATTTTCCTGGTATTGCCGGTTCTCGCGCAGGAGCCGCGCGCGTTCCAGCACCTTGTCCAGGGTCATGTCGAGGATGTCCATGTTGTGCAGCGGCTTGGTGATGAAATCCCAGGCGCCCATGCGCATGGCGGCCAGGGCGTCCTCCACCACGCCCACGCCGGAGAGCACGATGATGGGCATTTCCGGGACCTCCGCCACGGCATGGCGGATAAAGGTGTAGCCGTCCATGACGGGCATGTTCAGATCGACAACGGCGGCCGCGATGCCCGTAGGGTTGGCGAGCAGCGCCTCCAGTCCTTCCTGGCCGTTGGCCGCCTCGATGGTCACGTGCTCCAGGTCTTCCAGATGCGCGGTGAGCGAGCGGCGCAGCCCCGCCTCGTCGTCGATGATGAGGATGATCATGACGTTTCGTCTCCCGGGAGGCCCAACAGGGTTCTGGCGCGGGCGAGCAGTTCGGCCGTGTCCGCTGGTTTGAGGAAGACGTCGGCCGAGGTGATGCCGATGCGTAGCAGTTCCGGGGTCAACGCGAAGTCCATGGAGCCGGTGTGCAGCAAAAAGCGCCGGCACAAACCGCAGGCGTGCGCGGCCAGGGCGAAGTGCTGTCCATCCATGCCCGGCAGGTGCATGTCCACAATGCCCAGGTCCGCCGGTTGGCGGGCAAGCTCTTCCAGGGCGGCCTCGGCCGATTCGCAGGCGCGCGCGGAGAATTCGTCGTAGTCCTCAAAAAAATCCAGCAGCAGCTGGCGAATGCGTTCCTCGTCATCGAGGATGAGCAGCTGCGCTTTTGCCCGGGTCATCCTAAGCCTCCAGGGCCGCGCCGCGCGGCAGGTCTATGGTGAACACGGTTCCCGCTTCAGGGCTGGACGAAACGCTCATTCTGCCTCCGTGGCCTTTGGTGACGATGAAATAGGAGACGGACAGCCCGAGCCCGGTGCCCACGCCGGGAGGCTTGGTGGTGAAAAACGGCTCGAAGGCGCGGCGCTGCACCTCGGGCGGCATGCCCGGGCCGTTATCGGCAACGATGATGCGCACGGCCTCCGTTGTGGCGGCCAGCGTGATGCCGATGCGCGGTACCTCCACCGGCGGCCGTGATTCGGCCAGGGCCTGGGCGGCGTTGCGCAGCAGGTTCAACACCACCTGCTCTATCTCCGTTTCGGTGCAGTTGATGACGGGCAGATCGTCGGCGTAGTCGCGTTCGATTTTGATGTGCTTGAAGTCGTAGCTCTTCTTGAGGTCGTAGTCGCTGGCGGCCAGGGCCACGGCCTTGTCGATGATGGAGGGCAGGTCGCAGACCTTGCGGCGGCTCTCGCTTTGGCGGCTGAAGTCGAGCATGTGCCGGATGATGGCCGAGGCGCGCACCGCGGCGGAGCGGATGTCCTCAATGAACACGTCGAGCTTGCGGCTGCGCATGTAGGCGTCCAGCAGGTCCATGTTGAGCCCGAGGGCGGTGGCCACCTCGATATTCTTTTTGAAATCCGGGCGGGTGCGCTGCACCAGATTCTGCGCCGCCTGCAGCACAATGCCGAGCGGGTTGTTTATTTCGTGGGCGATGCCCGCGGCGATGCCGCCCACGGAGATCATTTTCTCCGTCTGCACCATCATCTCGCGGATCTTTTTGGCCTCGGAAACGTCGCGCATCATGGCCAGCAGATAAGAACGCTTGCCCACAACCAAGGATTGGGCCGAGGCCTCGCAGACAAAGGCTGTGCCGTCTGGCCGGCGCGCTTCGAACTCGAAAGGCTCCAGCCTGCCGCGTTTTGAGATGATGCCGTAGATGACCTCGCGCGCGGCCGGGTCGGCATAGAATCCCAGCTCCAGGGTGTTGCGGTCCACTATGTCCGCGTGGCCCAGGCCGATGAGCACGCAGAAGGCCTCGTTGGCGTCGGCGATCTTCTGCGTCTCCACGTCGATGAGCAGGGTGGGCTCCGGCGAAAGGCGGAACAGGCTGGAGAAGCGCTCCTCGGACTGCTTGAGCTTCTCCACGGCATTGATGCGCTCGGTGATGTCCTCGAACATGCCCAAAATGCCGGTGGCCCTTCCCGCGTCGTCGAGCAGGGGCAGCTTGCTGACCTCGATCCAGCCGGGTTCGCCGTCGGACATGGGCATGGGCTCCAGAAAACGGAGTTTGGGCCGCAGGGTCGAGAGCACCTCCCGGTTGTCCGCCAGGTGGGAGGCCTTGCGCTCCTCCGGCACGGGCAGGGCCTGCTCCGTCAGGCCGATGACCTCCTGCGGGTTCTTGAGGCCGATGCCCCTGGCGAAGCTCTGGTTGCAGCCGAGGAAGACGGCGTTGGTGTTTTGCCAAAAAATGGACATGGGCACGGTGTTCAGGATGCTTTCGAGCAGGCGGCGGTTCTCGCTCAGCTCGCGCTCGGCGTTGATGCGCTCGGTGATGTTCTCAAAAATGCCGAGGATGCCCACGGCCTGTCCTTCGTCGTCGAGAAGCGGCAGCTTGCTTGTCTCCAGCCAGATGGTGCGGTCGTCGGTCAGCGTCAGCGGCTCCACGAAGCGCAGCTTGGGCACTTTGGTGCGCATCACCACCAGGTCGTCGGCGCGGTAGGCCTCGCATTCCTCCCGGGTCATGGGCAGGTCGAAGTCGGTTTTGCCGATGATGTCCTTGGGGCTGTCGTGCCCGACGATATGGGCATAGGTGGAGTTGCAGCCCAGGTACGTGGAGTCCGTGTCCTTCCAGAAAATGGAAAGGGGCACGGTGTTCAGGATGCTTTCCAGCAGGCGGCGGTTTTCGCGCAGGGTGCGCTCGGTGCGGATGCGCTCGCCGATGTCGCGGGCCACGGTCATGCGGTAGTGCCGGTCGCCAATCTCGATGACCTGGCTGGAGAGCGAGAGATCCAGCTCCGCGCCGGAAAGGCTTTGGCCATGCACCTCCACGTTGAAGGCGTGTCCATCGCGTTTTACGCGCTCCATCAACGCCACGCGCTGCGTGTCGTCGGTGTAGATTCCCAGCTCCTGAATGCTTTTGCCGAGGGCGAAATCGCGGGAGCACCCGTGCGTTTTGGTGAAGGTCTCGTTAACGTCCACGATGATGCCCGAGTCCAGATGGGAGAGGACGATGCTGTCCGGCGAGAGCCGGAACAGGCTGGAGAAGCGCTCCTCGGATTCGTGCAGGCGCTCCACGGCGCGGATGCGTTCGGTGATGTCCTCCAGGGTGGCCACCACGCCGTGGCTTTCGCGTTCGCCGCGTCCCAGCACGGTGGCGTTCAACAACAGGGCCTTGCGGTCGCCCTGGGGACCGGCGTACCAGGTCTGCATGCCGAGAATGGACACGCGCTCCGCCAGCACGCGGGCGATGGGCGAGCTCTCGCCCACGAGCGGCTGGCCGCTGTCGTCCTCCAGAGCCAGCCGGGCCGGCAGGGAGTCCTCCGGCCCCAGGTCGAGGATGGCTCTGGCCTGCCGGTTCATATAGTCCGGCAGCCCATCGGAGTTGAAGGTGACGATGCCCACCGGGCTCAGCTCGGTCAGGGTGCGCTGGTCCGCCTCGGAGCTGCGCAGGCGGGTCATTGTCCGGCGCAGTGCGCCCAGCGCCAGTCCAACCAGGGCCAGGGTGAGAAAGGAGATGGTGGCGCTCACCATGCCCAGGCGCGTGGCCGGGGCCAGCACCTCGCTTTCGTCGGCCTCGACCACAAGCACCCAGCCGGTGGTCTCGTTTTTGTGCGTCAGGCACATGCGGCCGGATCCCTGGCGCATGTATCGGTGAACGCCCTGCCGCGAGGCGCTGGCGATGAGGTCGGCGGTGTCCGGCCCAAGGTCGAAGAATCCCTTGGGAGCCCACTCCGGCGTGGCCAGCAGCACGCCATCGCTGCGTAAAATGTATGCTCCGCCGCTTTGCCCTATGCGCAGGTGGTTCAGCATGTCTTTGGCGAAAGTGCTGGTGTGCAGCAGGCCCACGGCCACGCCGGTCACCGCGCCGTCCGGTCCGAGCAGGGGGCTGGCCGCAAGGAGCACGGGCTTGCCGGTGACCCTTGAGGCGGCGAGCGTGTCCAGAACAGGCGCGCCGCGCAGGGCCTTTTGAAAATAGCCCCGGTCGGCCAGATTCATGCCGTGTTGCAGCCCCGGGTCGGCGGACATCGCCAGCCGTCCCTGCGTGTCGAGAAGAAAGGCCCTGTCAAAGGCCCCGCCGTGCACGTAGCCTTCCAGCTTGCGCCGGCCGGCCACCCGCGCAGAGCGGCCAAGATAGCTGTCCTCCATGGCCAGGCGGAATATCTCCTCCTGGGCCATCAGGCTGGTCTGGGTGATCATCTCGCGGACCTGGCCTGTGACCTCGCGGTCCAAAAAGTCCATGGACTGGACGATTTGCCCTTGCACCAGGTTCTCCACCGTGTGCTTGGTGTAAAAGTAGGCCACCAGGGTGGAGATGACGACCCCGGCCATGACGGCGGTAAGCACCGGGGCCAGGTGTCTGTCCAGCCGGAGCCGCCGGAGGAACTGCAGAAGTGGGCTCGCCGCTCGGTTCATTTGATCACGATCTCCGCGGCCTGGATGATGTTGTAGGGAATGATGAGGTTCAGCCGTTCGGCGGTCTTCAGGTTCAGCAGCACCAGGCCCTTGCGGTTGATGCGCAGGGGCAGCGAGCCCGCCGCCACGCCGTGCTCCAGCACCGTCCTGGCCATGGCTCCGGCCAGTTGGCCCTGCTCCTCGCCGGACTCCAGAATGCCGCACAGCAGGCCGTGCCCGCTCGCGTAGTCCGCAAAGCCCAGGGTGGGCCGGTGGATGTTCGCCATGTTCCAGGCGGCCACCTCGTCGGCCTCGGCCACCTTGCCGGTTTTTTCGTCCACCAGGGTGAGGTACAAGCCCAGGGCCAGGGCGTCGGTTCGGGCCTGCGCACGGCGCACGGCCAGCCGCCATTGCTGCAGGGTGCGCGGGCGCTCAACCTCCACGACGTTGAGCGCGAAGCGGCCGGCCTTGGCCTCCTCGCGCATGCCCTTTAGAACAAAGTCGGAGGACTCGGAGGTGTCGGAGAGCAAGGTCACGGTGTGCAACCTGGGATTGATGCGCTTGAGCAGGGCGAAGCCCTCGCGGAAGTGCCAGCGCTCGCGCACGCCGGAGACGTTGGCGGCCGGGAAACCGTAATGGGCGGGCTGGGCGTTGACGCCGCAGAAGATGACCTGCGGCGCGGCGCGGCCCTTCAAATAGGGGGCGACGAGGTAGTATTGGGCCGCGTCGTCCGCGGCGATGACCACCTGCGGCTTTTCGGCCTCGATGCGGTCGAACAGGGCCTTGGCCTTGGCGCGCAGGCGCTCCGGGTCGGGGTCGCGCTTGGCGTCGAGGTACTGGACCTCAATCCGGACGGGCAGGTCACGCAGGGCATTCCGCACGCCCTTGGCGACGAGCTGGCACCAGCTGTATTCCTGGTGGTAGCTTTGCACCAGCATGACCGATAGCTGAGGGCGCGCTCCAGGGGTGCCCGCCAGGGCCGCCGGGGCCGGCAGGGCGGAAATTGAGCCGCAAAGCAGCAACAGGGAGAGACAGAGTTTTCTCCAACGCATGGACGGACTCCTGCCGCCAACAGGCGGCGTGGGGCGCGGCTCCGGGGGGAATCATCCAGTATTAATGGTAATCCAATCTCTGGCGCGTGTCCAGAGGCGGACCCTATTGGGAAGGGATCGGCGGCGGCGCGGTCCGCGCGGGCTTCACCCGGGCGCGCGGCGGGGAAAAGCGCATGGCTGCTCCACACCGCGCATGCCGGCCGCGCATGGTGAAGTCCGCCGCTTGGCGGTGCAAAACAATTCTAAAGCGTGAACTCGCCGCTCTTATAGATGACGGCGCTTCCGCCGCCGGCAAGCAGCGCGGTGACGGTCTTGTCCTCGGTGTTCACCAGGTCCCAGTGCAGGGCGGAGTCGTTGAAGCCGAGGCGCTCCTTGCGCGCCGCGTCCAGTTCGGACTGGTCCCCGGCGTAGGTGTCTGCGTAGCTGGCGCCAACGGCCACGTGGCAGTTGCCGTTTTCCCCGCCGTAGTTTTCGTCGAACAGCGTGCTGGCCATGAACGCGCCGATTTTGGAGTGTCGCCGGTCGGTGAGGGAGAATTCGCCCAGCTGGGCCGCGCCCTCGTCCATGGCGAGCTGTTTGTTCACAAAGTCCCCGCCCTCCTCGGCCGTGGCGGCGACCACGCGCCCGGCCCGGAAGGTGAGCCGCACGCCCCGCACGAGGTTGCCGCTGCGATACGAGGGCTGGTCGGCGTAGTACACGCCCTCGGTGCCGCGCCAGTCGGGCGAGAGAAAGACCTCGAAGCTGGGAATGTTATGGCCGGAGACGCCCAGCCAGCGGCGTTTTTCCCCGGGGGTGACGAAAAGGTCGCAGTGCTCGCTCTCAATGTGCAGCCGCGCGATGTCAAATCCGGCCAGCGCCTCCTTCACGCGGGTCACCTCCGCATGGACGCGCCGCCATTGGGCCACCGGGTCCGGGTGGTCGAGGAAACAGGCGCGCTTGATCTGCCCGGCGTACTGCTCAATGGTCAGGCCGGCGCAGCGGGCCTGCTCGGGCGTGGGGTAGGCGCACAGGGTCCAGCCGAAGGCTCCGGTTTGTTCGCGCTCGTCCATTATCTCGCGCAGAAACTTGCGCGCCACCGCGCTCAGACCGATTTTCGCCGGGTCCACGCCGGAAAGATGCGTGAGCGAGGCCGGCGCGATGAGCGAGATGAGCCCCGAAAGGTTCTCCATGAGCTCGCGTTCGCCGGGGGGCACGGCCTTGATCTGCGTCTCGCCCCCCTTGCCGTAGAACGAGAGCTCCATGGCGCTGGTGAGGTTTTGCCGGGGCACCGGGAGCATGCCCTGCTCAATGAGCAGGTCGTACATGGCCTCGGCCAGCTCCGTTGCGCCCTGGTCAAAGCGCAGCAGAATGGCGTCGCCCTTGGCGTAGGGCTTGGTGCGGGCGGTGGTGAGGCCCCACCAGAGGGTCTGGGCGTATTTGGCGAGCTCTTCCCGGGTGAACATGCGTGCTCCTGGCTTGTCGTTGTGCGGTCCCGCGGCCAAGCGGCCGCATGTGGGAAGCATACCGCAGGGCAGGGGGAAGCTCAACCACGCAAAAAGCCGTCAGGAGCCCGACAATTCCTGTCTTGTCTTGACACGGGCCGCTTGCTGGATATATCAGCAACCCCGGAGCCTGCGCGCTCGGATGCCTGGCTCGATGCCGAGGAAACGGCGCCTGGCCCACCGGTTCGCAAGTCTTGTTGGATGGACGAGCGGACCCGGACGGGGCTGACGATAATTCCTTATTCTACACATCTGGAGGGTACAATGGGCTACAAGGTTACTGTCGATCATGAGAAGTGCATCGGCGATGGCGAGTGCGTGGACGTTTGCCCAGTTGAAGTCTACGAACTGCAGGACGGCAAGGCCGTTCCCGTGAACATGGAAGAGTGCCTGGGCTGCGAGTCCTGCGTGGAAGTTTGCGAGCAGGACGCCATCACTGTCGAGGAAGAATAACGCCTACAGCTTAGGCTGATGTGACGGGGGCGGCGCTTGCGCCGCCCCCTGAACGCCGCGCCGCCGCGCATCAGCCGGCGGGGATGCGCGCGATGTCCGTCCGCTTCGGGCGGACTAGGCCGGGGGCGATCCCGGCTTTTTTGTATCCACGCCCCCTGTTTCGCGTCCCGCTTCCGGCCCCCTTGGTTTTCCGCAAAATGCCGCCGCCACGGATCAACAGGCGAGGAGTGTCGCATGCCCCTTGATTTTACCGAATTTTTTCAGCGCTACGAGGCCATCATCAAGGAGGCCGACCAGGTCTTTGAGGCCGTGCGCGCCCAATGCGCCGAGAACGTGCGCTGTGAAAAGGGCTGCTCCGACTGCTGCCACGCCCTGTTCGACCTGACGCTTGTCGAGGCGCTGTACCTCAACAGCCGCTTCAACGCGGAATTTTCCGGCAAGGCCAAGAACGACGTGCTCAAGCGCGCCGACGAGGCTGACCGTTTGGCCTACCGCCTGAAGCACGAGGCGGTGAAGGCCACCCGCGACGGCAAGAACGCCTCGGAAATCCTGACCGAAATGGCCAAGGTGCGCGTGCGCTGCCCCTTGCTCGACGACGCCGGCGCCTGCTCCATGTACGAGCACCGGCCCGTAACCTGCCGCATTTACGGCGTGCCCACGGCCATTGGCGGCAGCGCCCACACCTGCGGCAAGTCCGGCTTCGAAAAGGGCAAGCCCTATCCCACGGTGTATCTGGACCGCCTTCAGGACAAGCTGTATGCCCTGAGCCACGAGCTGGCCGAGGCCGTGAACAGCCGCTACAAGGACCTGGGCGAGGTGCTTGTGCCCGCCTCCATGGCGCTGCTTACCGAATATAATGAAGAGTACCTGGGCGTGAAGGACGGCAAGGCTGACGCAGCGCCTGCTGCCGCGCCCGCAGCGCCTGCTGCCGATGTCCGCAAGAAGCCCGTGCCTCTTTCCGAGCGTCTGGCCGCCGGCAAGAACAAGGGCAAGGGCGCGCCCGCCTGCGCGGGCTGCAAGCCCGAATCCAAACCCGGAGGCTGCTCCGGCTGCTCGCCGAAGAGCTTCACCATAGGCAAGGCCCCGACGAAGCCGGCGGGCAAGCCGGCGGGCAAGCTGGCGGGCAAAAAGGCCAAGGGGTAGGGCATGGAACACCAGCCGATGTACACCCCCGAGCAGGTGGAGGAGCAGAAGCGCGCCATGTACGAGCGCATGACGCCCCGGCGTCGGCGCTTTGTGGACCGCATCGGCTATGAGAACTGGGATCCCTTCCAGGCGCCGTTCGACCCCATCGACATCCGCACCGACGCCCTGGGGCTCACCGCCCACCAGCTGCTGAACCGCTATTTCAAGAGTCTGCCCGCCGTCCCCGACCCGGACTATATGCAGACCCTGTCGGAATTCATGGTCATGCTGGTCATGAATGTCGAAAAGGTGCGCCCCATTCTCGAATTCGCCGACTGGTACAACGCCCGGCTCAAGGAGCGCGGCATCAGCATAAAACCCAAAACCGCACGCGCGGGCGGCACCCAGGAGTAACCCCACATGAGCGAGCAGCAGTTCAACAACGTCGACGAATACATCGCCCATTTGAAGGAAATGCTCCGGCAGGCGCCGGAGTGCGGCAACACCCACTACAACCTGGGCGTGGCCTACCTTTCCAAGCGCGAGTACATGGACGCGGAGCGGTGCTTCCGCGAGGCCGTGGTCAATTCGCCCAAGATGGCGGAGGCCTATGTGCAGCTGGGCGGGCTCTGCCTGGAGCGCGGCGACATGGAAGGCTGCCTGAATTTCAACCGCCTGGCCACGCAGCAGCGGCCGTTCTTCGCCGTGCCCTGGGGCAACATCGGCTTTGTGCTGCTGCAGCAGGGCGATTCCGAAAAGGCCATCCCCGCGTTGCAGAAGGCCATCAAGTATGACCCCAACTTCGTGCAGGCCATGGCCACCCTGGGCAGCGCGTTCTTTTCCCGCGGGGAGCTGGACGAGGCCCTGCCCCTGCTCAAGAAGGCCGTTGAGCTCCAGCCCATGTTCGGCCCGGCCTGGAACAATCTGGCTCTGGTGCACGCCGAGCGCGGCGAATGGGCCGAGGCCGACGCCTGCGTCAAAAAGGCCCTCACCACCGGCTACGAGGTCCCGCAGGCCTTCATGGACGAGATCGCCCAGAACCTGAAGTAGCGCGGCGGAAGGCGGCCATGGCCCGATTCCGCGACCTGAAAAACCGGCTGCGGGGCCTGCTTGGCGGCCCCGACTGGCGCGAGCGCCTGCCCGAGGCGGACGAGGTTCCCGCGCGGCAGCTGCCCGGCCCGCTCTTTTCCCTGCTGCTCGACCGCGATGAGCTGGTGCGCTGGCGCGCCGCCGTCGTCTTTGGCCGGTGCGTGGCGCGCATGGCCGAGGGACGCGGGGAGGGCGAGGGCATGGAGGCCGCGCGCGTGGTGCTGCGGCAGTGCCTGTGGCGCATGAACGAGGAGTCCGGCGGTCTTGGCTGGGGCGTGCCCGAGGCCCTGGGCGAGACGCTTGCCCGGCACCGCCGCCTGGCCGAGGAGTTCCACCGCGTGCTGGCGTCGTATGTGCGTCAGGAAACCCGCGGCGAGGGCAACTATCTGGAGCATGCCGGCCTGCGCCGGGGCGTGTACTGGGCGCTGGGCCGCTTGGCGGAAAGCTTCCCCGACCTCGTGGCCGCGGAGGCGGGAACCCTCGCCGCCGGTCTGGCGGAGGAGGATCGCGGGAACGCCGGCCTGGCCGCGCGGGCGCTGGGGTTTCTGCCCGGCCCTCTCGCCGCCGCCACGCGCGCGGCGTTGGCCGCCCTGGCGGACGACGGGACCGAGGTGACGCTTTTGCGGGACGGGGATGTTGCGCGCACAACGGCCGGAGCGCTGGCCGGACGGGCGCTGGCCCGTCGTGAAGGGCGCGATGGGCGCGACGGGGAGTGAACAGGACTTTTTTGGCCGCAGAAATGTTCACCTTGACCGGAATTTCCCTGGCGAATTCCGGTTGACAAGGCCTGGGGCTTTGGGTAAACGAACCTTCCCTTGAGCAATTTAGGCGCGTAGCTCAGTTGGTTAGAGCACTTGCTCGACACGCAAGGGGTCAGGAGTTCAAGTCTCCTCGTGCCTACCATATTCATCGGAGAGGGAGGCCAAAGCCTCCCTTTCCACTTTTTGGCGTCAGCCGGTCCGGTCACGGGTGATCCGGGCCAGACGCAAGGAGTTCATCGTGCAGGTCACTGTCGCCGGTCAGCAAGTCTCCGTGGAACAGGGCGCGTCCCTGGCGGACGCCTTCAAGCAGGCGTTGTCGGGCAAGCAGTACAAGAACCTTGTGGTGGCCCGTCAGGGCGATGCCCTGCTCGATCTCTCCACCCCCGCCACCGAGGGCGCGGCCATTGAGCCCGTGTTCGCCGACTCCCCCGAGGGACTCGCCGTCATTCGACACTCCACCGCCCACCTCATGGCCGAGGCGGTCAAAAAGCTGTTCCCGGCGGCCAAGGTCACCATCGGCCCGTCCATTGAGAACGGCTTCTACTACGATTTCGACTATGAGCGCCCCTTCACCCCCGAGGATCTGGAGGCCATAGAGGCCGAGATGCTCAGGATCGTCGGCGCGGACAAGCCCTTCACGCGCGCGGAGATGACCAGCGCCGAGGCGCGGGCCAAATTCGCGGCCGAGGGCGAGCCCTACAAGGTGGAGCTCATCGACGACCTGAACGTGCCGGGCGTCTCATTGTACACCCAGGGCGGCTTCACCGACCTGTGCCGCGGCCCCCACGTGCCCCGCACCGGCCTCATCAAGGCCTTCAAGCTCACCAGCGTGGCCGGCGCGTACTGGCGCGGCGACGAGAAGCGCCAGCAGCTCCAGCGCATTTACGGCACAGCCTGGGCCACCCCCAAGGACTTGAAAGTCTATCTGGACCGTCTGGAGGAGGCCAAGAAGCGCGACCACCGCAAGCTGGGCACCGCGCTGGACCTCTTCAGCTTCAGCGACGAGGTGGGCGCCGGAATGGTGCTGTGGCACCCCAAGGGGGCGCTGACGCGCGCCATTCTGGAGGACTTTGAGCGCAAGGAGCACCTGAAGCGCGGCTATCAGTTCGTGCAGGGGCCGCTTATTCTGCGGCGCGAGCTGTGGGAAAAGAGCGGGCACTACGCCAACTACCGCGAGAACATGTATTTCACCGAGATCGACGAGCAGGCCTACGGCATCAAACCCATGAACTGCCTGTCGCACATGATCATCTTCAAAAGCCGCCTGCGCAGCTACCGCGACATGCCCCAGCGCTACTTCGAGCTGGGCGTGGTGCACCGCCACGAGAAAAGCGGCGTGCTGCACGGGCTGTTGCGCGTGCGCTCCTTCACCCAGGACGACGCGCACATCCTTTGCCGGCCGGACCAGCTGCGCGATGAGATCATCGGCGTCATCAAGTTCGTCAGCGATGTGATGGGCATTTTCGGCTTCGAGTTCGAGGCCGAGCTTTCGACCCGGCCGGAAAAGAGCATCGGAAGCGACGAGGACTGGGAGCGCGCCACGAACTCCCTCAAGGACGCCCTTGAGCACATGAACATGCCCTATGATATCAACGAGGGCGACGGCGCGTTCTATGGCCCCAAAATCGACATCAAGATCAAGGACGCCCTTGACCGCCGTTGGCAGTGCGCCACGGTCCAGTGCGACTTCACCCTGCCGGAGCGTTTTGATCTTTCTTATATTGGCGAGGATGGCAATAAGCACCGTCCGGTGATGCTGCACCGCGTCATTCTGGGGTCCATTGAACGCTTCATGGGCGTGCTTATTGAACATTTTTCCGGCGCTTTCCCGGTGTGGCTCGCTCCCGTACAGGCGCGCATCCTCACCGTGACCGACGCGCAGCAGGCGCACGCCGGAAAAGCCTTGCGGTTTTTGCAGGAACAGGGCATACGCGTCGAAGCGGATCTGCGTAATGAGAAGCTCGGGTACAAAGTGCGCGAGGCGCAACTTGAGCGGATCCCCTACATGTTCATCGTTGGAGACAAGGAAGTCGAGGCCGACGGCGTCAACGTGCGTGTGCGCGGCGGCGCCGATGTCGGGTTTGTCTCGCTTCAAGAAGCGGCCACGTTGATAAAAGATGCGGCCCAGGAACCTTTCAAGCGCGGAGGGATGAGCTATAGCTTTTCCTAGACGGCAGGACCAGCATCCCAAGGATGATGGCGTCCGCCGAAACGAGCGAATTCGTATTCCCCAAGTGCGTGTCGTCGATGACGAAAGCACGCAGCTTGGCATCATGGCGACCTCCGAGGCTCTGGCGATTGCGCAGAACAAGGGACTTGACCTCGTTGAGGTCTCACCTAACGCCGATTCGCCTGTCTGCCGTATCATGGACTATGGCAAGTTCAAGTATGAGCAGCAGAAACGCCAGCAGGAAGCCAAAAAGAAACAGACCGTCATCCAAATCAAGGAAGTCAAGTTTCGGCCTAAGACCGATGAACATGACTACATGACGAAGCTGAAACACATCCGTCGCTTCCTTGAGGACGGCGACCGGTGCAAAGTGGCGGTGTTCTTTCGCGGACGTGAAATCGTCCACAAGGATCGCGGCCAGACCATGCTTGACCGGGTGGTGCAGGATGTCGCCGACATCGCCAAGCTGGAGCAGCCGTCCCTGGCCGAGGGACGCACGCTGGTGATGATGCTGACCCCGGTCAAGAAGTAGAGAACCGAAGCCTTGGCGGCGGCACGCGCCCCGCTCCGGCATATTTTGAGGAGGAACCCATGCCCAAGATGAAGACCAACCGCAGCGCGGCCAAGCGTTTTGTGAGCAATGGCGCCGGCAAGTTCAAACGCCGCCGCCAGAGCCTGCGCCACATTTTGACCAAGAAGAGCCCCAAGCGGAAGCGCCGTCTCGGTCAGAGCACCATGATCGACGACACCTGCGTGCGCGCCGTGAAGCGCCTGCTGCCCTACGGCTAACCCTTTAAAACCAACGGTCGTGCCTGCCGGCTCACGCTGGCTGCGCCCTAAACGAATCGGAGGAAGCAAATGAGAGTCAAGCGTGGCGTTGCCGCCCATCGTCGGCACAAGAAGTTTCTTAAAATGGCCAAGGGCTACCTTGGCGCCGGACATCGCCTGTACCGCACCGCGCGCGAGCGCGTGGAGCGCGCCTTGTGCTTCGCCTTCCGCGACCGCAAGCAGAAGAAGCGCGATTTCCGCCGCCTGTGGATCGTGCGCATCAACGCCGGCGCGCGCCTGAATGGCCTGTCCTACTCGAGGCTCATCGGCGGTCTGACCAAGGCCGGCATCGCCGTGAACCGCAAGATGCTGGCCGACCTCGCCGTGCGCGAGCCCGCCGTGTTCGCCCAGATCGCGCAGGCTGCCAAGGCCGTCAAGGCATAGGATCGTGAACGAGATGCTCAAGTCCTTCCTTGAAGGACTGGATGGCCTGACCCTGGAGTGCGAAGCGCGCCGGGGTCAGGCTTGCAGTTTGAAGGACCTGGAGGCGTTGCGCGTTGAGTTCCTGGGCCGCAAGGGCAAGCTTGCCGCTGCCATGGGCGCCCTGGCGCAAATGGGCCCGGAGGACAAACCGGCCGCCGGGAAAAAGGCCAACGAGGTCAAAAACGCCCTTGGCTCCCTGCTGGAGTCGCGTCAGGCCGAGCTTGACGCCGCCGCCACGCAAGACGCGTTGTCCGGCTTCGACCCCTCGATGCCCGGCCGCCGTCCCGCCGCCGGCAGCCTGCACCCCATCACCCTGGCCATGCAGGAAATCTGCGAGGTGCTCACCGGCCTCGGCTTCGAGGTCGTCTCCGGCCCCGAGGTTGAGAACGACTGGCACAACTTCGAGGCGCTGAACATGCCCCCGGACCACCCCGCGCGCGACATGCAGGACACCCTGTACGTTTCCGACCGGGTGCTGCTGCGCACGCACACCTCGCCCCTGCAGGTGCGCACCATGCTCTCGCGCAAGCCGCCGGTGGCGGTCATCGCCCCGGGCAAGGTGTACCGGCGCGATTCCGATCTCACCCACACGCCCATGTTTCATCAGATCGAGGGGCTGCTCGTGGACCGGAACGTGAGCATGGGCGATCTGCGCGGCACGCTCACCGCCTTTGTGCGCCAGCTTTTCGGCGCGAACACCAACGTGCGTTTCCGTCCCAGCTTCTTCCCCTTCACCGAGCCCAGCGCCGAGGTGGACATCTCGTGCGTCATGTGCGGCGGAGCGGGGCACATCGGCAACGAGCCCTGCCGCGTGTGCAAAAAGACCGGCTGGGTGGAGATTCTGGGCTGCGGCATGGTGGACCCCAACGTCTACCGCGCCGTGGGCTACGATCCCGAGGCCGTGACCGGCTTCGCCTTCGGCCTTGGCGTCGAACGCGTTGCCATGCTCAAGTACGGCATCGGCGACCTGCGCATGTTCTTCGAAAACGACGTGCGCTTCCTCGAACAGTTTTCGTAAGCCGCGCGGCCCCGGCTCCTGGTCCACACGCCCCCAAAAGGCGCGCAGGACAGGGCGCCGGGGCTTTTTGTCATACCGGGGCAGGCTCTTCCCGCCCCGCACATCCACGAGGCGCTTATGCTCATCAGCTTGCAGTGGCTCCGCGAGTTCGTGCCCTATACCGGCACCGTTCAGGCCCTGGCCGACAGGCTCACCATGCAGGGCCTTGAGGTGGAGGCCATTCTCGATCCCTTCGAGTCCATCTCCGCAATCGTCGTGGGCCGCGTGCTGGAATGCGACGCCCACCCGGACTCCGATCACCTGCACGTCTGCTCCGTGGACGTGGGCGCGGGCGAGGCGTTGCAGATCGTCTGCGGCGCGCCCAATGTGGCCAAGGGGCAGCTGGTCCCCGTGGCGCGCATCGGCGCCGTTATGCCCGACGGCATGCAGATCAAGAAGGGCAAGCTGCGCGGTGTGGCCTCCCATGGCATGATCTGCTCCGAGCGCGAACTCGGCCTCTCCGAGGATCACAGCGGCATCATGGTCCTGCCCGACTCCCTCACGCCCGGCGTGCTTCTCGTCGACGCGCTGGGGCTGGAGCGCGAGGTCCTGGAGGTCTCCATTACGCCCAACCGCGCGGACTGCCTTTCCGTGCTGGGCATTGCGCGTGAGGCGGCGCTGGGCTTCGGCCTGCCGCTCTCCATGCCAAAATTGAACCTGATCGAGGACGTGAGCGCCGGCCACGCGGCCGAGGCCGTGCGCCTCGAAATCGCCGACCCCGAGCTGTGCCCGGTGTACCGCGCGCGCGTGCTTACAGGCGCGAGCATCAAGCCTTCGCCCGCGTGGATGCGCCACCGCCTGCTCGCCGTGGGCCAGCGGCCCATCAACAACATCGTGGACGTGACCAACTACATTCTCATGGAGCTGGGCCAGCCCCTGCACTCCTTCGACCGCGGCCTGCTCAAGGGCGGCGTCATCCGCGTGGCCCCCGCCACTCCGGACATGAAGGGCGGTATGGCCATCACCACCCTGGACGGGCAGGAGCGCAAGCTGCTTGCCAGCGACCTGCTCATCTGGGACGCCGAGCGCCCGGTGGCGCTGGCCGGCGTCATGGGCGGGGCCAACTCCAGCATTTCCGACGCCTCCACCGAGGTTGTGCTGGAGTGCGCCATCTTCCGGCCCGGCACCATCCGCAAAACCGCCCGCAGGCTGGCCCTGCCCAGCGAGGCCTCGTACCGCTTCGAGCGCGGCGTGGACCAGGTGGGCAGCGTGTTCGCCCTGGAGCGCGCGGCACAGCTCATGGCCGAAACCTCCGGCGCGCGCGTCATGGCCGGCGTGGCCGTGGCGGAGCCCAAGCCCTGGGTGGACCGCGAGCAGATCTTCCGCATCGCCAAGTGCAACGCCTTGCTGGGCCTGGAGCTTTCGCCGGAGTTCTGCCGCGTCACCCTCACCGGCCTGGGCTGCCACGTGGATGACTCCGACCCCGTCTGCTGGCGCGTGGCCTCGCCGCCGCACCGGCTGGACCTGGAGCGCGAGGTGGACCTTTTTGAAGAGTGCGGCCGCGTGCACGGTCTGGACCGCATCCCGGCCGTGTTGCCCAAGATATCCAAGTCGCTTGATTCCGCGCAGACCTCGGACACGGTGTTCGGCTTCCTGCAGGCTCTCAAGGGCTGGGCTGCGGGCGCGGGCCTGCGCGAGGCCATCAACTACAGTTTCGTTGGGGCCGACGATCTGGACCGGCTGAATCTGCCTGAGGAAGGGCGCATCCGCATCGCCAATCCGCTCTCCGAGGATCAGAACACCCTGCGCACGGAGATTGCCCCCGGCCTGCTGAACAACGTTCGCCACAATCTGTCCCAGGGCAACGGCTCCCTGCGCCTGTTCGAAATCGCCAAGGCCTTCCGCGAGGACGCCGCGAGCGACACCGGTGCGTGCGAGAACTCGCGCCTGGGCATTCTGGTTCATGGCCCGCGCCATGCGCAGGAGTGGCCGTGGGAGCAGGGCGAGGCCGACTACCTGGACGTGAAGGGGCTGGTGGAGAATCTGCTGACGCACCTGCGCCTGGGCCCGGCCGGGTTCGTGCTCGACCCCGGGCACCCGTACCTTGAGCCCTGCGTGCGCGTGGAGCTGGCGGGGAAAAACGGCGTGGCGCTCATTGGGCGCATCGGTCGCGTGCAGCCGAAAATCGCCGACGCCTACCACGCCCGCAAGGACGTTTGGCTGGCGGATTTGGACGCGGACCTGCTGCGCGAGCTTTCGCGGGCGGTCAAGCCGGCGTTTGTGAGCCTGCCCAAGTTTCCACCCGTGCGGCGCGACGTGACGATCATCTGCCCGGCGGATTTGCGCGCGGAGCAGGTGGAGGCGGCCATCCGCGAATTGAAGCCGAAGAATCTGGAGAGCTTGGTCCTGGTGGCCGTGTACGCGCCGGAGGACAAGGCCGATGCCAAGCCCGAGCGCAACCTCACCTTCCGCCTCACCTACCGTCACGCGGATCGTACGCTGGTGGACAAGGAAGTGGACAAGGAGCACGGCAAGGTGCTTGCCGGCCTGCCGCAAAAACTGCCCGTGCGCATCTAACCGCAATCAGCAAGAATCCCGCAGAGGGAAATGAGAAGGGGAGTCCGAACGGGCTCCCCTCTCTTTGTTGTGTTGTAAGGAGAGGTACTATGCAAAAGGGATCTTGCCACCGGCAACACCCTTCATGATGATATATGGTTGCATGAGCGGATTGATGAATCGAAAACGGTAACGCCGCGGGGTGCCAATCTTCTGAAGGATTGGGCCTCTTTTCTCTTCTGTAAATTCTTTTAAGTGCTGTGAGAAACTCGGTATCTGGTAGTCTTTTCCGGTAACAGTGCGCATTGGCTCTCGGACATCAGCTGCGGCAAAATAGCCAAGTTCATCTGGTTCCGCCATGGCGCACGACAGGAGAACGTCCGAGAAGAGATTGTCTTTTTTGGGGCTCATTGTTGCCTTATGCCAAGCGCTCTGGATCGTCTGCTGAGTGCCACTTAAAGCTAATATAACAGCGTCTCTTATGTCTTGTATAGATACTTCCTCTCTGCTGTGTTGGATTGCATTTTGTGATGAGTGAAGTCCGAGAAGGTGTGCATAGTGAGGTAAACCCTGAGTCAACAGAGTAATTTTTTCGAGAGCCGCATCTGATATTGTCATGTTTAGACGTTTGAGACCGTTGACGATGATCTCATTTATTTCTTCTGGTTTCATACGAGGAAGTCGAATTTGCATTAACGCACGTTCAACAGAGTGGTGTGCCGTAATCAATTCATCTACACTATCGGCCACCCCAACAAGAAGAAGTGTTGACCCAACTGCATGATCTGATAGTGACTTTATAGTATCGGCAAACATATTCTTTACTCTCTGTTTTAAGCGGTCGAACTCATCAAAGATAAGAATTGGGGTAAAGTTTGTTGACAGTATTGTAAGTGCTTTACGCACCGAATCTGGACTTACATTTCCATTAAATAAATCTAATGCAGTAAAAGTTGTTGATTTATTTTTTCCAGAAAACCCGACTTGCTTCTTTTGAGTGATGAGATTTATTTCACTAAAAGCCTTGCTAAAGACTGTTTCAAAAGAATCTGAAGCATCACAATTTACTCTTGGGCTGAGAATTGTCCCTGGTGTCATATTTAAAAATGAGGTTAGAACATTTGCAAGTGATGTTTTCCCGACTCCCCGTTCGCCGAATAGGATAGCGTGCTGCCCTTTCTGATATATAACATGGATCACTTGGCTTACTTCATGAGTCCGGCCCGCGAAAAGAGCCTTTTCATCTATAGGTGCTGTTGGTGTAAATATTCGGCAAGTCTCAAGTTTTTTTGCAAAAGTGTCTGTGCCCATTTGGCCCTCAGCAGGTGTTGATGGTTGTCTCTCTGTGTTGCATCTCAGTAATCAGATATACAATCAGTGCCTTGATATCAATAGGTCAGAGCAGCTCTGTCTCTGGGGAGGGGCAAGGTCCCTCCCGCCTTCCCCCCGCGCGCCATCTTTGCTATCCATCACGCTGGCGACAGGCGCGGTTGCGCTGACCTCCCCCAACCAAAGCGAGGCGCGGATGAGCAGGGTCGACGAACTGTTGGACCAGATAGAGGCCCTGGAGAAGGAGCTTGTGCAGGAGCTGCGCGACATTGAACCAAAGCTCCGCTACACCATCCGCGACAAGAAGGTCCGTTTCAGCGCGGAGATGAAGCGCCGGCACAAGCTGCTCGTCACCCGGTGGTTCAACTACGTCTACGACTCCGGCTTCATGATTGTGCTGACCATCCCGCTGGTGTGGGCGGCGCTGATTCCCGCCATGGTGCTCGACGCCACGATATTCCTTTATCAGCTCATTTGCTTTCCGGTGTACGGCATCCCATTTGTCAAGCGCGGGGACTACATTGTCCTGGACCGCCAATCCCTGCGCTATCTCAACGTCATAGAAAAGATAAACTGTGCCTACTGCGGCTATTTCAACGGCCTCATGGGCTATTTGCGGGAGGTGGCGGCCCGCACGGAGCAGTACTGGTGCCCCATCCGCCACGCGCGGTCCATTAAGCCCACGCACAGCCGCTACCGGTATTTCTTCCCCTACGGCGACGCCGAAGGCTACCGCAACGGGCTTGCCGAGGTGCGCAAGCGCTTTGACGACGTGAAGCCGCCCGAAGGGCAGTGACGCGCTGGCCCGCGCGAGGCCCGCGCCCTGGGCGTTTGCCGCCCCCTTCCCCCAGGGCATTTCCTCTGCTATGACTTTAAGAATGGACGCAGGCGCAAAGGTACGCACATATAAGATCGGGCAGGCGGCCAAGTTGTTGGACGTAAAGCCCTTTGTTCTGCGCTTTTGGGAAGGCGAATTCAAAGACGTGCTGGTGCCCGTGCGCACCCCCGCCGGCCAGCGCGCCTATACCGAGGCCAACGTCGCCACCGTGCGCGAGATCAAGCGCCTGCTGTACGACGAGGGACTCACCATCGAGGGCGCGAAGAAGCGCCTTGGACAAGCGTCGGCGCGTCCTGCGGTTGGTATTGCCGCCGCCGGGATGGCCGACGCGGGCGCAAGCCCGGTCTCGACTCCGTCCTCCCCTGGTCTGCTCCCGCCAGACACCGCCGCGCCTCCGATGCTTCAACACGCTGCCGCCGAGGCGGGCGCAGCCGCCCGCGCCGACGCGTTGGCGAGGGTCCTCGCCGACGTCGCGCGCGAACTTTCAGCCATCCGCGACCTGCTGACGTAGGCCGCCAACCCGCAAGGAGGGGCGCATGCGCATCCTGGTGCTCATCGGCGGCGCCGTTGCCGGGGTGTTCGTCCTGGGCGCGATTCTGCTCGCGGTCATGGTGGACCCGAACAAATACAAGGGCGAAATCACAACCCTGATGAAGGAGAAGACCGGCCGCGAGCTGGTCTTTGAGGGCGACGTGAAGCTGACGTTCTTTCCCCGCCTGGGGGTGGAGACCGGCCCCGTGCGCTTGAGCAATCCGCCGGGTTTTGACGACAAGCCCTTTTCGCACCTGAACGCCGCCCGCGTGAGCGTGAAGCTGCTGCCGCTGCTGACCGGCAAGGTGGCGGTGAGCCGCGTGGACGTGCAGGGTCTGGAGCTGCATTTGGTGAAGCGCGAGGACGGGCGCGACAGTTGGTCGGACTTCATCTCCGGCCCGGAGGGCGACAACGCCACCGGGCAATCAGGCCAAACCGGGCCGCAGTCCTGGGGGCTGGAGGGGCTTTCGCTCGACGGCGTGCGCCTGCGCGACGCCACCATAACCTGGGAGGACCGGCAGCTGGGCACGCATTACGCCGCCGCGAACACCGACGTGGACGTGAAGGCCATCCGGCCCGGTCAGCCCTTCGACTTCGAGGCCGGCTGCCAGCTGCAAAGCGCCAAGCCCCAGTACGACGCGCAGGTGAAGCTCACCGGAACGGCGGTGCTCAACGCGGCCGAGGGCCGGCACCTCCTCTCCAATCTGGTCCTTGCGGTGCAGGCCAAGGGCAAGGCCATTCCTGGCGGCAAGGGCGATTTCACCTTCGGTCTGCAAGAGTGCAAGGTGGACACGCAGCGGCAAACGGCCGCCGGCTCCGGGTTCACCGTGGCCGCCTACGGGGCCAAGGGGACCGGCCAGTTTCAGGCCGTCAACATCAACAACGCACCGGATGTGAAGGGCCGCCTGGACTTCCCCGACTTCAACGGCCGCGAGCTTTCCGCCGCGCTCACCGGCAAGCCTCTCGCCACGTTGAACACCGCCGACGCCACGGCCTACCAGCACATCACCGCCTCCCTTGAATTCAAGCACGGCCGAGGCTACACGGAAATTCCCACCTTTACCGCCAGCCTGGACGATGCCCGCGTTGAGGGGCGTTTCCGCTCCACCGGGCTGGAGAAAAAGGCCTACAGTTTCAATGTGCAAATAACCGGGCTGGATGCCGACCGTTTTTTGCCGGCGAAAAAGGGCGCGGACGACGTAAATGGCGCAGCCGGCGGCGACGCGGCCAAGGGCGGCGACAGCGCGGCGCACAAGGGCGAAGTCTTCCCGGTGGAGAAGCTGCGCGCCATGAAGCTTGACGGGCAGATCACGGCGGAACGGCTCAAATATCGCGGGCTGCGCTTCGCCTACCTCAAACTGCCCATGATGGCCCAGGACGGCGTGCTCGACGTTGGCCCGGTGGAGGCCCGCCTGTACGACGGCTCCCTGCACGGCTCCCTGCGGGTGGATGTGCAGGGCGACCGGCCAGTGGCCACGTTGACGACGCGCCTTTCCGGCGTGCAGGAAAAGCCGCTCTTCAGCGACATCAGCGGCAAGGAAAGCCAGTATTCCGGCGTGCTCAGCGCGGACACGGTCTCCCCGCTGGTGGGGCAGGGCAACAGCATGTTCGCGCTCAAGCGCGGCCTTACGGGGCGGGTGCGCTTCTCCGTGCGCGACGGCGTGTTCCCAGGCGTGAACATGCTGCATGTGGCGCAGACCTCGCAAAGGGGGCGCGCTGCCCACGGTGAAACCACGGCCCCGGCGGAGACGTCCACCCGGTTTGGCAGCATAGACGGCACGGCCGCGATAATGAACGGCGTGGCCAGCATCAACGATCTCGACCTCAAGGCCCCGTTCCTGCGAAGCGACGGGCGCGGCGTCATCGATCTCGCCACCAAGCAGACCGACTACACCCTGCGCCTGCGCGTGGTGCCCAGCAGCGAAGGGCAGGGCGGCAGCTCCGGCGTGCTCGGTCTGGTGGTGGTGCCGCTGCGCATAACCGGCCCGTATGACAACCCGAGCTTCAGCACAGACTACCTGCGGGCAATAGGGCGCGGCGCCCTTGACGCGGTGGGCGGCGTCGTGCAGGGCATTGGAGATGTCCTGACGGGCGGCAAAAGCGCCAGGCACCAGGGCGGCACACCCAAAAAAAGTTCCGGCGGATTATTAGAGAATGTGAGGAAACTGTTTTAATAACTATTCATAATAATTGG
>MNUQ01000061.1 GCA_001871085.1 Desulfovibrionaceae bacterium CG1_02_65_16
TCCAGCCCAAGTTTCTTGAAGGCCGCCAGAACATCCTTGCCGGGCTTGGGCAGGGGCGCGCAGCCCTTGTCGGCCAGCTCCGGGGCCAGGTTCTGCACGGCGCTCATCACCATGTGAATGGCCAGATTGTGGAAGGCCATGCCGGCCGAGGGCGAGTCCTGCCAAATGCCCTCGATCTCATCCTCAACTGGCTTGTCCAGCCAGAGGATGACGTAGCCGGGGTCGCTTTCCGCCGCGCTCTCGGGGGCCAGGCGATAGGCCTTGAGGTGCTGCTGCCAGTTGTCGAAGCGCGGCTCGATCTCCTCCAGCAGGTCGTTCTCCAGGCGCGTTTCGCCGGAGATTTCGCAGTAGGTGAACATGTCGAACTCCGGCTGGGCGGCGATGGGGGTGCAGGCCAGCTTGGGGGGCTTGGAAGGTTTCAATTCAGAAGTATTTTTGCTCATGTCTGCCCTAATATCAGTTTGTTTTCGAAGATGAAAGCGCGTCCTTCTTTAGTCAGCACGTAGTGTTCGCCGTCATCCTCAAGTTTTATCAACCCAGCGTCCATGAGTCTATCCATCGTGTACTCAAGAAGTACTCTGTCCTTTGAAATGACGATATTCGTTTGTTGGATTGATTGTTGTTGCGTCAATGATATGAGAATAGCGCGAAATTTTCCTTCAAGAAACTCTTGGTGTTTGTTCTCGCGGTCACTGATGGTTGCAGTGTCTTTCACGTGTGCTACGGCAGATAATAGTTTAGCATGGAAATTGGTATACGAAACTTGAGGAGGTTGGCCACCTGTATGCTCTGCGATTGCGGCAAATAGGTCATTGCAAGCATTGTTGTCCGTGAGATTTATTCCTTGAAAGTAGCTAAGCGGCATGGGCAGGGTAGCAGTCGTTATCCCCCCGTAGCAGAGGGGGATGGTGGCTATATCCCGTGCATGTGCGAAGCCGGCTTCAAAATTGATCCAGGGTCTCATAATCGAATGTTGACTGCAAAGAATGATCTGAAGCGTAGCTTTTTGAAGAGCTGCCTTTATCTCTTCAAACCATTTTTTCCCAGCAGGTATGCTTTCTGGGCTGCTACTTGCGAAAGCCTTGAGATGGCCGATGTAGTGCTCGTCTATCCAGCTTTTTAGCGCGAGGGCTACACTTTTTTCGGCTGTAGCGTGGCTAATGAAGATGATTTGAGGGTCCTTCTCCATGGCTGTGGGTCCTTGGGCTACGCGGCTTCCTTGTCGGCGAGCAACGCCGCTTTGAGCGATTCGTCCAACGTGGGGTGCGGGAACATGAAGCCCGCCGCGTCCTCGCGGGTCCAGCCCGCGCGGATGATGAGCGAGGCCGACACGGCCATGCGCGACACGTCCGCGCCAACGGCGGTTATGCCCGCCACATGCCCCTGCCTCCACACGCACTTCACAAATCCCTGCGTGGCCGCGTGGGCCTGGGCTATGGGGTTGACGATGAGCTGCGCCCGGCTGACGAGCACGTTCTCGCCCATGGCCTTGGCGTCTTCCGCCATGAGGCCCACGCGCAGCACCTCGGGCGAGCCGTAGAGGATGCTTGGGATGGGGCCGGACTCGTAGGGGCCGCGCGCCTTGTCCAGCAGCAGCTGGACCACGTGGTGCGCCTGGTGGCTGGCGGCGTGGGCCAGCAGCATGCGGCCGTTCACGTCGCCCACGGCGTACACGTCCGGCGCGGCCAGCAGGTTTTCGTCGGTGGCGATGTAGCCCGGGCCGGTGAGCGTGACGCCGAGGCTCTCCAGCCCCAGGTCGGCGCTGTTGGGCCGGCGGCCCACGGCCACCAGGGCGCATTCCGCCATCAGCTCCTCGCCGCCGCTGGCCGCGTCAAGGGTGAGCACGGCGCTTTCGTCGCGGGTGGTGACGGAAGCCACCTTGATGCCCAGGCGGAAGTCCCAGCCCAGGCGCCTGAACGCCGTCTCCAGCGTTTTGGCCACCTCGGGGTCCTCCGGCCCGGCGATGCGGGGCAGGGCGTCCACGATGGTGATTTTTGCGCCCAGGCGGTGCGCGGCCTGGGCCATTTCCAGCCCGATGAAGCCGCCGCCCACGACAAGCAGGCTGGCGGGCATCTTGGGCAGGGCCAAAAAGCCCGTGGAGTCGAGCACGCGCGCGCCGTCCGGGGCGACCCCGGGAAACGACGCCGGCCGCGAGCCCGTGGCGACCATGAGCTTGCGGAAAGTGAGGGTCGTTTTGCCCTCGGCCGTGGTCACCTCCAGCTCGTGGGCGCCGGCCACCCGGCCGCGCCCGACGTGGAGATCCACGCCGAGGGCGGCCAGGCGGGCGGTCATGGCCTTGCGCGTGGCGGCGATGTGCCGGTCCTTTCTGGCTTGCAAGGCGGCGAAGTCCACGCGGATTTCGCCCGTGGCCACGCGCACTTTGGTCTGGGCGGCCAGTTCCTCAATGGCGCTGGTTCCCCCCAGCCACAGCTTGGTGGGAATGCAGCCGCGGTTCAGGCAGGTGCCGCCGATTTCCTTGGCCTCCACAAGCCCGGTCTTGAGCCCGGAGGCGGCGGCCTCCACGGCCGCGTCGTAACCGCCGGGGCCGCTGCCCAGCACAAGCAGATCGTATGTCGTCATGCCGTTCCTTCCGCTAGAGGTCGTCGGTGAGTTCCATGTTGCGGGCGGCGCGGGTCTCGTCGAGCCGGGTGACGGGCAGGGTGCGCGGCGCGCCGGTGACGAACTCCGGATTTTTCTCCGCCTCCGCCAGAATGGCGATGAGGTCGTCGGCGAACTGGTCCAGGGTGTCCAGGCTCTCGGTCTCGGTGGGCTCGAACATGAGCGCCTCTTTGACGATGAGCGGGAAGTAGATGGTCGGGGCGTGGTAGCCCTTGTCCAGAAGCGCCTTGGCGATGTCCAGCGCGCGCACGTGGCACTCGCTCATGTTGCAGGCGCTGGCCACGAACTCGTGCATGCACACGCGGTCAAACGGCACCTCAAGCACCTTGTCCAGCCGCTTGCGCAGGTAGTTGGCCGAAAGCACGGCGGCCTCCGTGGCGCGGACGAGCCCGGCCTTGCCCAGGCGCAGGATGTACGCATAGGCCCGCAGCACCACGCCGAAGTTGCCGTAGAACGGGGCCACGTAGCCGATGGACTTGGGGAAGTCGTAGTTGAGGAAGAACTGGCCGTCCTCCAGCTTCTCCACGCGGGAGATGGGCAGGTAGGGCACCAGCCGTTCGGAGACGCCCACCGGGCCCGCGCCGGGACCGCCGCCACCGTGGGGCGTGGCGAAGGTCTTGTGCAGGTTCAGGTGCACCACGTCGAAGCCGGCGTCGCCCACGCGCATCTTGCCCATGATGGCGTTCATGTTCGCGCCGTCGTAGTAGAGCAGGGCGTCCACGCCGCGCAGCATCTCCACAATCCTGGGCAGATTCTTTTCGAACAGGCCGAGCGTGTTCGGGCAGGTCATCATCATGCCCGCCACCTCGTCGTCCAGCACCTTGGCCAGCTCGTCGGGGTCCACAATGCCGTCTTTGCTGGGCAGGTTCACCACGTCGAAGCCGGCGATGTGCGCGCTGGCCGGGTTGGTGCCGTGGGCGCTGTCGGGCACGATGATCTTGGTTTTCTTGTTGCCCTTGTCCTTATGATAGGCGGCGATGATCATGACGCCGGTCAATTCGCCGTGCGCGCCTGCCATGGGATGCAGGGTGAAGGCCTTCATGCCGCAGATTTCGCACAAGAGCTGCTCGGTCTCGTACATCACCTCAAGAGCGCCCTGGCACAGCCGGCCCGCGCCTTTCAGCTGGGGCAGCATCGGGTGCAGCCGGGTGAAGCCGGGCAGGGCGGCCACGGTTTCCGCAAACTTGGGGTTGTACTTCATGGTGCAGGAGCCCAGCGGGTAGAAGTTGCCGTCGACTCCGTAGTTCAGCTGGGACAGGCCCGTGAAGTGGCGCACCACGTCGAGCTCGGAGAGCGAGGGCAGGTTGGCGGACGCGCCGCGCAGCAGTCCGGCGGGCAGCAGGTCGGGGGCGGCTTTGCCGGGCTTGGCCGGCCACACGCCCTCGCGCCCCGGGGTGGATTTTTTGAAGACGGTGTTCATTAGAGGCTCCCCCGCAGCATTTCGGCGAATATGCCGATGGATTCCATTGAGGTCTTCTCCGTGCAGGCCACAAGCAGGGCGTTCTCCAGGCCAGCGTAGTAGCGGCCGAGCGGGAAGCCCGGCACCACGCCGCGGCTGGTGAGCTTGTCGATGACCTGATAGGCGTTGACCGGCAGGGTGATGGCGAACTCGTTGCCGAAGGGCGCGGAGCCGGAGAGCCGCGCCACGCCGGGAATGGCGGTGAGGCGCTCGGCCGCGTAGTGCGCGCGCTCAAGGCACAGGTTCGCCGTGCGGGTCAGGCCCTCCTGGCCCACAAGGCACAGGTAGAGCAGGGCCCGCAGGGCGCACAGCGCCTGATTGGAGCAAATGTTGCTGGTGGCCTTTTGCCGGCGGATGTGTTGCTCGCGCGCCTGCAGGGTCAGCACGTAGCCGGTGCGGCCCTGCCCGTCCACGGTGCGGCCCACCACGCGGCCGGGCATTTGCCGCACCAGGGCCTTGTTGCAGGTCATAATGCCCAGGTACGGCCCGCCGAAGGAAAGGGGCAGGCCCAGGCTCTGGCCCTCGGCCACGGCCACGTCCGCAGCCATCTCCCCGGGCGTTTTCAGCACCGACTGGAGCACCGGGTACACGGAGATGATGGAGACCACCCCGGCCGCGCGGGCGCTGGCGAACAGGTTGCTGAAGTCTGAAACGGCGCCGAAGAAGTTCGGGTTCTGCACAATGACCGCGGCGGTGTCCGCGTCGAGGGCGGCGGTGAGCGCGGCGAGGTCGCACACGCCGTTCTTGTGGGGAATGGTGACCAGCTCAAGGTGCAGGTTGGAGGTGTAGGAGTTCAGCATCACGCGGTAAATTGGGCTCACGGCCTCGCACACGACGAGCTTGCGACGGCCGGTGTGCCGCACGGACATCATGGCCGCCTCGAAAAGCGCGGTGCCGCCGTCGTACAGGCTGGCGTTGGCGTAGGGCAGGCCGGTCAGGCGCGTCACCGCGGTCTGATACTCGAAGATGGCCTGCAGCGTGCCCTGGCTGGCCTCGGGCTGGTAGGGCGTGTAGGCGGTGTAGAACTCGCTGCGCATGGAGAGGGCGTCCACGGCGGCCGGGATGTGGTGGTCGTAGAATCCGGCGCCGAGGAAGCTCACCTGGCCGGAGACGTTCTTGGCCGCCAGGGCCTCCATGTGGGCCAGCACGTCCATTTCGCTCTGGCCCTCGGGCAGATCAAAACGCTTGGGGCGCATCTCGGGGCCGATCTCGTCGAACAGCGACTCCACGCTGGGCGCGCCGATGACGTCGAGCATCCGCCGGATGTCTTCCGGGGTATGGGGAACGTAAGGCATCGCGTACGCTCCTTAGTGGGCTTCGGCGGCGCACACGTCGGCGTAGGCGGCCGCGTCGAGCAGATCCGCGGGGACGGCGGAAAGCTTCACCTTGAGCATCCAGCCCGCGCCGTAGGGGTCCTGGTTCACGGCCTCGGGCGCGTTCTCCAGGGCGGCGTTGACCTCGGCGACCGTGCCGGACACGGGCGCGTACAGCTCGCTGGCGGCCTTGACGGACTCCACCGAGCCCATCTCCGCGCCGGCGGTGAGAACGGCGCCGACCTTGGGCAGATCCACGAAGGTCAGGTCGCCCAGTTGTTCCTGGGCGAACTGGGTGATGCCGATGGTGGCTGTGTCGCCCTCGATTTTGGTCCACTCGTGGCTTTTGGCGTACTTCAGATCATTCGGAACCATAGATATGTCCTCCATGCGGGAAGGTTGTTTACAGGGTGCAGCCTCATACCATTCCTGGCCGCGAATGAAAACCCTGATTTCCAGGGAGCCGCCCGTCGGAAGTTCTCTTGCCGCGGAAAATGGTTAGCGTAAATTTGCGCACCGCCGCCGAATGGCCTTCTGCATCCTGGCGTCGGCCTTGACAGAATCGCCGCGAGTGGCCACCTTCCGCCCAGTGTACGAAAACCCGCGCGGCCATCCAGATCCCGGCCGGGCACAGCAGCGAGGTCCAGCATGAAACCCCTTGCCATCGCCGGCATTGTCATTGTCGCCCTGCTCCTTTTGGGCGGCACGTCCCTGGTCAGCTCCTCCAACGCCATCATCGCCCAGGACGCCGTGTGCGAGCAGATGGTGGGGCAGGTGAACAGCGCGCTGCAGCGCCGCCTGGATCTGATCCCCAACCTGGTGGAAACGGTCAAGGGCTACGCCAGCCACGAGAAAGAGACGCTTGAGGGCGTCATCAAGGCGCGCGCCTCGGCCACGCAGATCAAGCTCGACGCCAGCACCCTCTCCGACCCGGACAAGCTCCGGCAGTTCAACCAGGCCCAGGGCCAGCTCTCCGCCGCTCTCGGCAAGCTCATGGTCGTCTCCGAGCGCTACCCGGACCTCAAGGCCGACGCGCATTTCTCGGACCTCATGGCGCAGCTGGAGGGCACGGAGAACCGCATCAAGATCGAGCGCGATAACTACAACCGCGCCGTCACCGACCTTAACGTGAAGGTGCGCACCTTCCCCGGCAGCCTGGTCAATTCGCTCATGGCCCATGTGAAGGAGCGGCAGGTTTTCCAGGCCGAGGAAGCCGCCAAGACCGCGCCCAAGGTGAACTTCGCGCCCGCCGCCGCGCCCGCCGCGCCGGCTCCCGCTCCCGCCGCCGGCGGCGAGGCCAAGTAGGTGCAGGGCTTCCGCCGGGGCCGGGCGTTGCGCCCCTTGCCGTGGCGCGCCCTTTGGGCCGCGCCGCTGCTCGTCGCGTGGGCGCTGCTGGCTATGCTGGCGTTTTCGCCCCGCGCGGCCCTGGCGCTTGCCGTGCCGCCCAACCAGGGCCAATGGGTGACGGACAACGCCGGCCTGCTGCCCCCGGCGGAGAAGAACGCCCTTGGCGCGGAGCTGCGCCGTTTCGCCCAGGCCACGGGCAACCAGATCGTCGTGCTCACCATCGACTCGCTGGAGGGCGAGGACGCGGCGGGCTATGCGAACAAGGTGGCCCGGGCCTGGGGCGTGGGGCAAAAGGACAAGAACAACGGCGTGCTCATCCTGGTCGCCAAGCGGGAGGCCCGCGTGCGCTTCGAGGTGGGGCGCGGCGTGGAGGACAAGCTCACCGACGTGGTCTCCAAACGCATTCAGCGCGAGGTCACGGTGCCGCTGTTCCGCGCCGGGCGCTATGGGCAGGGGCTGGCGCAGAGCGTGGCGGTCATGGAGCGCCTGCTCGCGCCCGATGCGGCGCAGGGCGAGGCCGGGCAGACTCCCCAGGTCCCGGCGCAGGGTCCGGCCCGGCCTGATAACGGGGCCTCGCCGCTGGGCTTTACGCTTGTGCTGCTGTTTCTGG
>MNUQ01000141.1 GCA_001871085.1 Desulfovibrionaceae bacterium CG1_02_65_16
CGCGCGAGGCCACGCCGCCAGGCGTCCCGCGCGTTCGTCGCCGGGGTAGCGGGCGCAGCTTTCAGGCCCGCCTCGGCGGGCCTTTTCTTTGGCCGCTTCGTGGGTTTTGGAAAGAAGCCGCCAGGTGTCCGATGAGCCCGAAGGGGCCGGGAAGGAATCCTCAGGGGCTTGCCTTGGCCCCGCCAACGCCTCACCAAACGCCACACACTGCCGGAGGGCCGCCCATGCGCATTATTTCCTGGAACGTCAACGGGTTCCGCGCCGCCCTTGGCAAGGGCTTCCTCGACTGGCTTTCGTCCTGCGACGCGGACGTGGTCATGCTGCAGGAAACCAAGGTGGAGCCGGGCCAGCTGGCCGAGGCCGAACGCGATCCGGCGGGCTTCGCCGGCATTTGGAACTGGTCCAAGGGCAAAAAAGGCTATTCCGGCACGGCCTGCCTGACCAGGGTTCCGCCCCTTGCGCATTCCTTCGGGCTCGACGACCCGCGCTTCCGGGGCGAGGGCCGGGTGATCCACCTGGAGTACCCGGACTTCCATCTGTTCAACATCTATTTCCCCAACGGGCAAAAGGACGACGGGCGGCTGGCCTACAAGCTGGGCTTCTACGACGCGTTCTTGTCCCAGGCGCAGACCCTGCGGCGCGAAAAGCCCATTGTCGTCGGCGGCGACTTCAACACCGCGCACACCGAGATTGACCTGAAAAACGCCAAGGCCAACGAGAAGACCAGCGGCTTTCTGCCCATTGAGCGCGCCTGGATCGACATGTTCATGGCCCACGGCTACGCGGACACCTTCCGGCTCTTTGAGCCCGGGCCGGACCACTACTCGTGGTGGAGTTTTCGCGCCAACGCCCGGGCCAAGAACGTGGGCTGGCGCATCGACTACTTTTTCGTCTCCACCGAACTGCGCGAGCGGGTCAAAGCGGCCTGGATTTCCCCGGAGATAATGGGCAGCGACCACTGCCCCATCGGCGTGGAGATCGTTTAGGCGAGCTTGGCCTGCTTTTGCTTCGGCCCCTTTTCGCGCGGGGCCTGCTTGAAGGTCGTCGTCCCCTGCGAGAGGTCGAGGTACTGCGGCCGCTCATGGTCGAGCAGCAGGCCCTCGATGGTGAGTATCTGGATTTTCGGGTAGTCCTTCCCGTTGTGCGGGCAGTGGTAAAAGCCGGCGCTGGCCGCCTCCTTCAGCATGGTGCTTTTGGGCGGGGCGAGGGTGACGAACAGGCCGATGATGGCCTTGTTGCTGTCCACCACGTGCGCGAACTCGCGGATCATCTTCACGTCCACGTTGGCGCCGCCCTTGACCGAGACCAGGAGGCGCTTGGGGTCGCCGGAAAGCTCGTCCCGCGTGTAGATGACGCCGTCTATGCCGCCGTCCGCCCCCTTGCGTTTGCCCTTGTACGGGTGCGCGTCCACCAGCGAGCAGGCCCACCACTGGAACTGGTAGGGGTCGCGCTGGAACAGGTCCTGTGCGCCGGGCAAATCCTTGGGGGTGCCGTGGGTTTCGTAATGCACGTCGCCCTTGAAGGCGGCCTTGAGGCGCTTCTCGATGAGGCTGATGGCCAGGTGCGTGATGTCGATGCCGATCCAGCGGCGGCCCAGCTTCTGCGCGGCGTGCAGGGCCGTTCCGCAGCCGCAGAAGGGGTCGAGCACCACGTCGCCGGGGTTGCTGGAGGCGTTGAGGATGCGTTCCAGCAGCGCCAGCGGCTTTTGCGTGGGGTAGCCGAGGCGTTCTTGCGCTTGCGAGTTGATGGGCGGGATGTCGGTCCAGATGCATCCCATGACTCCGCCCTCCATCTCTTCGAGGTATCGTTTAAGCTGTGGCCTCCTGTCTGTAGCCATTGTCCCATCACTGTTTGTGGGGTACCAAATGCGACCCTCGGCATCCAGTCTTGCCATGGTCTCTTTGGAATAGCGCCATCCCTTATCTGGATAGGGAAAGCCCTTCCACTCATACATCATATTTGGTCTTGGATTGGGACTGGTCATGTTATCCAGTCGATAAATTTTCCCATCGCCATCATCAAATCTATACTTCACAGCAAGATAAGAATCACTATGGGATTCTCTAGGAGTGTTCCATGTAAAAGAATCTGACTTAGTATAAAATAAAATTATATCAGAAACGCGACTCCACGTTTTGCTGTCGCTGTGCGTTGTTGTACGCTTCCATGTAATTTCATTCTTGTATTTATCGCCCCCAAACACCCCGTCCAACACAATCTTCAAATAATGGCTGGCGGTTGGGTCGCAGTGCAGATAGAGGCTGCCGGTGGGCTTGAGCACCCGGTGCAGTTGCAGCAGCCTGTTGGCCATCATGGTCAGGTAGGCCAGCATGTCGTTTTCGCTGAGGAATCCCCGCAGCGCGGTCATCATGGCCGCCACGTCGGTGTTCTCCTGGCGCAAAAGCTCCCCGAACTCCCGCTCCGCCTGCTCGCCCCAGTGCCACGTGTCCTCGAAGGCCTCTATCTGCGCCTGGCTCTCCTGCCCCTGCGGGCTCTTGAAGAGCACATTGTAGTTGGCGTTGGAGTTGAACGGCGGGTCGAGATACACAAGGTCCACGCATTCCGACTCGAAATCGCGCAAAACATCCAGGTTGTCGCCGTAATACAGCTCGTTCACAAGGCCTCCGCAAAGGTGGTTCACAATATGCCGCGACGTTAGCCGCGGGACCGATTGGCGTCAATGCGGAGATCGTTTAGGGCGTTTCGGCGGAGCGCCCCGCCTTACCCCGCCGCCAGCCGCGCGGCCAGCGCCGCGAACACCGAGCCCATGAGCCAGCGCCGGGCCATTTCCGCCCGTACGCCGCGTCCGGCCGATGTGGCCAGCACCAGCGCCATGTCCGGTCCGGGGGCAAGGTACACCGCGGCCAGCGCGGCCAGGTACAGGGAAAAGAGCTTCGGCTCCAGCATTCGGCCTCCTGCGGAAAACAAGATGCTGGAAGAATACGCCGGATGTAAGGGGATTTTCTTGCTCATTTGCTGAAAATAATCGAGTACTTAGGAAGATCCTTTCATGTGGAGGCGCGTATGGGGAAGAATGATGCGATCGACTGGCTGGACGACACGGACCGCGCCCTACTCGCCTTGCTCCAGGCCGATGGCCGTATGTCCAACGCCCGGCTGGCCGAGGCGCTGGCCTTGAGTGAAACGCCCTGCTGGCGGCGGATGCGCCGGCTGGAGGCCGAGGGCTACATTGAGGGCTACCAGGCCAACGTGAGCCGGTTGCGGCTGGGCTATGGCGTGCTGGCGCTGGTGGAGGTGGGCTTCGCCAACCACGCCGACGACGCGCCCGAACGTTTCGAGACCGCCGTGCAGGGGATTCCGGAAATTCTCTCCTGCCACAACGTGACGGGCGCGGCGGATTATGTGCTGGAGGTGGTTGCGCGGGATTTGCCGGCCTACGGCCAGTTCGTGGCCGAGGTGTTGCGCCGGCTGCCGGGCGTCACCTCGTTGCGCTCCAGTCTCTCGCTGCGGGAGGTGAAGGCCACCACGCGGCTGCCCCTGCCTTCGGCCGTGTAGGCCACATTCGGCGGCCATTCGGCCATTTAGGCCATGTACGCCCGGGCCACGCGGAATACGTCGTCGTAGGAGAGCTGCGCGCGGATGGCCAGGCACATTTCCAGGGCCATGTCCATTTTGCGCCGGGCCTGCCGCAGGGCCGCGTCGCGCAGGTCGGCCAGATGGTGCGAGACGAATTCGGCGTCGAAGCCGTCGGCCGCGAGCGAAAGCCCCTCGGCGAAGTAGCCGCCGGCAAGGTGCGGCAGATATTCGTTGAGGGCCTGCTTGCCGTTGCGGCGCGCTGCCAGGGCGTAGAAAAGCAGCTTCATGGCCAGGCGGTCGTCCTTTTGCTTGTGGTCCACGCGCAGCAGCACGGCGAGGTCGGCGTCCTTTTCGCCCGCGGCCGACATGAGCCCGTAGGCCAGCTCGAAGGCGCGCTTCTCCGTGGCCGGGGCCCCGCCGAGCAGGCCGCAAATGCGGATGTAGGTGAGGCGCGGGTTTTCGCCCAGGGCTATGCCGTAAAGGGCTTGCCGGATCAGCTCGAAGCGGCGGCGGGCCTCGTCGAGCAGCACGCGGGCCTTGGCCCGGGACACGCGGCGGATCATCTCCGCGTCCAGGCCGGAGGTGGCGGCGTCGAGCAGGTGGCGGATGTAGCGCTCGCTGGTGTTCTCCTGCTCGGTCACCAGCAGGGTGCGGTCGCGTTTGGTGTCGAGCAGCTTTTTGATGGACAGCCAGTAGGCGGCCAACGCCTCCACCGGCATTTCCAGAATGTCCAGCTCGCTTGGCGCGGCGTTTTGCTCCCGCTGGCTTTTGGGGCCCCTGGCCATATCCTTGGGCATATCCTTGGGTTGCCTCTTGGCGGGGGCCTTGGGGGTCTCCTTGGAATCCATGCGGGCGGCTCCTTCACCCGGCGCGTGTGTGCGGCCGGGGGTTGACGCGGGCGGCAAAAAGACGGATTTGTGGCGCGCGCCGGGACCCCTCCGGGCCCCAGGCATTCCCTTAGCGCATTTTCCGGCGGGAAACAAACAGGGCCAGCGGCCCAGCCCAGGAGACACCATGCTCACCTATCCGGTTTTCGACCCCGTGGCCTTGCAGATTGGACCCGTGGCCGCCCGCTGGTACGGGCTCATGTACGCGGTGGGCTTTGGCGCGGGCTGGCTGCTTGGCCGCTGGCGCGCCGCGCGCCCCGGCTCCGGCTGGACGGCCACCCAGGTGGACGACCTCATCACCTGGCTGGTGGTGGGTGTGGTGCTGGGCGGCCGCATTGGCTACGTGCTGTTTTACGACCTGTCCTATTATGCGGCCAATCCCCTTGAGGTCTTCGCCATTTGGCGGGGCGGCATGAGCTTTCACGGCGGGGTGCTGGGCGTGGTGCTGGTGAGCTGGCTGTATGGCCGCAGCCTCGGCAAAAGCCTGCTTGAGGTGGGCGACCTCATCGCGCCGCTGGTTCCGCCGGGACTTTTCTTCGGGCGCATCGGCAATTTCATCAACGGCGAGCTGTGGGGCCGGGTCACGGATGTGCCCTGGGGCATGATCTTCCCCACGGGCGGCCCCCTGCCGCGTCACCCCTCGCAGCTTTACGAGGCCGGCCTTGAGGGCCTGCTGTTCTTCATCATCCTCTGGACCTATTCGTCCAAGCCGCGCCAGCGCGGCGCGGTGAGCGGCATGTTCATGCTGGGCTATGGCGTGTTCCGCTTCATCGTGGAGTTCTTCCGCCAGCCGGATGCCCAGCTGGGCTTCGTGGCGCTGGATTTTTTCAGCATGGGCCAACTGCTCTGCCTGCCCATGATCGCCCTGGGGCTCTACCTCATCTTCCGTAAGTCCGCCCAGGGCGCCGCGCCCGCGGCCAGGGCCAAGGCCTAGCCGCGCCGCGGACGGCGGCGCAAGACGCAAGGCCGCGCGGCGCATGTGCGCAGCACTTTGTGGCTACTTGGCAGCGGCGTTGACGGAGCCGGCGGGGAGACCCGCCGGCTCCGTTGCAGCGCTTCGCGGAGGGAAAGAGTCCCCACCTGCTGGAGCGGCGGAGAAAATGACCATGCCGGGTCTCAGCGGGCTTTGCCCCGTGCGCTCGCGCCCCGTGCGCTCGCGCCCCGTGCGCTCGCGCCTCGTGCGCCCGCGCCTTGTGCGCTCGCGGACCTGGGCGGCCGGCGCAGCAGCTCTGGCAGGGCCACGGCGAACACGCGGTCCCAACGTTTGCCGGTGAGCAGCAGCGCTCCGCGGCCGCCGTCGGCGTCGGGGTCGTAGGCCACGCCGTTGGCGGCCTCGGGGCCGTTCTGCCTGCCGGTCCTGCCTGCCTTGTCCGCGCTTTCGGCCAGCTCGCGCCGCAGGACGGAGAGGTTCAGCCACAGGGCCACTTGCCCGTTGTCCGGCCGGATGACGGCGACGCGGTCCTCCTGCCAGATGTTCGCCACCAGCCAGCCGTTCACCCATTCCAGCTCGTTGATGCGCGGCACGGGCGCGCCGCCGTCGCGCACGCGCAGGCTGCGTCCGGTCTCGCGCAGGGTGCGCGCGTCAAGGATGCGCAGGGTGTCCGTGCCGTCGCTGAGCACGGCTTCGCCTCCGCGACAGGCCAGGCCCCAGCCCTCGCCGCGCAGGGGACGGCTGTCCTTTGGCGTCAGCGTTTGCGGATCGTAGGTCAGCATGATCCCTTGGCGCCAGGTGAGCTGCACGAGGCGTTCGCGGCCGTTTTCGTCCCGGCACAGGTCCAGTCCTTCGCCAAAGATTGGGGCGGGCAGGGCGCGCAGCGCCAGCACGCGTCCCGTGGCCGGGTCCACGCGGCGCACGCTGGACTGGCCGTAGAGGCCGGTGCTTTCGTAATAAACGCCCCGGCGCAGCAGAAAACCCTGGGTGAAGGCTGTCGGATCGTGGGGCTGGCGGGCGATGACACGCACGGCCTCGGCGGGGGCGCGGGACAGGCTTGCGCCAAGGGCCGGCGCGCCAGGCGGGACGTACGCAAGAATGCACAGCAGGACGCAGAACAGCGCCGCGCCTCTACGACCGCCTGAATGGGCTCCGCCTGAATGGGCCGAATGGGCCCAATGGGGGCCCGAATGGCGGCCCGAATGGGTCATAGCCCCCCCGCTTTGCGTTGCGCCCGCTCGAACAGCGCCTTGCGCATCAGCTCCTGGTCCAGGTGGGTGAGCCAGATTTCCCCCGTGGCCGTGGCGAAGTAGAGTTTTCGGCCCTGGCCGCCCAGCACGTCGCGTGATTTGGGGCGCAGGCCGTGGCGCGCCAGGGCGGCCAGCGCCGATTCCACGTTCTTGCGGCCCACGTTGAGCATTTCGCGCAGGTCCGGCGCGTAGGATTCCTGCAGGGTGTTGGCTCCGCCGAAAAGCTTCACCTCCAGCTCCCGGGGGGGCATGCCCGCCGCGCGGAAGCGCTCCAACATGGCCTCCACGGCCAGATCGGCGAACGTGCACTCGCGCGCGCTGGTGGTGTGCCGGCGCAGGCTCTTGTCCGGCAGCATGGCGTGGAACATGCCGCCCGCCCTTCGAGCGGGGTGGTGGAACGTGGCGGAAACGCAGCTGCCCAGCACGGTGGTGAGCAGCATGGCCCGGGTGGCGAAAGCGCAGTCGCCGATGCTGACGTGGGCCAGGGGCAGTTGCAGGCTTTCCGGCGAGGGAAATATGGTCATGCTACTTGTAGATGATGATGTCGCCGTAGATGGGCGTGGTGCTGCGCTGGCCGGCCCCGGTTTTGGCTCCGGGCCTGGCCCCTGGCTTGGCGCCGCCCTGGCCGGCGGGAGCCCCGGACTGCGGCGCGGGGCTGCTGAACTGCGCGCCCGGAGGCGTGCCCGCGCCCCCGGGGCCGTGCGCCGTTTGCGACGAAATTTCGTTTTGAATCTGCATGGCCTTGCTTTTGACAGCTTCGCCGGCGGTGTTGGCGGCATTGGCGATGGCCTCCTTGGTCGCGTTGGGGTCGGCGTTGGCCGCCATGCCCAACGCCGGGGCAAGCCACAGGGCGGCGAACATCGCCAGGGGGAAAAGTATGGAGAGCGGGCTGCTGTGTTTCATGTGGTTCCTCGGCTAGTAGTGGCTCCCGGAGGCCAGCCCCGTTATTTCAGCGGCGCTGAGCGCCCGGTCGTACAGATACAGATCGTCTATTCTGCCATCGAAGCTTGTGGAGCCGTTGCCGCCGATAAGCAGGGCGTTGGACGTTGTCGCGGCTGTGCGCGAGGTGTTGGTGGACCTCGCTTGTGATCCGTTGATGTAGAGTCTGACGGTTGCGCCGTTCCATGTGGCGGCGACATGGTACCATTTCGCGTTGCTGCCCAGGGTGTTCCAGCTGTAGGTCGTCACCGTGGTTGTGCCGCCGTTTGTCAGGATGAGCGAAAGCGTCCGGTTGGAGTTGACTTGCAGGGTGTACGACCCTCTCTTGTACACCAGGGGCGCGGTGGTCCCGGCCTCGCGCAGGGAGACCCAGCAGGCGATGGTCCCGGCGGTCGAGGGCCGCAGGGCGGCGGCGTCGGGCACGGTGACGATGCCGTCCGTTCCCGCGTTGGTGAAGAAAAGCGAGGTGCTGTTCGTGGTGCGGACATCCGGCGTCCACATGACGGCTCCGCTTAAAGCGCCGGCCAGGGCGCCGTTGGAGCTGTAAGTCGTGAGGCCGGCGCCTTCGCCGAAGGTGAACGCCGCCGTATAGTCCGGGGGCACGGTGGGCGGGGTGACGCTTGGCGCGCCCTTGAAGTTCAGGTTGAACGCGCTGAGCTTCGCCAGTTCCGAATACGCCCCCGAGCCGACGGTCCAGCCGAAGTACGAGGTGCCCAGCGCGGCGTGCATGGTGGGCGACAGCGCCACGGCGCGCTCCACAGTCGGCTGGGTCGTCATGGCCTGGCCGCAGGTGGCAATGATCGAGGACGAGGTGCTCACCCAGGCGCGCTGGGTGTAGATGTAATTCCCCTGGGCGTTGGCCGTGGTGGCGCGGTCCAGCTCGTAACGCACGTAGAATGTCTTGGGCCCGGAAGCGGAGCGCAGCCAGACGCCAGTGGGCAGCCAGCTTTCCGTGGTGCCTGTGAAGTACCCGTCGTAGCCGTCCCTGCTGCCGTCGAAGTTATAGCTGTTGTAGGGTGCGGAAGTGCTGCCCGCGCCCGCGCCGTGGATATGGTCGTCCATGGCCGCGTTGCAGCTCAGCGTCTGGCTTCCCCAGTACATGAGGGCGATGTGGTCGTTTGGGGAGTTGTCCGTGCCGTCGTCGCAGGCAATCTGCTCCGTCGCCTGGCACACCTTGCCGCAGTGTTTGTAGTTCGGCGTGATGTCGTACTCCATTTCAAGCTTTGGGGGAGCGATCGTGGTGTTTTTGCTGGAGAGCCCGCCGTAGCCGAGGAACTCGCCGCCGCCGGCGAAACTGTCGGCGGTGTTGCTGCTGGCGTTCATTATCACCCAGGCCAGGCCGTCGCCCTGGGTTGCCGTGTACTGATTGAACTGGAGCGTATACGTGGCGCACACCCCGTTGCCGATGGCGCATGCGCCGTCGGCGCAGAGGGCGTTTGTTCCCTTGAACCAGACGCCGGACTCCACGCCGGTGGTAATATTGTTGCCGAGGCTCATGGTCTTGTCGCCGGGGTTTTTGGTGATGGCGCCCGACGTGCCCGCCGTGGCGATATTAAACTCGGCAAAATCATTGCCAAAGCTTACGGATACAGTGGTCGGGTCCAGAGCGTTGGCCGCCACCACGGGCAGGTTGATGTTGCTGGCCTTGGCCGTGGCCGTAACCGGGGCGATGACGGAGCAGCCCTTGCCGGTGGAGGTGACTGTGGCGGTGTATGCCGCGGTGTAGCTGACGCTGAGGGTGAATCCGAGTCCCTTTTGCGCATCCACGGTGTAAAAGCCGTGGCCGTTCATGTCGCCCACGGCGGCGGCGAGGTCGGTGGCGGTGGCGCAGTTGCGCATGCGCGCGGTGGCGTAGCGCAGCCCGGCCTCGGCCATGTAGCGGGCGGCGGTGGCGCAATTGGGGGACAAAACGCTGGTCACGGAGGCTCCGAAGCGCGTTGCGCCGATGGTCGCCAGCAGACCGAAGGCCACCAGCGCCAGCGCCAGATAGAGAATGATGCTGCCCTGTTCCGTGCGGCCCTTCGCCGGGGGGGTGCGTTGCGCCATGGGGGGCCTCCTAGCTGCTCGCGGGCGGATTGATGACGCCGCGCGGGGTTACGGTGAGGCTGAAATTCGCGCCGGATTCCTTAAGGGTGAAACGCACGCTGAGGGTTGGGGCGTAGGTGCTGTCCGCGCTCATGGTGCAGGAGGCCACGCCATCGACGAGGGTGTAGGCCGCGCCGGCCACGGTGAGGGTGATGCGTTTCCCCTCCGTGTCGTACGCCAGGATGCGCGGCTGGAGCGTGGTGCCGGGCAGCCGGGTGTCGGCCGAGGTGTAGGCGATGCTGGTGGCGCTGATACGGGCCGCCGTGCCAGAGGAGGCCGGACCGCCGTTGAGGTCGCGCAGCTCGCTTGCAATGCGCGCAAGGGCGATCTGCGCCTTTTGGGCGCTTTCCTCCGCCAGCTTGGCGTTGAGCGTGCTCCGGGCCCCCAGGGTGAAGGTGTACCCGGCGAAGACGCCCAAAAAGCCGAGGATGACGAGGGACGCGATGAGCTCGATGAGGGTGAAGCCCTGGCCGCGTCTCTGCCGGCGGGCTTTGTCCTGCGTTGCTGCGGCGCGCATTGCTCCCCCCCGCCCTTAGAAAGAAACCGCGGCGTCGGAGGCGTTGGTGCGCTCCTGGGTCAGCAGCGTGGAGAAGGACACATTGCCCACCGTGACCACCACGGCCATGGAGTCCACGCCGTCGGCGCCGAAGGTGCCGGCGTTGCGGGTCAGGGTGATGGTGGAGTTGGTGTCGGAGTGGTAGCGGCTGTAAACGGCGTCCAGCGCGCCGCTGGTGTTGTTGTTCACGTTGTCCAGAAAAAACGACTGCACCTGCTCAAGCAGGGCCTCGGCCTGGGAGGCGTCCTGCGCGACGATGAGCGGCGTGCCGCTTTGCAGCAGCTGGGTGCCCATCAGTTGCAGCACCAGCACGGCCATAAATCCGGCCACCACGATGGCGATGATGCTTTCAAGGAGCGTAAAGCCCCGGCGGTGTTCGGAGGTGGCGGGCATGGCTGGCCTCCTATTGCACAAAGCCGGTCTCGGGCGAGACGCTGATGGTGCCGTTGGCGCCGGCGGCGGTGAGCGAGATGGTGAGCGCGCTGGTCAGCTTCGCGCCGGTTGCGCCGTCGTAGGGAATGCCCAGGGAGTCGTAGCGCAGGTTGAAGCTGGACATGGCCAGGGACTTGCCGGCCAGGGACACGGTGGTGGCGTTTTCGGAGGGCAGAGACAGGCTGGTGCCGTTGTCGTACTGCGCCCAGTAGCTGGCGCCGTCGCAGCGCATGGTCAGGTAGGGCACGCCGCTTTTCATGGCCGAGAGCTGCACGTAGCGCAGCTGGGAGCGCACCTCCGAAAGGCGGCCCCCAAGCTCGCCGCTTAAACTTGTGTTGTGCGCTAAAACCAGCAGGGAAAGAATGCCCAGAATGACGACGACGGAGATGACCTCAATGAGCGTGAAACCACCCCGGCGCCGGCCAGTGTGGCTGGCGCCGCCGCGTCGCGCGTCCATGTCCGCCTGGGTCATGCCGTTTCCTCGCGCTGTGGGTTGGAGCGCTCCCTCCGCTTGATTCCGCTCCCGGCCGGACGCCCCGGCGGACGCTTGCGGCGCGCGCCTTCCGAACGTCCGGCCGGACCTGGACTAAACCTTGCGGATCTCCACGTACCCGGTGGTGATGGACCGGATGTGCTGCTCGCGTTTGAGCTCAACATCCAGCAGCTTGGGGGAGGAGAAGAGGACCTCCTCCTTCTTGGCGCCGGTATCGATGAGGACCAGCTGGTATTCTTCAGGGGTCTTTTCGCTCATGTTCACTCCGTTTGCCCCGTGGCGTCGAGGCGTTTTGTGTAAATGATTTTGTCGTCGCCCGCCTGATAGAACCCGGCAAGGCGGGCGCAGGCGGCGTAGCCGTGCTTCTCGTAAAATCCGCGGGTGGGCAGGTACTGCTCCCGCGAGGAGGTCTCGACGTAGATCCCGCGCGCGCCGCGCCGGGCCATGGCGGCCTCCGCCCGTTTGAGCAGCGCGCCGCCCAGGCCGCGCCCCTGGCGGGCCGGGTCCACGGCTATCCAGTACAGGTCCCAGCTGTCGGCGGTGCCGGGCGTGGGGCCGAAGCAGGCGTAGCCGGCAAGCCGGCGCGGCTGGCCATTTTCAGCAAAGCTATCCTGATTCGGCTCCTCTGCAAAGATGAAAAAATACCCGCTTGCCTCGCCCTTGGCAAGATGCTCTTGCGCCAGCTCCCCGGCGATGAGCACCTCCTCGGCGTTGAAGAAGCCCGTGGCTTCGGTCAATCGGCGCAGGGATTCGGGATCGCCGGGCAGCACGTGGTCGCGCCAGCCGGCTTCGGCCTGCGGTTTTGGCCGTGGCCGTGGCCAGCCCAGGCCGGCCCGGCACACGTCGGCCACCAGCGCCTCGAAGGACAGCCCGCCCCGGGCGGCGGCGGCGGCCAGTCCGGCGTCGCGCGCAAGGCAGGGGTTGGCGTTCATGTCGATGCACTGGGGCGCGCCGCTTCCGCCGCCGGGGGCCTGGGGCACGCGGTAGTCGAAGCGCGCATAGCCCGAGAGCCCGAACACCCGCCATGCCGCGAGGGCCGCCTCGCGCAGTTGGGCGATGAGCTGCGGCTCGTCCTCGGGAAAACCGCGGCGCGAGTCCGCGTAAGCCGCACTCGCCGTCTCCCATTTGGACGCGTAGCAAAGGATGGCGGTTTCCGTAACGCCGGGGCCGCAAAAGCGCATTTCCGCCGGGGGCAGGGCGCGTGGGCCGTCCGGGCCCTCGATGACGGCCACGCTGAACTCGCGGCCGGGCACGAAGGCCTCGGCCAGGCAGGGCTCGCCAAGGTCGCGCGCGCGTTCGGTGAGCAGGCGCGCCAGCTCCGTCGCGCTTGCCGCGCGCACCACGGAGCACGGCTCAATGCCCACGGACCCGTGGGTCAGCTCCGGTTTGAGGATGAAGCGGGAATCCGGGCCGAACGCCGGCTCCGTGTCGCCGGCGGCGGGATTGGCCTGGGCGGCGCACAACCAGTCCGGCGTGGCCAGTCCAGACTGGCGCAGGCGGCGCTTGGCCTCGCTTTTGCGCGCGGTGGAGAGCAACGCGTGCGCGCGCCCCCCGGTGAAGGGGATGCCGAGGACCGCGAGCAAAGCCGGCGCGGCGAAGGCCAGCGCCTCCAGCCCGGCCAGACTCTCCACGAGGTTCACGGCGAGGTCCGGCGGGCGGGCGCAGAGCTCCCGGCGGGTGGCGTCCATGTCCGGTCCAAAGGGCAGCAGGCGGGGCGAGAGGCCCAGCCGCGTGAGTGCCCCGGCCACGTCATGGGCCTGGGTGAGCGTGTCGCGCCGGTCGGGCGGGGCGTTTTGCGGCACGGGGTCGTGCAGAACGGCGACGTCCAATCCGGCCAGGGACCCGGGCGCAAGCCCCTGTGAACGCCCGCCGCCGTTTCCGCTCATCGCCGCCCGGCGCGCTCCTTGTCCGGGTCAAGGGGCAGGCGCTCCAGGGCCGACTGCACGATCATGCGCAGCAGGTCCTGGAACGACACGCCATTCATTTTGCACAGAATGGGCAGGTCCGAAATGATGGGGTTCAGGCCCGCCAGCGGGTTCACCTCAATGAAGCTCGCGTGGCCTCCGGCGTCCTGCCGGATGTCCACCCGGCCGCCGTCGCGGCAGCCCAGCCCCCGCCACACGGAAAGCGCCAGCTCCATGGCCTCCTCGGCCGCCGGACCTTCCACGGGCAGATATTCCACCAGGGCCTCGAAATTGGCTTTGTTGCAGTACGAGTACGCGCCGGGCTCCGCCTGTCCGGAAAGGCTCACCTCCATGACGCCCAGCGGCCGCGCCAGCGCGCCCGTGCCGGCTATGCCCACGGTGAACTCCCGGCCGGGAAGGTACTCCTCCACCAGCACCGGCTGCTTGAAGCGTTTGAGCAGCACGCGGCACACGGCGGCCAGCTCGCGGCGGTCGCCCGCGCGGGAGGCGGCGCAAATGCCCTTGCCCGTGCCCTCGGCCACGGGTTTGGCGAACACGGGGTAGGGCAGGGCGACGTTTGCCGCGTCCTTCTCCGTGCGCACAAGGGCGAAGTCCGGCGTGGGCAGGCCCAGGTCGCGCACCACGCGCTTGCAGGCGGCCTTGTCCAGGCACAGGGCCATCACCAGCGGGTCGGAGAAGGTGTAGGGGATATCAAAGGCGTCGAGCAGGGCGGGCACCAGCGCCTCCCGGCCGGAGCCGCGCAGCCCCTCGGCGATGTTGAACACCAGGTCCCAGCGGCGGCCCTGCGCCAGCGCGGCCACCAGGCTTTTGGCCGAGCCAATCCGCTCCACCTCGAAGCCCAGCTCTGTCAGGCCGCCTTGCAGGGCCTCAATGGTGTCCTCCTTGTCGAACTCGGCCGTCTCCTCCTCGCCGTAGCCGGCGGTCAGATATTCAGAGCGCAGGTCGTACACCAATCCAACATTCATGCGGCCCCCTTGGCGTTGTGCATGTCCAGGCGGGCCTCCGTCGCCCCGGAGGGATCCGGGTAGCGGTACAGGTCGCCGGCATAGTTGCGCAGCATCAGGTCGGCCCCAGCATATCCCCTGGTGTAGTCCGGCGCGAGGGGAATCTTGCCGCCGCCGCCGGGCGCGTCGATGACGAAGGTGGGCATGGCGTAGCCGGTGAGCCGGCCGCGCAGGGCGCGCAAAATCTCCACCCCGTGCGAGGTGGGGGTGCGGAAGTGCGCCGAGCCGCTGATGGGATCGCACTGGTAGAGGTAGTACGGCCGCACGCGGAAGCTGAGCAGGCCCTGGAACAGCCGGCCCATCACCGCCGCGTCGTCGTTGACGCCGGAGAGCAGCACGGTTTGGCTGCCAAGGGGAATGCCCGCGTCGGCAAGGCGCGCGCAGGCCTTGCGCGTGTCCTCGGTCAATTCGTCCGGATGGGCGAAGTGCAGGCTTATCCACAGGGGATGGTGCTTTTTGAGCATCTTGGTCAGCGAGGGCGTGACGCGCATGGGCAGAACCGCCGGCACCTTGCTGCCAATGCGCACAATCTCCACGTGGGGGATGGCGCGCAGCCGGGTCAGCAGCCAGTCCAGCGCCTCCTCGGGCATGGTCAGCGGGTCGCCGCCGGAGAGCAGCACGTCCTGAATTTGCGGGGTGCGCCGGATATACTCCAGCCCCAGCTCCCAGCGTTTGCGCAGGGTCTCGATGTGCCCCTGCCCGCCCATCCCGCGCGAGCGCGTGCAATAGCGGCAGTAGGTGGAGCAGAAGTCCGTGACGAGGAAGAGCACCCAGTTGGGGTAGCGGTGCACCAGCCCCGGCACCGGGGAGTCGTGGTCCTCGCCGAGCGGGTCGTCGGCCTCGCCGGGGGCGCGCACGGCCTCCCAGCAGGAGGGCAGCACCATGCGCCGCAACGCCTGGCCGGGATCGGCGGGGTCGAGCAGGCGCGCATAGTAGGGCGTAACCGCCAGCGGCAGCGAGGACTTGGCCAGGCCGATGGCGTTTTTCTCCGCGTCGGAAAGCGCCAGCAGCCGGCCCGCGCCCTCCAGGGTGGTGATGCGGTTGGCGAGCTGCCAATGCCAGTCGCGCCAGTCGGCCGAGGTGGCGCCGGGAAAGTGGCGGCGCAGAAAGGCGCGCAATGGCTCGGGCTCATAGCGGGGTGCGGAGCGCAGACGGAAAGTCGAGGGGGACAGTGCGGGTGAGGGGGGCTCTTCAGGATCCTGGCCGTTTTCGCGGCTGGCAAAGCCGTTATCCGGAGGTTCCGCTTCGCCCGCTTCCAGAATGGCTGTGTTCATCGTGGTTCTACCTGGTTGTTGAGGTTTGGGGTCATTTCTTCTTGCCGGCGTCAATGGTCTGCCGGACCGTTCCGCCCGCTCCGGGCGAGTCGTCGTCCGGGCACAGAATGCGGTAGTCCAGCAGCCGGACAAGGCGGTACTCCTGGTCCTTTCGAATGACAAGAACTTTTGCCTGGATGTTTCTGCCGGAATAGGGCGCGAGGTCCAACCCCTCGATAAGACAGTAGCCTTCGGCGTCCTTGATGAAGACCTTGTCCTGCCCGGCCACGATGCGCCCGGTAATGGTGGCCGGCTCCCCGCCGGTCTTTTGGGCCAGTGCGGGGGCGGCATGGAAGACGGCCAGGACGAGGCCCGCACCGAGAACCACGTCAAGCGCAAGGCGTGGGAAAAAACGGGCTGCTGCCCGGGTGAAACGGAGGTGGTCGCGGCATGGTGCGGCGCGCATGCAAAGCTCCTTGCGCCTGCGGCGCATGTGGGGCCGCCGTTGGGTTTCGTGGCCTCCGGCAAGGCCGCGGAGCAAGGCGGAGTTGCCGCCACCCAAGCATAAATGCCAAGACTCGTCTAGACTTTTTATAGCCACTTGGCGGAGGCTGGCCGCCCTTGCGCACCCCGATGTTTTGGCCTATCTTCCGCCCCGGCTCGCACAACCACTGCGCGGGCCGGCAATGCACCGGGAGGGATTTGTATGACTGCCATCCGCACGCTTCGCAAACTTATCGTCGCCGCCGGTTTTGCGGTCCTTTTGGCCGGCTGCGCAGGCAACACTGTGGTGCCGCTGCGCTACCAGGCCTCCACCCCGGCGGGCGGGCAGACCTGCTCGCAGACCATCACCCTGTTGCCCCTCGTCGACAAGCGCGCCGACACCATCACCATAGGCTCCCTTGGCGAGGGCAAGAGCTTTTACCCCGAAAACGACGTGTCCGAGTGGGTCAGCTGGGCCCTGTTTGAGGAGCTGAAGGCTCGCGGCTGCGACGTGAAGTACCGCGAAAAGACCGACACCTCCGCCCTCAAGGGGTATGTGGTCTCCGGCTCGTTCGATACCGTGAGCGTGAACAGCGGCACAGCGCTGATGGCCAAGGCCAAGCTGCGCGTGCGCGTGAAGGTGGAGAAGGACGGCCAGTTCGTGGTTGAGCAGATTTACTCCGGCGAGCGCGAGAACCTGGGCCTGACCTACGTGGACGCGGCTCAGAAGGTGCTGGCCTCCACGCTCCAGTACATCCTGCAGGACGCCGCCACGGACGTGGTCAAGGCGACCAAGTAGCGGCGGCGTGCTTAGGCCGGGCGCATCCCCCCCGTTGCGTCCAGGGCGGACACGCGCGGTCGTCGCTTTTGCCGGCGCCGTGCTGGCCGTCCTCCTGCTTCTGACGCCGTGCCTCACCGCGTCCGCCCGTGCGGAAGGCGGGGACAATGGCGGCGGCGAGCGGCTGGTGCTGGCCTGCCCGGACGACATTCCCCCCTATTGCACCCGTGATGAGGGCGGCAAGGCCGTGGGCCTGCTGCCCGACTTTTGGCGGCTTTTCGCCCAGAAAACCGGCATGCGCGTTGAGTTGCGCCCGGCAAGCTCGGCCGAGGCGCTTATGCTGCTGGACGCCGGCGAGGTGGACGGCCACGCCGGGCTTGCCCTGGGGCCCGCCGACCAGAGCGTTGTTTCCGGTGGCCCGGCTGGCCCGCAGGGGCTGGATGAGCGCTACGCCTTCACGCGGCCGCTGTTCGACCAGGGGCTGGGCATCTTCGCTCCGGCGGAAACCTCTCAGGGCCTGAGCCGGGACCGCGCGCTGGAAACGGCCTCCCTTTCCCTTGGCGTCGTCAGGGGCGAACCCGCGGCCGGATTTCTCTCCGCCACGTTTCCCCGCATGAGCCAGCGGGTCTATCCGGATCTGGACGCCCTGGCGGGCGGCCTGGCCCTGGGGCAGGTGCAGCTGGCCGCAGGTCCCGTGCCGCCCCTGCGGCACCGCCTGCGCGCCCTCGGCGGGCAGGACCGCTTCACGCTGTTGCGCGGCTTCCCCGGAACGGTGTTGCGGGCCGCTGTGCGCAAGGGCGATCCGGCCCTGCTGGCCCGCCTGAACGCCGGGCTGGAGACCATGGGCCACGACGATGTGGACCGGCTGCTCTCGCGCGACGCCGCCAATGAATTGCGTCTCCCCGCCTGGGGAGGGGGCGCGCTGGCCGGGGGGCTGGCCCTGCTGGCCAGCCTGCTTGTGCTGCGCCGGGCCCGGCTGCTGCGCAAACAGGCCTTGGCGCGCGGCCACGAGACGGATTTGCTGCGCGACAACCTGCTGGGGGAGATGGCCCGGCACCGCAAAACCCAGGACCTGCTTCTCTCGGCCATCAAACAGTCGCCTTCAGGCATCATCATCGCTTACGCCAACCGCGAAGCCCCGCCAGTTCTCAATGCCCACGCGCTTAAAATTCTTGGCATGGAATCGTCGCCGCCTCCGGGCAAGCTGCCGGACCATCGCCTGTGGCGGGTGTACACCGCGTCGGGCAAGCTGCTCTCCAAGACCGAGCTGCCCCTGGCCGTGGCCCTGCGCGGCGAGACCATCGTCAACGCCGAATTCCGCGTGGCCCTGGCCGACGGCTCCGAGTGCTGGATTCTGACCAACGCCGCGCCCGTGCGCGACGCGCAGGACAAGGTGCGCGCCGGCGTGGTGGTGTTCCACGACATCACCGCCTCGCGTCTGGCCGAGCGCGAGCTGGCGCGGTTCAAGTTTTTTCTGGAGGCCGGGGTGGAGGAGGTCTACCTGCTGCGCCCCAACGGCACCGTGGCCTATGTCAACGAGGCCGTGGCGCGCAGCCTGGGGCACCCGCGCGACGAGCTCATGGCGCTTCCCCTGGCCGACGTCTCCCCCGCGCTGACCCCGGAGGCCGTGCTGCGCCTGCTGCTGCGCGTGCGTCTTGCGCCCATGACGTTTGAGACCGTGCAGCGCGCGCGCGACGGCCGCGAGCTGCTCAAGGAGCTCAAGGTCTTCTACATGCGCTTCGGCGACGAGGAATACGTCTGCGCCTTCGGACGCGACATCACCGAGCAAAGCCGCATGGAGCGCGAGTTGGGCAGCACCCGCGCGCTGTTTGCGGCCTCGTTGGAGCAGGCGCCCTGGGGCATCATCATCGGCGACGCGGCCACCGGCAAGGTCACCATCGCCAACCCCGAGGCGGCCTCGCTGCTCGGCGTCGTCCCCGAGGATCTGGTGGGCATGGACGTTAACGGGCACTTGCCGCAGTGGAGTTTTCTCGGCGACGATGCCCAGGTGGCCACTCCCGGCGAAACGCCCCTCAGTCGGGCGGTGTTCAAGGGGGAGACCACCCGCGACTACGAAGTGCGTTTTTCTTTGGAGAACGGGCCGGAGCGTTGGCTGCTGGCCCACGCCTCGCCCGTGCGCGCCGCCGACGGCTCCATCATCGCCGGCATCCTCGCCCTGGCCGACATCACCGTCCGCAAGCGCATGGAGAACCAGCTGGTGTTCAAAGCCCTGCACGACTCCCTTACCGGGCTGCCCAACCGCGCCCTGTGCCTGGAGCGTTTGCAGCAGATGCTGGATGCCGCCTGCGAGACCTCCCGCAGTTTCGCCGTGGCTTTTGTGGACCTGGACCGCTTCAAGATGCTTAACGACAGCCTGGGCCATTCCTTTGGCGACCGCGTGCTGCTGGAGGCCGCGAGGCGGCTTTCGCGCGGGGTGGACGGACAGGGTCAGGTGTGCCGGTTCGGCGGCGACGAGTTTGTGCTGCTGGTGCACCGGGCCGACGATGCCGAGGCCGCGCAGCAGCTCATCCGCGTGGCCCTGGCCGAACTGTGCGCGCCCATGTTCGTGGACGGGCAGGAGGTGCGCCTGACGGCCAGCGTGGGCGTGGTGACGGGTCCCGGCGACGACTGCCTTACGCCGGAAAATATTTTGCAGAACGCCGACTTGGCCATGCACCGCGCCAAGGATGCGGGCCGCGACCGCGTGCGTCTGTTCCACCCCGGCATGCTGCGCCGCGCTCAGGAGCTGCTCGCCCTCGACGCGGACATGCGCCGCGGGTTGGAGCGCGGCGAGTTCGTGGTGTTCTACCAGCCCATCATGGCCGCCGATGGCGAGGAGCTGCTGGGCTTCGAGGCGCTGGCCCGCTGGCGCAGCCCCACGCGCGGGCTGGTGCAGCCCCACTCCTTCATCGCCCACGCCGAGGACTCCGGGCTCATCATCGCGCTTGGCGAGCAGATTCTGCGCCTAGCCTGCGCGGGCATGACAGCCTGGCGCGCGCGCTACGCCACGGCGCGGCGGCTCACCCTGGCCGTCAACCTTTCCGCCCGGCAGTTCATCCAGCCGGACATTGTGGACACCGTGCGCCAGGTGCTGCGCGAAACCGGCCTGCCGCCGGCCCTGCTCAAGCTGGAGCTCACGGAATCCACCCTCATGGGCGACCCCGAGGCCGCGCTTTCGGCCATGCGCCGGCTCAAGGCCCTGGGCGTGGCGCTGGCCATCGACGACTTCGGCACCGGGTACAGCTCACTGGCGTATTTGCAGCGCTTCCCGGTGGACATCCTCAAAATAGACCGCTCCTTCGTGCGTGACCTGCCCCGCGAGGACGAGGACAGCCGGGTGCTGGTGCGGGCCATCGCCGCTCTTGCCGGCAGCCTGCGCCTGGGCGTTGTGGCCGAGGGCGTGGAGACGCGCGAGCAGCTCGCCATGCTGGCCGGGCTGGGCTGCCAGGCCATGCAGGGCTTCCTCTTTTACCCGCCCCTGCCGGAGGACGCAGTGGAGGAACTGCTGCTGGAGCAGCAGGAGCGCGGGGCGGCATAGCGTTACCGTACGTTACCGCACAACCGCCGCGTGGGCCACAGTGTGTGTGGGCGGGCATACCCGCAGGCGAAGGAGGTACGGAGGAGAGGAGGGGACGTCGCCGAATCTGGATGCCGAGCGTTATTCGAAAAAATCTTCGTCGATTTTTTTCAGTTGAACCACATCCTCGACGCGACATCCAACATTATATCTGATCATCAATTGTGTAAACCGCCTTCCATCTATCAGAACGATTCGTTTGCTCAAGAGGCCCGCTGTTTCTTTCGCGGCCGCCGAAAATGATGACGTGGTGACAAATAGCCCCTTTGCCGCTTTGAATCGGTCAAGCGAACCGAAAAAATCTCGGATAGCTGAAGGACCGACGGTATTCCCGTTGCCGTACCTCTTCGCTTGAACATAGATTCGGTCGAGGCCGAGCGGGTCTTGATCTATGACACCGTCAACGCCACCGTCTCCGCTCCGGCCAAGAGCTTTCCCCGCCTCGGTTGCTGAGCCTCCATACCCCATTGCAAGCAATAGCTGGACAATAATTCGCTCAAAGAAATCAGGCGGGGCCGAGCAAACGCGTGATAGCAATTCCGAACCCAGCTCTTCTTCCAATCTGCCCGCAGCATTACGAAGAAGTTCATCTGGAGTGAGCCCCTGGCCGGATTCCGCAGGCAATTTCTCATGTGTGGCACCATGACCTGAACCGTTGCGGTTTTTTTGAAATTCAGGAAATTGTTGTAGATATTTGATGTTGATTTGGTTCGGATTTGTTTTCAGAACCTGCTTGCCGCGTTCGGTGATTTGAAAATGCGCACGGCGCGTCTTTTCAACGAGCCCCGCCATCCCGAGATAAGCCTTTGCCCAACTCACTCTGTTCACGAAGGTTGTTTGCCTGCCGGAAAGTAATAGCTGGGAACGATCTTCTTCGGTGAGATGTAATTGATCAGCGAGTATCCTGACTGCTTCTGAACTTTTCAGTTCGCCAGTAGCGGATAGTTTCAAGACCGGGAGCATCAAAGATTGAAAGTCAGGAATGGACATACGTCTCCTTGACCTTTTGTTGATTTTTACGTCTTAGTGAGCTAATTTCTAAAGCGTCTATAAGAAATTTAATTGTTTGGCTAGATGGAAGCGATGCGCACGAAAATGACGCCAGCACGTGTTACTGCCGTAATTGGCTTTCCCGCGAAAGGCTGGGAAACACGATCGTCCCATGCTGTTTCGAAACCCGCAGATCCGCTTTCGGCTTTAGCAAGCCCCTCGACGGACGGACCTATGTAGCGACACAAAAAAAGCCCCCGGAGCTTGCGCTTCGGGGGCTTCCTTTCGCGTTGCCGCTTACTGTTGGTAGACCTTGAGGCTGTCGCCAGCGCGCAGCTCCGTGCCTTTGATTTTGTTCCAGCCCTTGAGGGCGTCGGCGGTGACGCCGAAGCGCTTGGAGAGGCTGTAGATGGTGTCGCCCTGGCGCACGGTGTATCTGGTCACCTGCTCGCGGGTGCGGGCGGCCTGGGCGCGGGTCTTCTTCGTCGCCTGTTCGGAGACATCGGGGATGTTGAGACGCATGCCGGGCTTCACATCCTTCGCGCTGTTCAGGCCATTGGCCTCCACCAGCGTCTTGACGCTGACTTTGTAGCGTTTGCTGATGGACCAGGCGGAGTCGCGCTTGCGCACCACATAGTTGGCGCGCGAGGCGGCGATTTTGCGGGTTTTGCGCTGCACCTGCTGGGGCATTGTCTCGCCGGTGCTGCTCTGCGGCAGCATGATCTCCGTGCCGGGACGCAGGGCCTGCGCGGCCGAGCCGTTGATCTGGCAGATAATCTCCTGCGGGACATGGTAGGTTTTGGCGAGTTTGCGCAAGGAGTCGCCTTGCTTGACCTCATGGGCGATGAAGCCGGCATGGGGGCAGGCGCTGGGATTCTCCAGGTAGGCCAGCATGGGGGTCTTCTTGGCCACGGGGATGTGCACGGCGACCTGCCGGTCCGGGGGGCTCACCTGCCGGCGGAAGGCCGGGTTCATCTGGTGGAACTCCTCCCAGTTCATGCCGCCGGCCTTGGCCAGGGCGAGGAGGTCCGTGCCGCCGGGCACCTGAACCGTCTCCAGCTTGGGCGCGGCGTTCCAGTTGACGGGCTCGAAGCCCAGGGCCTCGAGGTTCTGGAAGATCTTGGTGATGGCGATGAACTTGGGCACGTAGTGCTGTGTCTCGGTTTTAAGCCGCATGACGCGGTTGAGGCGATTGTTCTGGCTCACGAGGTCGAGGAAATCCTCGGCGTTGGTGACCTCAAGCGCGCGGGAGATCTTGCCCTCGCCCGCGTTGTAGGCGGCCAGGGCCAGGTACCAGTCGCCAAACATGTCGTTCAGGAAGGAGAGGTAGCGGGCCGCGGCCTCGGTGGAGAGCTGCGGGTCGCGGCGTTCGTCGATCCACCAGTCCACAGTGAGGCCGTACTTGCGTCCGGTGTAGGGCATGAACTGCCACATGCCGCCGGCGCCCGCCCACGAATAGGCGTAGCAGTTGTAACCGGACTCGGCGAAGGGCAGCATGGCCAGATCCTGGGGCAGGCCGTTGCGCTGGAGGCTCTCGCGCACATAGGGCAGCTGCGTTTCGGCGCGCTTCAGCCAGCGGGCGAAGGTCTCGCGCGCTGGGCCGGTGTAATAGGCGAAGTAGCGCTCAACCTCCTGGGAGTCGAAAAGGTCCAGGTCGAAGTCGAGGCCGGTCTTCTGGCTCAGAATGCGGCGCTGTTCGTCGCTGAGCTGCTGCGGGGCCGGGGGCAGGGGGCCGGTGACCTCGGGCTCAAGCATGGTGCCGGTCTGACCAGGGGTCATGGGCACGGCCGAGAGTTCTTCGGGTTCGAGATCCATGTCGTTGTCGAGCACGGGGACGCGCGGATCGCCGGGTTCGTGGCTTTGGGCGGCGAGCAGGCCGGGGTGCGAGGTGGAAGCCTGAGACTGGGAAGTGGGAGACTGGGCCTTGACAGGACTTGCTTTGTCGATATTCATGGCGGAGCATGACCATAGCGACGCGAGCAGGCACGCGCTGCTCACGGTGGTCAGGGATAATCGCATAAGTTTCTTCATCGAAATTCGTTCCTCCGTTCGGCGGCGCGGGTGGAGAGAATGCTCCTGGGACTGGGGGCCGCCCGCTAAGCGGCCAAGCCCCGTGCGTCGATAGTTGGATACGTAAAAAGACGCCCCACAGTACACCTGAAATTTTCGTCTGGCAAGCCCACGCGCTTCGCCCGCCGATACCCGGAGGTTCCACATGGCCGAGTCCAGAAAATCCCCGCGCCCCAAAGGTCCGCGCA
>MNUQ01000056.1 GCA_001871085.1 Desulfovibrionaceae bacterium CG1_02_65_16
GCGGCGCAGGCCCGGCGCGGCAAGGCCGGCGCGGGGCAGGGGGAAATGGCGGCTTTGGAAGGTGGCGGCTAGCCGGCGAGGGGCCGGTAGACCATGCGCTCGTACCCGGCGGAGAGGCTGCGCGCGAGGGTGGCGGGCAGCCCGAGTTCGCACAGCCTGCAGTACAGGTGCAGTGGGTTCAGGCGGTGCTTCAATGCGTCTGTTATGCGGTGGCTCATGATGCGTCTTCTCCTGTCACACGCCTTATCGGCGTGAACGACAGGCCGCATTAGCGCGAAAGCCGCGGCCTTGGCAAGAGGGAAAAACGCGTTTTTTAGGCCACCGCGCCCGCCTGCTCATCCTCTAGCCGCGCTGGCCGCCATGAGGGCCACCGTGCTGGCCGCCGCGAGGGCCGTCCGGCGGGCCTTGCCGTGGGTGCCGCAATGGCGTAGGAAAGAGAAAGAAACGGTGGAGGGTCCATGGACGGCTTCTACACGGCGCATGTGCTTTGGTTTTTGGCCGGCGTGGTCCTGCTCCTGGCGGAGTTGGCGACGCCGGGCTTCGTGCTGCTGTTCTTCGCCCTTGGAGCCTTTGTGGCCGCGTTGGCCGCCTATGCCCTCAATATCGGCGTCGGCAGCCAGATCGTCGTCTTTCTCGCGGCCTCCCTGGCCGGGGTGGCGCTGTTGCGGCGCATGTTCCTGCGCGTGTTCCGCGGCCGCACCAGTCAGGCGGCGGCGGACGACGGCCTGGCCGACAGCGGCGCGGGCAAAATCGCCGTGGTCACCCGGGCCACGGGCCCCGGCCGACAGGGCGAAATCAAGTTCCGTGGCAGCTTTTGGCGCGCGGAGTCCCCGGAGCCCATCGACGAGGGCCGGACCGTGATCATCGTCGGCCTGGCGGCGAACGATTCCGGCGCATATCTTGTGCGTCCGGCGGAATCCGGCTCCGGCGGCGTCGGCGAAAAACGATAGGAGAGGCCCATGATCGACGGCAACGTCTTCATCCTCATCATTCTGGCTCTGCTGGCCATCATCGTGTTTGCCAAAACCGCCGTGGTGGTGCCGCAGAAATCCGAGTTCATCGTGGAGCGCCTTGGCCGCTACTCCAAGACCCTCGGCGCGGGCTTCCACATTCTCATCCCCTTCATCGACCGCGTGGCCTACAAGCGCTCCATGAAGGAGGAGGTGCTGGAGATTCCGCCCCAGGTCTGCATCACCAAGGACAATGTGTCCGTCTCCATCGACGGGCTCATCTACCTGGAAGTGCGCGACGCCATGCTCTCCAGCTACGGCATCGCCAACTACTATCAGGCCGCCATCCAGCTTTCGCAAACGTCCCTGCGCTCGGCCATCGGCAAAATCGAGCTCGACCGCACCTTTGAAACGCGCGAGGCCATCAACCATCAGGTCATCACCGCCGTGGACGAGGCCGCCACGGGCTGGGGCGTGAAGGTGTTGCGCTACGAGATCAAGGACATCAACCCTCCGGCCAGCATCATGGCGGCCATGGAGCTGCAGGTGAAGGCCGAGCGCGAGAAGCGCGCCGAAATAGCGCGCAGCGAGGGCGAACGCCAGGCGCGCATCAACATGGCCGAGGGTCAGCGCCAGCAGGCCATCAACGTCTCCGAGGGCGAGAAGCAGAAGCGCATCAACGAGGCCGAGGGCCGCGCCAGCGAAATCGAAATTGTGGCCAGCGCCACGGCCGAGGGCATCCGCCGCGTGGCCGAGGCCCTCGCCGGGCCGGAGGGCATGGACGCCGCGCGCGTGCGTCTGGCGGAAAAGTACATCGCCGAGTTCGGCAACCTCGCCAGGACCAACAACACGCTCATCCTGCCGGCCAACGTGGCCGATGTCTCCACCCTCGTCGCCTCGGCCCTGGCCGTGGTGGACGGGGTGCGTGGAGGCGGCAAATTCACTCCAACCGAAGAGGGCGCGCACGCCTGAACCCGGCAAGGGTTCGCGCGCGGCGCCCTGGAGAAGCACCGACAATGACCGATAGCGACAACCAAGCGCAAGACGCCGGGAACACCGGCGCGCAAGACCAGACCACCGAATCGAAACAGCCCGCCAAGCCCGCCTATGTGCAGGCCCCGGGACTGACCCAGGTGCAGAAGGCCCTGCTCTATGCCGAGCAGACCAAGAACGCCCCCCCGCCGGAGGCCGTGGGCGAGATAGCCCCGGAGGACGCCCTGCCCGAGGTGAAGCTGGAGGACCTGCCCGAGATGATGCGCGGGGCCTGCGCCCGCGCCGGCTGGCCCGGCCTCATGCCCGTGCAGGAAAAGGCCCTGCCCTACATGTTGGCCGGCCGCGACATCATGGTCCAGGCGCGCACGGGCTCCGGCAAGACCGGGGCCTTTCTGCTGCCGCTTCTGGACCGCCTGAAAACCGCGCACACCTCCACCCAGGCGCTTATTCTGGTGCCCACGCGCGAGCTGGCCCAGCAGGTCGCGGCGGATGCCGCCACGCTGTTCGAGGGCACGGGCATAGAGTGCGTGGCCGTTTATGGCGGCGTGGGCTACGGCGCCCAGCTGGAGGCCTTCAAGCGCGGCGCGCAGATTGTTGTGGGCACCCCGGGCCGCGTGCTCGACCATCTGCTCAAGCGTTCGCTTTCGCTCGCCGAGCTTTCCACGCTGATTTTCGACGAGGCCGACCGTATGCTCTCCATCGGCTTCTACCCGGACATGAAGGACATCCAGCGTTACCTGCCGCGCAGGCCCATCCACGCGGCCATGTTCTCGGCCACGTTCCCCCAGCAGGTGCTGCGCCTAGCCCAGGAGTTTTTGACCAATCCGGGCCGGCTGTCCCTTTCCGACGGGCAGGTGCACATCGCGGACATGGTCCACGCCTATTACGAGGTGCCGGCCATGGGCAAGGACCGCTGCCTCATGCGCATCATCGAGATGGAGGAGCCGACGAGCGCCATCATCTTCTGCAACACCAAGGCCGACGTGCACTACCTGACGGCGGTGCTGGGGCGCTTCGGCTACAATGCGGATGAACTCTCCGCCGACCTCAACCAGTCGCGCCGGGACCAGGTGCTCACCAGCGTGCGCGCCGGGCATCTGCGTTTTTTGATCGCCACCGACGTGGCCGGCCGCGGCATCGACATCCCCGGGCTGTCCCACGTCATTCTGTATTCCCCGCCGGAGAACCCGGAGAGCTACATCCACCGCGCCGGCCGCACGGGCCGCGCCGGGGCCGGGGGCACGGTCATCTCGCTGGTCGACGTGATGCAGAAGATGGAGCTGATGCGCATTTCCCGGCAGTACGGCATCCAGATGCAGGCGCGCGAGCTGCCCACCGAGGCCGACCTGGCCGCCCATGTGGCCCAGCGTCTTTCCCTGGCGCTGGAAAGCAAGTGGCGCGCCAAGGACAGCCTGGAGCAGGAGCGCATGCGCCGCTATGTGGACGTGGTGCGCGTCATGGCCCAGGATGACGATCAGGTGCTGCTGCTGGCCATGCTGCTGGACGGGGCCTACCAAAAGGCCATCAGCACGCCGCCGCCCCAGCCCGAGGGCCGCAAGCCCCAGCTCCCCCCGCGTGGCGATGCCCCGCGTGGCGACGCCCCGCGTGAAAGCGTCTCCCGTGACGGCGGACGTGACGCCGGGCGTCATGGCGAAGGCGCGCCGGATTCCGGTCGCCGCCGCCGCAGGCGTTAGGGCGGTCCCCCCATGACGCAGCTGCCGGCGGCCCGCGCCGCCGCCCTGGACTGCCTGTTCGCCTGTCTGCTTGAGGGACGTGACCTGCAGGCTGCGCTTGACGCCGCGCTCCGCGCCGATCCCTTGTCCGACCGCGACACCGGACTGGTGACGGAGCTTGTCTATGGCTATTGCCGCATGAAGGGCCGGCTGGACGCGTTGGTTTCACGCTTCCTCGACCCTGCGCGCGCCCTGCCGGAGGAGGCCGCCATCGCCCTGGGCCTCGCCGCGCACGAGATTGTCCATCTGGACCGCGTGCCCGCTTACGCCAGCGTGAACTGGGCGGTGGACTGGGCCAAGGGCTTCACCCGTGCGCACCTTTCCGGCCTGTTCAACGCCGTGCTGCGCCGCGTGGCGGACATGGCCGAGGAGGCCCGCACCGTGGCCCCTTACAAGGCCGGCGCGCGCGATGAGGCCGAGGTGCTCTCGCGCTACTACTCCTGCCCGGAGTGGATTGTGCGGCTGTGGCTCAAGGAATATTCCAAAGCCGACGCCGGACGCTTCCTGAAAGCGCAGGCCCGGCCGCCCGCGCTTGGCCTGGCCGTGGACGCCGCCGCCCTGGGCGAGACGGCCGCGCTGGCCCTTTCGCGCCGGCTGGGCGCGCATCCGGGCTGCCTGGGGCGCATCGGGTTTGGCGTGGCTTTTCAGCCGGGCACCAATCTGGACGCCCTGGCCGCGGAGCTGGGGCTGACGCCGGAAGAGCGCGCCGCCGTATACCGCCAGGGCTTCGCCGCGCGCCAAGCGCTGGCCGCCCTCAACCCCCAGCGTTTTAAAACCCCGGTGTGGGACGCCTGTTGCGGACGCGGCGGCAAAACGCGTTTGCTGCTGGAGGCCGGGCTTTCCCCGGTCATCGCCAGCGACACGCACCTGGGCCGCCTGCGGGCGCTGGCGCGCGAGCTGGCCCCGGCCGTGGAGGCCGGACGGCTGCTGGTGCTGCGCGCCCGGGCCGATCTCTCCGCCCCCCTCGCCGCGCCGCCGGCCAGCATCGTCCTCGACGCGCCCTGCACGGGCCTGGGCACCCTTTCGCGCCGGCCGGACATCAAATGGAAGCGCACCCAGGACGACGTGCGCAAGCTGGCCGAACTCCAGGCCGCCATGCTCGACCGGGCCATGGGGCTGCTCGCTCCCGGCGGCACTCTGCACTACATCACCTGCACCCTCTCGCCCGAGGAGAACCAGCGGCAGGTGGCCCGGCTGCTTGCCGCCCGGCCGGAGGCCGCGCTTGACGCCTCGTGGACGACCCCGCCCGAGGTGCCCGCCGGCGAATTCTTCTACTGCGCCAGCCTGCAAAAGCGTGCCTGAACGTGAAAAATCAGCGCCCAGCCTTTACATAAAGGCTTGTCCTGCGTAGTATCGCCGTATCTCTTACACGGCGGGGCGGGAATGCGGAAAAAGAAGAGCACCGGGCAGTCGGCAAAGGGCCAATTTCCGTTGGAGGGCAGCACGTTCCGCGCGGCCTTTGAAGCCAGCCAGGCGATGATGTTCCTCATTGATCCCGGCACGGGCGAGATCATCAGCGCCACCCCCG
>MNUQ01000108.1 GCA_001871085.1 Desulfovibrionaceae bacterium CG1_02_65_16
GCTGACCTTTGCGATATCGCGCTCGGTGTCGGCGCCCATGCGCCGGATGCTGGTCGCGCGGGCCTCTGTGCTCTGCCGGATGTCGTCAAAGGCGCGGCCCATCTCCTCGTACAGGGAGCTGAAGCCGCGCCGCTCGTTTTCCAGCTGGCTGCGCAGATCGGCCATTTTCGAATTATCAAGCAAAAAAATCTGAATGATTTGAACGATGTGTATAAATCGCGCACGGTCAAGCGGCCGTTTGGCCATCTCCTCAAAAACCTTGGTCTGAATCTGCGCCTTCTGCTTCTCGGAGAACAAATCCATGGAGGAGACAAGATTGCGGGCAAAAAGCACCACGGCCAGCCAGTCGGCGTCGTCGGCCACGCCAAGACGCTCCAGCACGGCTTGCAGGCCCTCAAGGCCGGTGTGGCTTTTGTGATCCAGGTCCGTGCCCATGGTGCCCCTCTAGGCGAGAGCGTAACGCATTTCGCCCGGAATTCAAAGCGGCGCGGCAAAGACGGCCGCCACAATATCGCAGGCTTCATCTATCCTGTGCACGGGCGAAGCGTCAATGGCGGCGCGGGCGGTCAGGCGGTTGGCGACGCGGATTGGGGCCACAGCGGCAGCCGCACGGTGATGGTGGTGCCCTCCATCTCGGCGCTCTCCAGACCTATGTCGCCGTGCTGGGCCTCGGCCGAGAGCCGGGCCGAATAGGTGCCGAGCCCCGCGCCGCCGGGTTTGGCGCTGCCCGGATGTTTTGCGAAAAACTCCGCCCGCTGCTCCCTGGGCACCACGCCGGCGTTGCGCACAAACACCACGGCCCGCCCCCCCACGGCCTTAAGGCCCACCAGCACCTCGCCGCCCCGCGGCGAGGCCTCCACGGCGTTCTTCATGAGATTGCCGAGCATGGTGCGGCACAGCAACGCGTCGCCGCTGGCCACCACGGGCCGGGGCCATGTCTCCACCAGCAGGCGCACGCCCAGGGCGGCGGTCAAGGCGTCCAGGTCGCCCGCCACCTGCAGCACCAGGGCCGTGAGATCCACGGGCCGGGGCTCCAGGATGTAGCCGCCGGTTTCTATGCGGTGGAGCGTGAGGGACCGATCGATCTGCTCCAGCATGCGCAGGCCGGCGTCATGGATCATGCGCAGGCGCGTCACCTGCTCGGGATTGAGGTTGTGGTCCTCCATAAGCAGCAGCGGCAGATTAATGACCGCGTTGAGCGGCGTCTTGAGGTCGTGCCGGGAAATGCGCTCCATGTCTTCGCGCAGGGTCTCCAGACGCTTGCGCTCGGATATGTCGCGCACGTAGACCAGCGCGCCGGGCTCCCCCCCGTAGGCCAGCGGCACGGCCGAGGCCTCCACGTCGATGATGCCGCCGTCCAGACGCAGGCCGCGCAGCTCCACGGCGGGCACGGCGCGGTCTTCTTCCCGCAGTCTGCCCATAAGCTCGCGCATCTGCGCCCGGCAGTCAGCAGCGACAAAATCCAGCGCGGACCGGCCGAGGATATCCGCGGCGGCGGCGGCCCCGCACAGCCGGAGCAAGGCCGCATTGACGTAGGCGAAGCGCCCGTTTGAAAGGACAAAGATGGCGTCGGGGGCGCTCTCCACCAGCAGGCGGAAACGCTCCTCGCTCTCGCGCAGGGCGGCCTCCATGCGCCGGCGCGCGGTGATGTCGCGCACGACCGCCGAGACTCCGGCCACGCCGCCGTCGTCCGTCGGAATGGCCGAAAGGGTCATGGAGACGTCGATGACCGCGCCGTTCTTGTGGCGGCGGCGGGTTTCGTAGTTGCGCACCGGCCGGCCCGGGCGCACGTCGCCCAGAATGGCCGTCACGTCCTGTTCGCAGGCGCCGCCGCAGAGCATGGAGGCATGGCTCCCCACGACCTCCGCCGCCTCGTAGCCATAGAGCGTGCGCGCGCCCTCGTTCCAGCTGGTTATGATCCCGTCTGGGGCGAGGCCCACAATGGCGTCATCCGAGGATTCGACAATGGCCGCAAGCCTGCTGATGGTGGCGTTGAGCGAGCAGCGCTCCTCGGCGCGGGCGGCTTCCGCCTCGGCCGCGGCCGTGCGCCGGCGCACGCGCCGGGCGGCCTCCGCCGTCACGGAGAGCACCACGCCGCTGCCGAGAAACAGGCCCATGGCCATCCAGGCCGCCGCGTCGAGAATAAACGGGGAAAGCTGCGGCAGCACCCAGAAGTAGGCCACCAATCCCAGCAGCACCGTGGCCGCAAGCCCCGCGCCCAGCCCGCCGAACAGCGCGGCGAGCATGGCCGCCGGGTAGAAGGTCATAAAGGGCGTGCGCGGCCCCACAAAATTGCTGACGGCCAGGCGCAGCAGAACGCCCGCCGCGGCGATGCCCACGCCGCAGGCGATGTCTCGCGCAAGCGCGCTGTTTCTCCACCCTTTCCGCATCCGGCTCCCTTGCCCGCCGGCATGGCGCAGCATGAACCATGATCATTACAGGAACAGGACGAAAAGCACAAACGCCGATGGCCACGAGCGGTTGCCTTCCGCCGGGCCGTGCCCTATGTACGCGGGCATGACGGTCTTCGACGACGATTTTTTTTCCCCCCGCGAACCGGGCCTGCCGCCGCTTTCCTGCGTGGGCTGCGGCTGGTGCTGCCTGGACAACCCCTGCGAGGTCTCCCAGGCGGCGTTCGGGTACGCGCGGCGCTGCCCGGCGCTCAAATGGACCGGCGCGCGCTACGTCTGCGATCTCGTCATCCATCCAAGGCCCGGCGTCGACCTGACCCCGCTTTTTGTGGGGCAGGGCTGCTGCGCCCGGCACAACGCCTGGCGCGACGACGTGCGGGAGCGCGGCTAAGGACGCGGTGCGCGCGAGCGGCCGCTAGCGCTCCGGCTTCGACAATACCTTGAAGGCCTGCCGCGCCAGCACGCGCTCGCGGTACAGAATCTCGATGACATATTCGCCCGGCGCCAGACTGCCCGGGGTGTCGAAGCTCCACACGCTGTGCTCCACCGCGCCGATGTTGCGCTCGTACTGGGCCGAGCTCACGTTCATGGGCAGCTGGGTGTCCGGATTCACCATCTGCGGGTGGCGCACCACCACGTCCACCACCACGGGCGCGCCCTTGGGCGACCCCGTAAGCATGTAGCGCAGGCCAATGCCCGTGCCAAGCGTCGCCTCCACCACATTGCCGCGCCGCAGCAGCCTGAAGTCCCGCGCGCGGTCCTCAATGCCATCGGCCACGGATTCCGAACGGGCGCGGCTGACCACCGTGGAGGAAAACACGCCCACGGCCAGCACCTTGGCCCCGGTGACGCGGGCTTGGCGCTGGGCCTGACGCAAGGTCCCGGCGTCCTGTGCGTTTTCGGGCGCATTGGACCGTTGGCGGGCGTCCAGCGTGTCCGGGCTGCCCAAAAACAGCGCCGCCGCCGCAAACCAAGTCATCAACATCTGCCGCATGCCGACCTCCTCATGCGCAAAACCGCCAACACAAGGGCCACGGCTATATCCCCAGCTCGCGGCGCAACACGTCCAGGCGCAGGTGCCGGGCCACAAGATCCGCGCCCTGCCGCACCTTCACGGCGTCGCGCATCTTGTGGCGGGTGAGCAGGTTCTCCATCTTCTTGGCCACGGTGAACGTATCCTCGCGCACAATGATGATGCTGGTCTCCAGCACCTCGGAGCGCGTGAGGATGACATCATTGGGGTACAAATTGCCGGTGAGCACAAGGCAGGGGCAGTCGCCCTCCAGCGCCACCAGCTGCACGTCCGCGCGGTCGCCTCCGACGATGACCGCCGCGTTCTTCTTCTTGCGGAAGTGCAGCATGAAATTCTCCACCTGCATGGTGCCGATGAGGAACTGCGAAACCACGCGATCAGTCTTGTGATGGGCGGAAATGACCTTGCCGCCCAGACGCTGGGCCAGGTCGCCCACGGTGATGGAGCCCATGAGCGGGTCGCGCGGGAGCACGCCCAGCACGGGGATGCCGCGCGCCTCCAGAAACGGGGCCAGGTGCCCGGTGATGTCCTCCAGGGAGGCCGGCGGCACGTTGTTGAGCACCACGCCGGCGAGGCTCTCGCCCAGCTGCTCCTTGAGCACCAGCAGCAGGTCGTAGCTCGGCTCCTTTTCGAAACGGTCGATGACCAGCGCGCGGATGCCGAGCTTGCGCACCACGCTGATGGCGTCCACGCCGGAGTACTTGCCGGAGTACATGCTGCCGCTGCCAGCCACGAGCATGAGGTCGCGGCCGGCAGCCAGATCCTTGTACGCGGCCTCAATGTCGCGCAGCAGACCGCCGTCGGCCGCGCCGGCCAACCGGCCTTCGAAGGCGTCGTTCTTGAAGTCGTGGGTCACCACCACGGGCGTCATGGCCGTGGGCGTGTGCGCGGGGTCGTCAGCCAGCCCCAGGGCGTCGCGCACAAAGATCGCGTCCTCGTCGCCCAGGCCGGCTTCGGTCTCCAAGGGCACGGCGCCCACGGGCTTCATGTAGCCGATGTTGAGCCCGGCCTGACGAAAGGCCAGGCCCAGCCCCGCGGTGATGGTGTTTTTACCGGAATAACCGGAGGTGGAGCCGATGTAGAGTCCGGGCATGCGCCCTCCTTCACGTTGCAAGTCAAAAAAATGTCAGCCCAGGGTGAGCCTTGCCCCGGCCACGCTCACCCCGCGCGGCCCGGCGAACACGGGGGCGAACTGCGCCCCGGCCAACTCCGGCGCGCGCACGGCCAAACGCGAAACGCCCAGCAGCAGCCGCTCCAGCGCGGGCAGGGAGGCCGCCTCCCCGCCGCAGGCGCCGCGCAACAGCGGGTAGAAGCGCATGCCCCGCAGCATCTCGCGCGCATCCGTTGGTGAAAGCGGGGCCAGCCGGTGCGTGGCCTCGTCGAGCAGCTCCGCCCAAACGCCCGCCATGCCGAAGGACACCAGCGGCCCGAACTGCGCGTCGCGCACGAAGCCGACGGAAAGCTCGAAGGCGCGCTCCGGCGCGGCCGCCTGCACCAGACAGCCCATCACCGGCGCGTCCGGCCGCATGCGCGCGGCGCGGTTGGTGAGGGCCAAAAACGCCTGCCGCGCGGCCTCCGGATCCGCCAGCCGGGAAAAACGCGCCGCGTCGCCCTTGAAGACGGGGGCAGGGCCGGCGTCGCGCGTGGCCAAACGCAGACTCACGGGATAGCCCAGCTCCCCGGCCAGACGCGCGGCCTCACCGCTGGTGCGCGCAAGCCCCGTGGAAAGCACCGGCAGG
>MNUQ01000011.1 GCA_001871085.1 Desulfovibrionaceae bacterium CG1_02_65_16
AACCACGCTGACCCGCTCGGCCGGCTCCTGGCTGGCTGACGGCTTCAAGATCGGCGACACGCCCATCATCCAGGGCGCGCCGGACGCCGCCAACAACCTGCTGGGCACTCAGGCCATTACGGCGCTCACGGACACCGTGATGACCCTTGGCGGGGCCAGCATGACCACGCGAGCCGCCTGCTACGGGCAGACGACCGTGGCCCTGGCCGACAACAGCCCGGCGGCCACCAACCTGCTGGCGCACGCCAACATCGCGCCCTTCACCGGGTACGACGCGGCGGGCAACAGGTTCCTTGAGCTGCCCATGGGCTGGAAGCTGCAAGCCGCGCTGGTGGCCCTGCCGACCTCCGGAAAGACGGCGAACGTGCAGGCGCGTTGGGGCACCTATGCCGCCGCGTAGCCTGCGCAGAGGTGACAAGCAGCCGAACCCGGGAGCGGTCCACAAGGGCTGCCCCCGGCCCAAGGCATTGCGCTTCGACTCACCCCTTGGGACCCCATCGGCCTTTGGTGACAGTTCATACTCCGGCAACATCCTCCAGGGTGGCTTTCCGTTGTCCCCGCAGGACTACTTGTTGGATGGCGTCACCCCCATGCCGCGCTGCATCGTCATCACCAACACCGCCACCGTGGTCCCGGATGCCTACACCGGGGCGGCCGTTTGGATGGCCCACAACGTCGCCCTTATCGGCGCATCGGCCAGCCTGTCCGCCGCCGCCAACTGCAAAGGAATGCTTGGCTTTGTAAGCGGCCTCACAGCCCTGCGTGAAGGCGCGCACCTGCACATGGACAAGCTGGGCAAGGCCGGAGCCTTCGGCGACCTCTCGCCAGATATGCTATTGCCGGCTCGGTTACGCCGGCGCATCTCCTGCGGCCAGCTCAAGTCCTACAGGGTCAAGGGTGAAGGCGCGGAGGGTGGTGCGGGTGTATACGACAACAGCATCTACGGGTCGCATGGCCGCACCCCCGCGCCAGCGGGTCCGATGCAGACTGGCGGGGGCGGGTCTGGTGCCTGCTCGCATGGCACCAGTGGTCATGCGGGCAAAGGGGGCCCGTGCTGCGGAGGAGCCGGGTCAGGCGGCGTAGATGCCGCGACAGGCCCGAATGCCGGGGACTTTGGCGGCCCAGGTGGCGACGGAAAGTCTGGAAACGGCTATCCCGTCTGCGGTGGCGGCGGCGACCCGGTGGGAGTGGGGGCTGGCAACAGCACGTACGCCCGCCCTGGCCAAGGTGCAGGCGGGGGGCTGCTCGGACTTTTCACTCGGCACATAGACATCGCGGCAAGCTGCGTCGTCTCCGCAGATGGTGCGGCGGGAGGCGCGATCGCCGGGACCACCGCTTGTGGCGGCAGTACCGGTGGTGGCTGCGTCTTTATCGTGACCATACCCGGCGGTTACACCATTCGTGGCACGGTGCGCGCGGCTGGCGGCACCACAGGCGCATCCGCCCCCGGCGGCGTTGGCTCCGTGAACATCTTTGAACTCGCGGCATAGGAGGAACCCATATGATTTTGCTGCATCAAGAATCCGAACTTTCCCGCGCCTTGCTGGTCAGCCTGCCGGAAAGCTGGGTGGCCGTGGACGAATACAATGCCTACACGACCGCGGGCAGTATAAATATTTAGTATGTGTTCTAAACATTTAACAGGAGAACAATTTATGATCTTGCTGCATCACCAAGAGTCCGAGCTTTCCCGCAACCTGTACGCCACCATGCCTGCTGGGGTCGTCATGGTGGACTGTTCGAACGGCATCCCGGCTTACTACACCGGCCCGTGGCCCAGCGCTTACCCTAGCGTCGTTGTGGACGTTCCGGCTTACTCCAGTACCGCGCCTGTGTACACGTGGCCCGACGGCGGGTTGTCCGGCACGGAGACCTACATCATTCCAGCCGCCCAAGAAGCCGTTCGACTTCCTGAAAGCTGGGCGGCCGTGGACGCGTACGTGGCCTACGTGACTGAGCGCGCCGCGCCCTGCGAGTAGCGCGACGACCAGCGGGAGGGGCTTTTTGTCCCTCCCGCCTTTCGTTTAGCCGACGACGCGCAGCATCTCATGGCATGTGCTAAATCATGTGCCAAACCATATGCGCAAAGGGCACATATGAACATCCTAAAGCAACGCCATGTGCCCGAAAGTATTGGAATAAACACTAGGCGTGACGGCCTTCCAGGCCGTTGGCGGGCGTGGCCATGGGCTAGGCCCCCGGCGCAATGCGGATGATGCGCCCGACGGAGACGCCTACGGGACCGACGGCCAACAGGCGGAAACGCATAAAGCTGGTTCTGCTTTCCGCCTGGCCCCAGCACCAGGCGAACCGGGCGAAGCGCCCGCCGGACAGGGTGACGCCCCAGGGGCGCGAGAAATCCGCCACAAGGCGCACAAGCCAGGGGCCGGCGAAGATATTCCGCGCGTACGCCATGCTACGCCCCCTCCCCCTCGGCCGCAGCCGAAGCGCGGCCCCACACCTCGGCCACGAAGATTGCGCGGGCCAGCAGCTCCTCCATGTCGCGCGTGTTTATGCGCGGGTACTGCCCGGCCAGGCTGGCCAGCAGCTCGTCCGGCGTTTTGCCGTCCTTCAACTCGCCCACCAGGCTGGCGGTCAGGGCCTCGGCCAGCTTGGCCCACGTTTCCGGCGGCAGGTCGGCCGCGTCCAGGGCGGCCTGGTCCGGGAAGCGCGCCTGCCCCTTTCCGCCGTCCTCGCCAGCCGTTAACGCGGCGGTGGCGGCGGGAGGCGTTAACGGGGGCTTGCCGGTCGAATTTTGGGCCGGGTTTTGCGCCTGGCCCTGCGCCTGGCCAAGGTTCACCCGCAGTATGGGCTCGTCGCCCTCGGGCAGGGGAATGCCGGCCTTCTCGTGCGCCCAGGCCTCGGGTATGCGCATGCACCCGGCCAGCTTGGGCAGGGCCTCGGCCAGCTCGGTCAGGTCCGCCGGGTCGCTTACGTCGAAGGTGAAGTACGGCAGCAGGGCCGGGTCGGCCACGCCGCAATTGAGCACGGCCAGGGGCATAAGGATTTGCTGGGTGATGGTGCTGGCTATTTGCCGGGCGTCGCTGGCCATGATGTCGCGGCGCACGTCGTTGTGTATTTTGCCGAGCGCGTTAGTGCTGCTCTTGCCGTCGGCCTGGCTGGTGAGCGTGCCGCCCAGAATGGCCTTGCTTTGGCCGCGTTCGCAGTGGGCCAGCATGGCCTCGAAGGGCTTTTCGCTGCCGCGCGCCGCCTCCTGAAATTCAATGACCATGCCGTCGGGGATGATGCCCGCCGCGTCGTGGCCAATGGCCTGTATGGCCCGGCGCAGGGCCTTCTTCTCCTCCGCGCTGGCCGTGGTGGGATACTTGCCCACGCGCAGGGGCAGGCCGTGGATTTCCAGGAACTCCGCAAAGTCGCCGCGCGCGTAGCCCTTGAGCAGGTAGGTCCACACCAGCACGCGGAACAGCCCGCTTTTGGGCAGCACGGCCGAAAGGCTGCGGTGCCGGTGCAGCACCCAGCCAAGGGGGGCCAGCTCCAAACCCTCCGCGCTGCCGTCGCGCAGGCGCAGGGTGTCGCTGTCGCCGCCCATGTACGCGGGCAAAAGCTGGAACCAGGTTTGCGGCCGGCGGTGCAGGCACACGGGCACGTGCGCGTGGCCGTCAAAGCCCCATTCGATTTCCAGCGCGGCGAAGCCGGGGCCTATGGCGCTGGCCAGGTCGAGCACCATGTCCTCAAAGTCGGGGATGGAGTCGAACTGTTCGCGCACGGCCTCGGCCACCCGCTGGGCGCGCTTGTCCGGGTTCTTGGCCGTGCCGCCGCCCTTGCCGGGGTTGATGGTCCATTGCAGGCCAAGCAAGGCCCGGCGGCGCTTGGAAAGCTCGGCGAAGATATGTTCGTCGCGCTCCTCTATTTGCTCAAACAGGCGTAGCTGGTCCAGCATGTCGCCCTGGTCCGCGCTGGCCAGAATGTGCTGGAGCTTGCGTGGGGTAATGCCGTCCGTGAGGCTGGCCAGGTACTCGGCGCGCAGCAGCGGCAGCACGTCGGACTGCATGCCCTCCGCCGGCCCCTTGCGCCACGCGCCCACGGCGGCGCGGAAGCGGTCAATAATCGTCGTCGTCTTCATCGTCGTTGTCCTCGCTGGCGTTCCAGAGGTTGCGGGATTGGGGGCCTGCATGCTTGGGCACGGCCTCGAACTCCATGGTGGTGAAGCCGCCCACGGCGATTTCCCACAGCATGTGCACGGCGTCCGGGCCGTCGTCGTGGTCGGCCAGGGGGAAGTTGCGGAACTGCTCTATGAGCGTGCTTTGGCTGGGGTGCAGGCGGATGCGCCCCTGCGCGAAATAGGGTTGCAGGCTTTCTATGCGCAGGCCCTTGTCCGCAATGGGCGTGACGGCGCGGGCCGGAATGGCCATGTGCCGCAGGGCCGCGCGGCGGATAAGCTCCGTGCGCAAAAACTCCTGGAACTGCACGGCCTCCACCGCCCACAACAGGCAGCGGTACTTTGCGTGCATGGCCAGCACGTCTTCGATGATGCGGTCGGGCAGGCGCTTGCGTATGCTGGCCTCCACAACGTCGAGCGTCATGGTGTCGCGGCACCAGCCGCCCACAACAATGGCCGAGGGGTCGCGGCTTTTGCCCTTTTTGCCCAGGCTGGGGTCCACCGCGCCGAAGAACAGCCAGTCGCGCCTTATGTCCACCCAAAAGGGAATGACCTTGAACGGCGCGTCGTCGCCGCTGCCGGGCGCGTTCTGCTGCTCGCTGTCGAAGGCGTCGTGGCCGTCGCGGGCGCGCTTGAGCATAAGGCTGTACAGCGGCCGGGCGGACGGCCACGAAACGGCGGCGCCAAGCTCCATGTCCGCCGCGTTGGCGGTGTAGAGCGTCAGGGCGGCTTCCTCGCCCTCGTTGAGCAGCGTTTCCTCCCAGGCGTCCCACAGGTCCATGCGGTCCGGCCAGGTGAGGATGGCCCGGAACTTCTTGTGCCGCCACAGGGGGGCGGAAAGCAGGCGGGACAGCACGGAATCGTGGTGCAGCACGGTGCCGATGACCAAAACGTCCATGGTGTCGCCCGCCTCGCCAAGGGAAAGCACGGTGCGGCGCAGCCACTGCTCCAGTTTGTCGCGCTGCTCCGGGCTTTTGACGTTCTCGTCGTTCTCCAGGTCGTCGCAAATAACCAGGTCCGGCCGGTGCGGGCCG
>MNUQ01000100.1 GCA_001871085.1 Desulfovibrionaceae bacterium CG1_02_65_16
CCATCCGCGCCGGCGGCCTCCTATCTAGAGGTGCGTACCGTTATGAGGGTTACCCGAGGATGTTTTTGACCGGCTTCGCCAGCGCGGCGAAGAGCTCCTGCCGGGTGTAGCCGCGCTGCCCCGCTGCCGCGGCGGAGGCGTCGGCCATCAGGGTCGGGGAGTACAGGTTCGGGGCGTCCTCCGTAAGGAAGATCACCCGCACGGTGTCCGCGTCGACGAGCTGGGCGCGGGGGTGCTTCTTCTTGGCCTCGGCCAGGCGCACCTCCGCCAGCTTCAGCATCTCGTCGCGGTCGCCGAAGTTCATGCAGCCCGTGGGGCACGCGGTGACGCATGCGGGCTTTTTGCCCGCATGCACGCGGTCGTTGCACATGTCGCACTTGCGCATGATCTTGGTCTTCTTGTCCTGCCGGGGCACGTTGTACGGGCAGATGCTCTGCACCGCGTCAAAGGCCTCCTTGGCGGTTTTGTCCGTGTACACCACCGCTCCGGTCTCCTCGTCGATGACGATGGCGCCGGGGTCGTTGGTGGCGGTTTTGCAGGGTGCGTCCAGGCAGTGGCGGCACTGGTCCGGGGTGAAGAACCACTTCACCTGTCCGTCCACCTCCTGCTCCTGGAAGCGCACCACGCGCAGCGTGTTGTAGCTGAAGTCCGGCGGGTTCTGGTGCGTGCCGGTGTTTTTGGTTTTTTCGCCCGGCAGCTTTTTCCACTGCTTGCAGGCAATCTGGCAGCCGCGGCAGGCCGTGCACTTGGTCAGGTCCACGAGGAAGCTCTTTCCGTTGCTCATGTGGCGCCTCCTTTAAGCCTTGCGGACGTTGACCATGAAGGCCTTCGTCTCGGGGATGCCGGTGTTGGGATCGCCCACGGAGGGCGCGAGCAGGTTGGCCGCGTCGCCGCCGTCCTTGGGGAAGCGCCAGCCGAAGTGCCAGGGGATGCCCACCTCGTGGACGGTCTGCCCCTGCACCTCGAAGGGCTTGAAGCGCTTGGTCACAATGGCTATGGCCCAGAGCTTGCCGCGCGAGTTTTCCAGCCAGACCTTTTCGCCGTTTTTGATGCCCCGGAGCTTGGCGAGCTCCTCGCTCATCTCGCAGAACATCTGCGGCTCGGCCTCAAGCAGCCAGGGCTGCCAACGGGTCTGCAGGCCGGTCTGCCAGTGCTCGGTGACGCGGTAGGTGGTGCAGACGATGGGGTAGCGCGGGTCGCAGGAGTTGTGCTTCTCCCCCGCGAACTTGAGCGCCGTGGGGTTGTGCAGCGTCTTGGAGTACGGGTGCGAGCTCACCGGGCATTCCAGCGGCTCGTAGTACTCGGGGAAGGGACCGTCGTTCAGGCCCGGGCCGTAGAGCTTGCCCATGCCGTTCACCTGCATGATGAACGGATGCACCGCGCCGGGCGCGCCGCCGCCGTCCACCACGTCGATTTCCCACTTCTTGCCCGCGGCGTTCCAGGCCAGCACGGCCTTCTTGGGCGCCCAGGGGGTGCCGTTCTTGTCCACGCCGGCGCGGTTGTAAATCACGCGCCGGTTCACCGGCCACGCCCACGACCAGTTGGGGTACAACCCCACATTGGCCTGCGCCGGGGTCTGCTCCTTGGAGCGCTTGGCCGCGCGGTTGCCCTTCTTGGCGTCCGCGTCCACGTAAGACCCGCAGTAGATCCAGTTGCCGGAGCAGGTGCTGCCGTCGTCCTTGAGCAGGGCGAAGGAGGCCACTTGCTCGCCCTTCTTGTGCACCTTCACGGAGCCGTCGGGCTGCTTGTCCTCAACGTCGCGCAGGTAGTAGCCGTTGATGAGCCGGGCGGTTTTGTGGGCGTTGAACTCGTGGCCGTCGCCCATGTCCTCCCAGTTGAGGCCGAGCACGGGGCCGGGGAAGGCGCCTCCCTGCTTTTTGTACAACTCGCGCACGCGCTGGCCCAGCTCGTACATGATCTCGCCGTCGGGCCGGCTTTCGCCCAGGGGCTTGGGACCCTGATAGCGCCACTGCATCCAGCGGCCGGAGTTGGTGATGGAGCCTTCCTTCTCCACGCTCACGCAGCAGGGGAGCATGAAGACCTCGGTCTTGACCTTTTTGGGGTCCAGGCCGGGGCCGTTCCAGAAGCTGCCTGTCTCATTGTCGAAGATGTTGACGTTGACCAGCCAGTCCAGCTTGGTGAGGGCCTCGCGGGTCTTGTTGGAGTTGGCTCCCGAGCAGGCAGGGTTCATGCCCCAGGCGAAGAAGCCCTTGAACTTGCCCTTGAGCATCTCGTCGAACATCACCAGCCAGGAGGCGTTCTGCCCGGCGTCGAGCTTGGGCATCCAGCTATAGGCGGTGTCGACATCGGCCTCTTTGTAGAAGCTCTTAAGGAGGCTGACGGCGTATTTGCCGTAGTTCTTCTTCCAGTTCACGCTCATGGGGTCGTGGGACACCGGGGTGACGAGCTTCTTGTAGTCCGCCAGGGCGGGCTGGGCGGTGCTTGGCGTGGGCATGTAGCCGGGCACGATGTGGTAGAGCAGCGCGTGGTCCGTGCTGCCCTGGACGTTGGACTCGCCGCGCAGCGCGTTGATGCCGCCGCCGGCCACGCCCATGTTGCCCAAAAGCAGCTGGACGATGCTCATGGCGCGGATGTTCTGCACGCCCACGGTGTGCTGGGTCCAGCCCATGGCGTACATGACCGTGCCGGACTTGTCCGGCTTGCCCGTGGCGGCGAAGGAGTCAAAGACCTCCAGCACCTTTTCCTTGGGCGTGCCGCACATTTCGACCACGCGGTCCACGGAGTAGCGGCTGTAGTGCTTCTTGAGCAGCTGAAACACGCAGCGCGGGTCGGCAAGCGTGTTGTCGCGCTTCACCTTGCCGTCGGCGTCCGTTTCAAAGGCCCACTTGCTCTTGTCGTACTTGCTGGTCTCGGCGTTGAAGCCGGCGAACAGGCCGTCGTTGAAGTCGAAACTCTTGCCCACAATGAAGGAGGCGTTGGTGTAGTTGACCACATACTCCTTGAACATGAGATCCTTGGAGAGAATGTGGTTGATGAGCCCGCCAAGAAACGCAATGTCCGAGCCGGAGCGCAGGGGCGCGTAGAGGTCGGCCTTGGAGCTGGTGCGCGTGTAGCGCGGGTCCACATGGATCAGTTTGGCGCCCGCTTCCTGCGCGCGCGTGACCCACTTGAAGGAGATGGGATGGTTCTCGGCAGCGTTGCTGCCCATGATGAGGATGCAATCACTGTTCTTGAGGTCGATCCAGTGATTGGTCATTGCGCCGCGTCCGAACGACTCTGCCAGAGCCGCAACAGTGGCGCTGTGTCAAATACGGGCCTGATGTTCTATGTATGTCAGTCCCAGCGAGCGCAAAAAGGCCTGATAGGCCCAGCACTCCTCGTTGTCCATGGCGGCGGAGCCGACGGACGCCAGCCCTTCGCAGCGGTTGACCACCTGCCCCTTGGCGTTCTTTTCAGTGAAGGTGGCGTCGCGGTCGCGCTTGATGTTTTTGGCGATGCGGTCCAGCGCCCAGTCCCAGCTCTTCGCCTCCCACTTGGTGCCGTAAGGCTTGCGGTACATCACCTTTTGCAGGCGGGGGTTCGGCGAGCCGGGGTTGCCCTCGGCCAGCTGCCAGATGCTGGCGCCCTTGGCGCACAGCGCGCCTTCGTTGATGGGATGGTCGGGGTCGCCCTCGATGTTGAGGGGGCGCTTGGTTCCGGCAAGGGCCGTGTTGACGATGAGACCACAGCCCACGGCGCAGTAGCAGCACACGGTGGTGGTCTGCCGGCTCCACTCCGGCTTGAGCTGGTTGATGCGGTCGACGGCGGCCTTCCGCGCGGCCGGTTTGGCGGCAAAGCCAATGCCGGCGAAGGCGGAGGTGAGGGCGGCCGTGGCGGAGAGTTGCAAGAACCCTCTGCGGGTAAGCGACATGGTGCCTCCTGGATTAAAGGGTATGGGGTCAGCTGCCGAGCGTCTGGCGGCCGAGCATGACGAGCAGCCCGACTCCGTGCAGCGGCGGCGGGGCGTCAAGACGAGGCGGCTTCTGTTCGCAGGCTTCCTGTTTGGGGAAGGGCGCGAGCAGAAGACCGGACACCTTGCGCCTGGCCTCAGCCAGATCCAGGCCCAGCCCCCCGAAGGGGAGCAGCAGGGAGCCTGAATCTCGTTGTGTGGAAGAGAGGGAACACATAGACACCTCCACGGTATGAGGATCACGCTAAACACTAGAACCGTGTTTTCGTCAAACCAAGGCGCTAGGATGCAAACTTTGGCACCGGCGCGCACAGGGCGGTCAGCAGATGGGGCAGCAAATCCTCGTCGCGCTGGTTGAAGCGCAGGGCCAGCTCCTTCATGTACAGCGGAAAACGCCGCCACGAGAGCCCCTTGAACTGCTTGAGCCTGGGCCGGGCGAAGTCCCAGAAGGGGCAGGCGCCGCTTTCCACGAAAATGCCTCCCGGGTGGCGCAGCAGGTAGTGGTAAGGCAGGGCCTCGTCGCCGCACAGCACAAGGGCGTCGTAGGTCTTGTAGCGGTCGGTGACGAGAATGCCGCCATGCCGCGCCACGCGCAGGTGGAAGTTGTGGTTGAAGTGCAGCACGCTTTCCGCCGTGAGCTCGGGCAAGAGGTCCACAAAGACGTGCTGGGCGCGGGTGAGAATGCCGTACACCGGCAGCCCAGAGCCCAGGGCCGGGCCGTTGTCGCGCCCGCCTTCCATGAAAGACGCCAGCGGCGCGCCGGGCCCCAGCAGCTGCGTGGCGTCCGCCCCTTGGGCCAGAATGGCCAGCCGCAGCACCGTGAGCGCCTTGAAGGCCGTGTTGTACGAAATGCCGATCTCCGCCGCGGTCTCCCGGGTGTTCCGTTCGCGGGCGAAGGCGTGGGCAAGCGCGATCCACTTGAGGGGGGACAGCCCCGTTTCGTTCAGCCAGCGGCCGGTGAAGTCGTGGAAGGTGTAACGGCAGCCTCCGCAACGCAGCCGGCCTCCAGCCAGTTGGTAGGGCGCGGGCGCGCCGCAACGCGGGCAGCTTTTGCGGCCGTCGGGCCAGCACAGCGCAAGCAGGGTCTCGCGGGCCTGGCTTTCCGGCGTGGATGTGCCGCCGGCCTTGTCCATCGGTTGGAGCATGGGCATGATTCCTCTTTGCCTTTGTCTAACATGAATACGGCGC
>MNUQ01000134.1 GCA_001871085.1 Desulfovibrionaceae bacterium CG1_02_65_16
CTCGGCGACAGGCTCGGCGACAGGCGCGGCGACAGGCGCCGGGGCCTCGGCGTCGGGAATTTCCGCAAGCAGCGCCTCGGCGTCCAGCGAGGTCTCGGCCTCGCCGGCGGCGGTCTCAATGCCTTCCATGAGCCCGCCCATGTCCAGATCCTCGCCCAGCAGCTGGTCCACTGCGACGGCGGAAGACTCCTGCGCGGCGGCGGAAGCAGGCTCCGGCTCAAGGTCCCCAAGGGAAAGGTTCAGCGCGCCGCCCATGTCGGCCTGCTCCTGCTCGGCAAGGAGATCGCGGCCGGGTTCGGGATCGGAGAGGTCGGGCAGCGTCAGGTCAAGGATGTCCGCATCGGCCTGTTCGGCCTGCCCAGCCTGTTCGGCCTGCCCAGCCTGTTCAGCAAAAGCGGCGGACGCGGCAGCGGATTCGTCCTCGGGCACCAAGTCGCCCAGAGAAAGCTCCAGGGGCTCCTCGTCGTCAAGGGCAGCGGCGGCGGATTCGGCGGCTTTGGGAACGTCCAGGCTTTCAAGGAGGTCCGCCATGTCGGTGCTGTCGAGCGACGCGGGCTCCAGCGGTTCGGGCTCGAGCGGTTCGGGCTCCAGAACCTCTTCCGCGACGGGCGAAGCGGACGCGGCCGGTTTGGCGTCGCCCAGGCCGGAGATCAGATCGTCCAGGCCTCCCAGATCGATGACGCCGTCGTTGCCGCCGGCGGTCTCGTCGGGCGGCACAAGCTCCAACTCCCCGCCGGCGCTGAAGGCGCTCAGATCGAGGATGTCGTCGTCGGTGTCGTCGGCGTCGGCGGCTGCGGGAACAGACGCCGTCGCATTGGAGACGGCGGAGGCTGCGGGCGGCTCCTCGACAAGGTCGTCCAGCAGGAGGGCGTCCTCATCCAAAGCCTCGTCGGGCTGGCCGGGCGCATCGGGCGCGCCGACTGGCGGAGCCGATGCGGGCTTCTCGTCGGAGGAGGCCAGCTCCTCGGCGAACAGCGCCTCCAGCTCTTTTTCAAAATCGCTCTCCGCGGCCGTGGCCTTCTTGGATCCCGAAGGCTTCAGGTCCAGGCCGTCAAGGTCCAGAGCGTCATCGTGAGAAGGGGGAGTCGGCGGCATGGTCTTCTCCTCCAGGAGGAAAAGTTAAAAAGGGGGAGCCGCTTGCGCAGCCCCCCCCAAGGTGAGCTAACAACCTGAAACTAGGCGTGGCACTTGTTGCAGGCGGTGGGGGCGTTCGGGTTGGTCGCCTTCTTGGCCTTGTGGCAGCCCACGCAGGAATGCGGGGTGTTGCTGTGGAAGGCGGCGTAGAAGGAATCCTTGCCGGTCTTGACAGCAGCGTTGTCGTGGCAGCCCTTGGTGTCGCACTTGGCGTACTCGTTGGCGCCGGCCTTCTTGTGGTGGCAGTCGGCGCACTTGAGGGCGGCGTGCTTCTTGTGCGGGAACTTCACCAGGGGCTTGGTGGCCTTCATGCCCGCGGGGGTCTTGAAGGTGATGTCATTGGCCGGGGCGGCCTTGCCAGCGGCGTACAAGGGCATAGCCAGGGCGAAAGCCAGAGCCGCGATGACCAGGCTCATAAAGAGAGAACGTTTCATGCTCCTCAATCCTCCTTCTTCACATACGTGAGATATCCACTCTTCCTCTGCCTTTATGGAAGCGGCTTCCCGTGTACCCGGTGAGCCATTCCGAGACGAACAGTGAATCAGATACCCCTAAACCGCACATTCTGGCAAGGGAGGCCGCGCACTTTTCCGGGATTTTTTTCACTATCCCGGTGCGCTGCCGTCCCCGGCCAGCCCGTATTTCCCGGCGTATCCGCGCGGGGTGAGCATGCGCCCGCCGGTCAAGCGCGTGGACGCGTTGCCCACCACCAGAATGCTTTGCATGTCCACAGCCTCGGGGTCCAGCGTGTCCAGCGTGGCCAGGAGCACCTCCTGCCCGGGCCGGAAGGCCCGCTTCACCAGCCCGACGGGCGTGCTTGCCGCCTTGTGCGCGCGCAGCGCGGCCAGCGCCCGGGGCAGCTGGCTTTTGCGCCGGCCGGAGCGCGGGTTGTAGAGCACCACCACAAAGTCCGCGGCGGCGGCGGCGCACAACCGCCGTTCAATAACCTCCCACGGGGTGAGCAGGTCCGAAAGGCTGACCACGGCGAAGTCGTGCATGAGCGGCGCGCCCAAAAGCGCCGCCGCGGCGCACAGGGCGGGAATGCCCGGCACGACCACAAGGTCGAGCGCGTCGAACAGGCCGCGCGCCTCCATGAGCTCCAGCAGCAGGCCAGCCATGGCGTACACGCCCGCGTCGCCGCTGCACACCACCGCCGTCTCCACGCCCTCAAGCGCCAGGTCGAGGGCGGCGTTGCAGCGCTCCACCTCGCCGGTCATGCCCGTGGACAGCACCCGCCGACCGGCGAGCACCTCCGGCTCCACAAGCTCAATGTAGCCCTTGTAGCCCACAATGGCCTGGGCGCGCAGCAGCGCCTCCCGGGCCATGGGCGGCAGCAGGGCCGCGTCTCCCGGCCCAAGGCCGACGACAGTGATGCGCTTCTCCACGGTGCTCCTTACTCCGCCGCCGACGCCGGGCGCAGGGCCACGGCGCAGGTCACGCGGGGGGTCTTGGTCTTGCCCGCCAGCAGGGCCGGCGCGCCGGAAAGCAGCAAGGCCGCGGCCTCGCACACGCTCCCGGTGCCGGTCCTGCGGCGGACCGTCTCGGACTGCCCGGCGGCTGAAACCGCCGCCAGCGCTTCCGCGCCGAAGAATACACATTCCGGGCCAAGCGCCTGCATGGCCTCGCAAATACCCGGATCATCGCGCTTTATCCACGCTGTTCCCACGGCGCAAATGCTCTGCGGGGCCAAGTCCGCCTGCGCAAAAACCAGCGCCACATGCGCAAGTATTTCCCGCGCGGGCACTCCCTTGCGGCAGCCCAGCCCCAGGCACAGGCAGCGCGGATAGGCCCGGAACGTGTTCGCAAACGCGCCGCCCGGCCGCCAGTGGCACCACACGCCCGGCGCGTCCGCGTCCCAGTCCTCCGGCGCGGTGGGAACAAGCAGCCCGCCCGCGTCGTTTCCGCCAAGCAGCCGCCCCTCGGGATCAAGCGCCTGCACGGGCCGGCCCTCCAAAAGCGCGGCGGAAACATCCTTCACCGCGCCCGGGTTCTCCACGGCCATGTTCCGCCGCGCCGCCAGCTCATCCACGCCGGGCAGGCCGGCCGCGTCGGTGCCGGTGGTGATGACGGCGACAGCGCCGGTGAGCCGCGACAACTCGCGCGCGAGTTCGTTGGCCCCGCCCGCGTGCCCGGAAACAAGGCTCACTGCGAAGCGCGCGGAAAGGTCCAGCACGGCCACGGCGGGATCACGCGTCTTGCCGCGCAGATGCGGGGCGATGGCCCGCACGGCGATGCCGGACGCTCCGATGAAGACGTGGCGGGCATACCGATTGAACGCGGCATCCATGTGCGCAAAAAGATCGGCGAAGGGCAGAATGCCGGAAGCCCCGCCCGCCAAACGCTGCGGCGCGTAAACGTCGGCTTGCAGGGCCGCGCGAAGCCGCAACGCCAGCGCAAGCCCGGCGGCGGAAAAGGCGTGGATGGCGGTTTCGCGCATCACTTATGCAAGCGGAGGCTGGGGGGCCGGCTTGTCCGCCCAGATGATGAACACCGGGTTCTGCGCGCGCAGGCGGAAGTCGCCGGCCAGCCTGTCGGCCTGGCTGGCCTGCAGCTGGGTGATGCCGAAGTTCCAGTTGTGCGTGTCGAAGTAGTCCTTCACGCGCATGAGCGTATCGAGCAAGATGGCGTGCACCACCACACGGCCGCCGGGCCTGAGCCTGCGGCAGGCATGGGCCAGGGCGCGCGTGTCCTGTCCGAGCCCGCCGCCGAAGAACACGCGGTCCGGATCCGGCAGCTCCACCAGGCTTTCGGGCATTTCGCCCTGCACGGTCTCCACCAGCCAGGCCCCTATGCGCCGCACGTTCTCGCGGATCATGGCCGCGCGCCGGGGCTCGCGCTCCACTGCGAAAACACGGCCCTCGGCCGCCAGATGCGAGGCCTCGATGGCCACGGAGCCGCAGCCCGCGCCCAGGTCCCAGACCACGCTGTCGGGCATGACGCCGAGCATGGCCAGCCCCGCCGCGCGCACGGAAAGCTTGGTGATGAGCCCCTTCTCATGAAAATAGTAGTGGTCGGGGATGCCCAGCATGAGCGGAATTTCCGGCGGCGCGGTGCGCTCCACCAGCACAAGGTTGAGGTCGGAGAACGACCCGTCCCAGGCCTCCTCCAGACGCATGCGCCGTGCGGTTTCGCCGGGGCCGCCCAGGTTCTCCAGCACGATGAGCTGGGCGTCCACCACGCCCCGGTCCAGCAGCGCCTCGGCGATGGCCACGGGCGTGCGCTCGGGGTCGGTAAACACGGCGATGCGCTCGAAGCGCGCCAGCGCGGCGAACAGCGGCGTGAAGTCCTTGCGGCCGTGCAGCGAGACCACGCGCACGTCGTGCCAGGGCAGGCCCATGCGGGCGGCGGCCATTTGCAGCGTGCACAGGTTGGGATGCACCACGACGGCTTCCGCGCCCAGGGCCTCGATGAGCCGCTTGCCCAGGCCGAAGAACAGCGGATCGCCATCGGCCAGCACCACCACGGCCTTGCCCGCGGCGCGCTCGCGTTCAATCTCCTCAATAATGGGGGTCAGCGGCCCGGCCACGGGAATGGCGCGCTCCGGCCGGCAGACGCGCGGCGCGGCCTCCAGCAATCGACGGCCGGCAACCAGCACCTGCGCGCGCGCAAGGATGTCCTCCACGCCGGCGGGCGGGGTGAGGGCGCCGGGGCGCAGTCCCACAACATGCACGGGGTTGTTGCTCTTCTCGAACATGGATTCCCCTTATCGTGAACCCGTCTCGGGGTGAAGGGGGGAACAGGGTGAAAACAGCGCGGGGGGAATGTCATCGGCGTACAGCACGCCGCCGTCCTGGTCAAAGAGCACATGGCGCACGTCGAGCGCGCGCCCGGAGTGGTTTTGAGCCGCCCTTCCGGCCCGCGCGGCCAAGTCCGCCGCCAGCCGGAGCGCCACGGCCCTTGGCAGCAGCGCAAAAGCCTGGGCGGCCGTATTGGCCCCGGC
>MNUQ01000079.1 GCA_001871085.1 Desulfovibrionaceae bacterium CG1_02_65_16
TGAAGAAATTATGAGCATTGCTGGCAATACGAATGAAGATATACTTAAAGCCAGAATAGATGCCTTGTGGAATACATATAAAATTGTAGTGAGCAGTTATAAAAAGGAAAAGCATTATTTACTTTTCAAATACTTTTTTATAGTTGCTATTGCGGTCATTTCCCTCTTATTGCTTAATACGGAGAAAACAATGAAGTACAGGCAAATTGTTATTGTTGGGGTAAGTATTGTTTTTGCCGCATTGTTATTGGCTGGCTGTGACCCAAACTGTGGGAAGATACCAATTCCAGTTTCGCCTACTTCAAATTCAACAATGCAAAACAATCGATCTAAATAGTTCGAAAGACGCATATCAATAGGGTGCGAGCAACTATGATAAATATTATGGCAGTTACCCGCAAGTTTTGCATAGCTGTACTTACTCTTTACACTATTTTAACTGTCCACGGATGTGGTTTGGTCAACAGCGGCGTTAGCTCAACTTTTGAGAATTTCAAGTCCTACAAGAGTTTTAATACTAGCGAATACTATTCACCAGACTTCAATACATTGCTTCAGCGACAGAACAAAGCATGCTTTCTCCCTGTTAAGGTTAATGGCAATATGATTCGTGGTGAAGTTGCCAATTCTGCTTTTTATAAGCAGGTACGAAATGCTTCTGGCGGATTTTACTACGTAGGATTTCATGATACCGAACCATTTCATAAAAAGGGAAAAGATGCGTGGTGTTGGGCTTCCTGTGTTCAGCATCTTATGTATTTCGCTAGTCACCATCCCCATGACATGACACAACAGTTTTTTAATCAGCGCCTTGACCTCATTCCTCAGTCGGAATTAGTTGAACGATTTTATAAAATGAAGGGTGCAGATTTTAAAGCTCGCTATCCAAACTATCCAGATGCCGCTTCTGCTTTTGATATTGCAAACCTAATCGGGCTATATCAGGTTTCTGTCACCAGTGGCGGCAGTTCTACTACTTTGTTGGAATCGCTGGCGGCTGGCTTTCCTGCTATCCTTTGTTATCACCCTGCGGATAGCGCAACAGGGCATGCAGTAATCGTAACAGGCGCGTATTTCAGGTTTGTCAAGCAGAACATCCTCTCATCATTAGTTTTTACAGATAGCTATGCGTTTTATAGATTAGAGATTTTAGATCCGGATACTGGCAAACCGGATACAGTAGATGCCGCAACACTTGAAGGGACCATAACAGGAGTTGTTGCTTTTGGTTTTGCTCAATGTGTCTATCCTAACGTCCGATAATGGGATGTATATTTTCTTTCGTGGGCACAAGCCTTTGGCCGGTGCTTGGATGCGACCCTTGGGGGCTCTTGCCTACTCGTAGCGCAGGGCGTCGATGGGGTTGAGGGCTGCGGCCTTGCGGGCCGGGTAGAAGCCGAAAAAGATGCCGATGGCGCTGGAGAACACCACCGCCAGCACGATGGACTGGCTGGAGATGAGCGTGGCCCAGCCCAGAAAGTGCGAGATGAGAAACGCCCCAGCCACGCCCAGCACAATGCCGATGGCCCCGCCGAGCATGGTGAGCAGCACGGCCTCGGCCAAAAATTGCAGCAGAATGTCGCGCTCCTTGGCGCCAATGGCCATGCGGATGCCGATCTCGCGCGTGCGCTCGGTGACGCTGACGAGCATGATGTTCATGATGCCGATGCCGCCGACGAGCAGCGAGATGGAGGCCACGGCGCCCAGCAGCACGCTCATGGTCTTGGCCGACTGCTGCGAGACGGCCAGCAGCTCCGAAAGGTTGCGTACGGTGTAGTCGCGCTCCTTGGTGGCGCTCATGCGATGGCGCTGGTCAAGCAGCGCGATGATTTCGGTCTCGGCCTGGGATATTTGGGCCTGGCTCACGGCCTGCACCAGCGTGGGGCCCACGGTGCCGGGGAAGGAGTTGCCCAGGATTTTGCGCTGGGCGGTGCTGAAGGGCAGAAACACCACATCATCCTGGTCCGAGCCCTGGGCGCTGCGGCCCTTGGACTCCAGCAGGCCAATGACCAAAAACGGCACGCCCTTGATGCGCACCTGCTTGCCCGTGGGGTCCTCGTCGCCGAAAAGATTGGTGGCCACGGTCTGGCCCAGGATGCACACCTTCTGGCCGGTGTCCACGTCCACGCTGGTCATTTCCCGTCCGCTGGCGAGCTTCCATTCGCGTATCTGCAAAAAGTCCGGGGTGGTGCCGGTGAGCTCGGTGGACCAGTTCATGTTGCCGGCCACAAGCTGGGCCGAGCCGCGCAGCTCCGGGGCCACGCGCAGCACGGAGGGGCACTCCGTGCGGATGGCCTTCACGTCGTCGATGGTGAGCGTGGGTTGCGAGCCCATGCCCGCATGCACGCCGCCGCTGGTGGTGCTGCCGGGCAAAATGAGCAGCAGGTTGGAGCCCATGGTGGCTATCTGGTCGGAAATCTGCTTGGTGGCGCCGGTGCCCACGGCCACCATGACGATGACCGCGCCGATGCCGATCATGATGCCAAGCATGGTCAGAAACGAGCGCATGAGGTTCACGCGCAGGGCGCGCGCCGCGATTTTGAGCGGCAGAAGCAGGTCCATGGTTACGCCTCCTTGCGCGCGGCGAGCCGCGCGGTCAACTCGGCGATGCGCTCGGCCGGGGGCGTGGGGCCGGGGCCCGTGTCGTCGATGATGAGCCCGTCCTTGAAGGTGACCTGCCTGCCCGCGTGGGCGGCGATGTCCGGCTCGTGGGTGACCATGATGATGGTCTTGCCCTGGTCGTTCAAGCGCTTGAAGATGTCCATGATCTCCTCGCTCATGTGCGAGTCGAGGTTGCCGGTGGGCTCGTCGGCCAGGATGAGCGCGGGGTCGCCGGCCAGCGCCCGGGCGATGGCCACGCGCTGCTGCTGGCCGCCGGAGAGCTGGTTGGAGAGGTGCCCGGAGCGCTCGGCCAAGCCCACCATGGCGAGCGCACGCAGGGCGCGTTCGTGGCGCTCCTTGGCCTCCATGCGGCCATAGACGAGCGGCAGCTCCACGTTTTCCACCGCCGTGGTGCGGTTGAGCAGGTTGAAGCCCTGGAACACGAAGCCGAGCTTTTTGTTGCGTATCTCGGCCAGTTCGTTTTTGCCCATGTTCTCCACGGCCACGCCGTCCAGCATGTACCGGCCGGAGGTGGGGCGGTCCAGGCAGCCCAGAATGTGCATGCAGGTGGACTTGCCCGAGCCGCTGGAGCCCATGATGGCCACGAACTCCCCCTGGGTGACGGAGAGTGAGACCCCGCGCAGGGCGTGCACGCGCTCCTCGCCCATGCGGTACACCTTGGTCAGCTCCTCAATGCGTACGACTTCGTTCATGGCGCGCACCTACCGCGGGGGCCCCATGCCGGGTCCGCTACGCGAGCTGAAGGGGTTGGAGGCGGTTGCGGCCGTGGCCGTCTGCTCCTCCAGCACCACGGCGTCGCCCTCGGCCAGTTCGCCGGCCGTCACCTCGGTCTCCTTGTCGTTGCCTATGCCCAGAGTGACCACCACTGGCGCGGGCTGGCCGTTTTTAAGCACATAGATGTGCTTTTGCCCGGGCCCCAGCTTGGACTGCGTCTCCTGCTTCTGCCCGGTGGCCGTCTTGGGCCGGTAGCGCAGGGCGGCGGTGGGAATCTTGAGCGCGCCCGTGTGCGTGGCGGTAATGAAGGTGACGTTGGCGGTCATGCCGGGGCGCAGCTTCAGGTCGGCGTTGTTCACGGCCAGAATGACGCTGTAGGTGACGACGTTGGAGGTGGTGGTGGCGGCGTTGCGCACCTGCGTCACCACGCCGGAGAAGGCCTCCTCGGGGTATGCGTCCACGCTGAATGTGGCGTTGCCGCCCTCATGCACCTTGGCGATGTCCGACTCGTCCACCGTGGCGTTGATCTGCATCTTGGTCAGATCCTGGGCGATGGTGAACAGCGTGGGGGTGGACATGCTGGCCGTGACGGTTTGTCCCACCTCGACCGCGCGTGAGATGACGATGCCGTCCACCGGCGAGGTGATGGTGGTGTAGTTGAGGTTGGTCTTGGCCTGGTCGTAGGAGCCCCTGGCCTGGGCCACGCTGCCTTCGGCCGCGCGCAGGGCCGCCCTGGCCGATGCGGCGGCCGTTGCGTAGGTGTCGTAGTCGCTTACGGCCACGGATCCGTCCTTCACCAACGCCTGATAGCGCTTGAGGGTGCGGTCGGCGTCCACAAGGGTCACCTTGGCCTTTTCCACGTTGGCCACGGCGTTGAGGTAGCTGCCGCGGTTCTGCTCCACCAGGGCGCTATAGGTGGCCGGGTCTATCTGCGCGATGACCTGCCCCTTTCTGACCTGGGAGTTGTAGTCTGCGGAAAGGGACTTGATGATGCCGGAAACGGGCGTGCCAACGGTGACGGTGACCAGCGGGGCGATGCTGCCCGAGGACGTGACCGTGGATGTGATGTCGCCGCGGGCTGCGGCCTGGGTGCGGTAGACGGTTTGCGTCTTGCCGCCGCGCAGGGCGTAGTATGCGCCGCCGGCGGCCAGCAGCAGCAAGCCGGCAATGAGCGTCAGGCGGATTTTGCCTTTGAGAAAAGCGGAAGCGTTCAAACGTGTCTCCTGACCGGTGGGATGCGCCAGGGAGCCTGGCGGGAGCATGATCCAGCAGCGACCGGAGTCGGCGGGGCACTGCGCCCCGGCGTTCGGCGTTGGTCAAGCGCCTCTGTGCCAGATTCATGCCAGCGGGTTAGACGGCTGTAGACGCCGTTCGGTTACGGTCCGTACTCCACCATTTGTGCAGAAGCATGCAGATATTTTGCGCAAGCATATGCACATTAATCTCGTAACATGCGCGCCGCGTTTTGGTTTTGGCGCTTTGCCGTGGTCAAGGGGGGTGACAAGCGGCCGGGAAGTTGCCACAACGCATCCATGAGCAATGCAACGAGCACCGCAACGCCGAGCATTATGGATGTGTGCCGCCTGTGGCTGCGGCTGGGCTGCTTCAACGTTGGGGATGCGCAGCGGCGGGCCGCCCGCCTGGATGCGGAGCTGGCCGAACGCGGTTGGCTTGCGCCGGAGGACGTTGCCCGGGCGCGAGCCATGTGCCGCCTGCTGCCGGGCTCGCAGACGCAGCTGCTGGCGGTGTGCCTGGGCTGGCGGCTGCGCGGCGTGCCGGGAGGCCTTGCCGCCGGCGTCTGCGTGCTGCTGCCTCTGGCTTTGGCGCTGCTGGCCGCTAGCTGTCTGGCCGCGCGCTTTTCCGCGGGGCCTGCCGCCCCGGTCGTGGACGGCGCGCTGCGCGGACTGGCCGGCGGCGCGCTGGCCGTCATCGCGGTGGCCTTTTGGCGTACGGCCAAAAGCGCGCTCACCCATCCCGTGTTCTACGGCTTCGCCGCCGTGAGTCTGCTCATGGGCTACGCGCTGCACCTCAAGTTCTACGGCGTCATCATCGTGGCGGTGCTCATGGGCATTTGGCTGGGGCAGGTGCGGCCGGATATTTTTTGTCCTGGCGGAGGCGCCGCGCCCGGGGCCGCAGCCGGTTCATCGCCCTGGCGGCGCGCGGGACGGCTGGGCCTGTGGTTCACCGCCGCGTGGCTCATGGCCGGACTGGCGGTGCGCCTGCTCGCCGGGCCGGAGGCGCTGGCTCCGCGCCTGCTCAACTTCGCCGTGCGCGCCGGTTTTTTCGCCTTTGGCGGGGCGTATGGCGCGCTCTCGTTTATTTCCGACATGAGCCTGCGCCTGGGCTGGACCGGGCAGGACCAGCTGGCCCTTGGTCTGGGTCTGGCCGGGCTGGGGTCCGGGCCGCTGCTGCTGGCCGCGCAGCACGCGGGCTTTGCCGCCTCCCTGGCGCACCCCGGCGGGCTCGCCCCGATGGCTGCGGGGGCGCTTGGCGCGCTGGGCATGACCTTCGGCCTGTTCCTGCCGGGATTTTATGTGGCCTTGGCGTGCGCGCCGCGCATGGAGGCCGTGGCTGCCAAGCCCTGGCTGCGCGCGGCAAACGCGGGCGTGGCCGCGGCCATGGTCGGGGTGATCCTCAAGATCGGCCTGCTGTTTGGCGCGGCGGTGCTGTGGCCCCAGGGCTTGGCGGGCGGCGGACCGCTCGACACGCTGCCGCTCGTCGCCGCGTGCGCATGCCTGCTGCTCTCGCTGCGGCGAGGCGCGGGACCGGGGCTTGGCCTGCTGGCCAGCGCGGTGCTCGGCGTCGCCTGGGCGCTGCTCCGGTAACGCTGTTCGGGGGCAGGGCAGGCGCTGGCTTAGCCTCTCCGGTCGTCTTTTTCCTTGGCGATGCCCTTGAAGGGTTCGCCGCCCGTTTTCTGGTCCATGAACTGTCCGGTTCCTGTATCCCGCTTGGTCCAGTTTCCGTTTTGCGGATTCTGGGTTTGCGTTCTGTCTTTGACCGCACCAATTCTGTAATTGTTGCCTGTGTTTTTGCCCATTGCAGCCTCCATTGTTGTTTTACGATACGTAATACATATCGCGAGCCGGTCAAGACAGGAAAAGGCGGAAAAGGGCGGATAACGTTTCCTTCGGCCATGGCCCATTGCCCGGCGCCCTGCCGGGGTAGGGCGGACGGGGAGGAAAATTGCAATTCGCGGGCGCTTGACATAGGGTGCGCCGTGTTTGGGTGCGCCCCTTCGGGGGGGGCCGCGCTACGTTGGGGCGGGTATAACCAGCGGAGAAACGCATGCGTCTTGTTCCAAAAATTTTGCTCCAGTCCCTCGCCATTCTCGCCGTTTCCGCCGTGCTGGCCCTGGGCGTGAATTTCATCCGCCCGGACGGCCCGGCCCCGGTGTTCGCCGCGCCAAGCGTTGTGCAGTTGAGCAAGAACGGCGGCGAAATCGGCCTCAAGGACGCGGCCATGCTGTTCATCACCGGCAGGGCCGTGTTTCTCGACGCGCGCTCCCAGTTTGAATACCAGCTGGGCCATGTGCAGGGCGCCATCTCCCTGCCCCCGCGCGAGTTCGCCTCGCAATATCAGGACATCAAGCCCCGGCTGGCGGGCAAAGAGGCCGTCATCACCTACTGCGACGGCGAACGCTGCCCCTTGAGCCATAGTCTGGCCAAGTACCTGCGCGAGGCGGGCGTGAAGAACGTCTATGTGCTGGTGAACGGCTGGAGCCTGTGGCTGGCCGAGAAGCTGCCCATCGCCAAGGGGGCCGCCGCGCCGATGTCATCGGCCGCGCCGGCCGCGTCGGGCACATCGGCTGCGCCGGGCAAGTCCGCCGGGCGGGGGGGCATATGCCGCGACTGCGAGAACAAGTAGCGGCCCTCGCGCCCTGGGACGCGGTGGAGTGGACGCTGCGGCTGGCCCTGGCCGGGCTGTTTCTCTACGCCAGCGCGGACAAGATCATCCACCCCAAGGACTTCGCGGTCATCGTGAAGGCCTACCATATTCTGCCCGATCCGCTGGCGAATCTGGCGGCCCTGTGGCTGCCTTGGCTTGAGGTGGTCATTGGCGCGTGCCTGTTTACGGGCCTGCTGCGCGATGGCGCGCTGACCCTGGCCACGGGGCTGTTGGCCGTGTTCTGGCTGGCGCTCATCGTCAACTACTTCCGCGGCATTGATGTGTCGTGCGGGTGCTTCACCACCAGCGCGGAGGAGAAGGCCCCCATGCTCTGGTACATTGGCCGCGACGCGCTGCTGCTGGCCCTGGCGCTCCTCGCCGTGGAGGCCCGCCGTCGCGCGGGCGAGGCGGCGCAAAGCTGATTTTAAGCGGGCATCCTCCGCTTGTTTTCGACTGGTCTGCAAGCCCCGGCACGTCTGTTGCGTTGCCGGGGCTTTTTCGTCGGCACTGCCTTTCGCTGGTGGCGCATGCCGCCCAAGGTTTGCAGATGGCGGCGGACATGCGTTGCGCAATACGCTAGAATAATAAACGAATAAAGATGCATCTCCCTGGAACGGTTCCTGCTTTGCGGCGGAGAATCAGTCGCATCCGTCGGCGCGCGCGCGTTCGTTCGGCGGTCATTCGCACTCCAGGGAGGGGGCATGCACTCACTCAGCTTGCGCGGTAAATTCGTGCTCACGCTATCCGTCGGGGCGCTTGCCCTGGCCATCATGTTCGCTGTGTCGCTTCTTGGGCTCTCGGCCTTCGAGGACTCCTATCTGCGTCTGCGCAACGTGGACATGGTGGGCCGCATGGCCGCCGTGGACATCGCCAAGGACATCAATTTCTTCAGCCGGCTCACGCGCAACATCATGCTTGGCAGCAACTACGAAAAGGACATGCAGGCGCTGGACAAGACGCTGGAGCGCATTGGCGGGAACTTCACCGTGCTGGAGGGGCTGGCCTTCACCCCGGAGGAGAAGGCGCTCATCGGCAAGGCCCACGAGGCGGCCACCCAGTTCACGCGGGACGGCCGGGAGATTGTGGCCGGCCTGCGCGACACCCCGGTTGCGGACCGGCACCTGGCCTACAAGGAGTATGAGCGCCGCGCCACGCCCTACGCCATGGCCTTCCGCGAGCATTACGGCAATTTCGACAAGGCCATGGGCAAGCGCTTCGACACCGGCATGGCGGGTCTGCACGAGCGCTTGCTGGAACACCGGCGGCTGCTTTGGATCCTTCTCGGTCTGGCCGTGGCCGGCATGTACGCCCTGGGCTACCTCATTTCCAACAAGGATCTGCTCGGCATGCGCGCCTGCATCGACTTCGCCCAGGAACTGGGCAGCGACGCGTTGACCCGCCGGCTGGAGCCCGCGCGTGTGGGCTCCATGAGCGCGCTGGCCAGCGCGTTGAACGAAACCGCGGCCAGCCTGGCGACCTTTCGCGCCGATGTGGCCCGCGCCACCCGCGAGGCCGAGGTGGAGCGCGATGAGGTGCGCAAGGCGCTGGATGAGGCCGACGAGGCCAGGGCCGAGGCCGAGCGCACCCGGCAGGAGGGCATGCTGCAGGCGGCCGACAGGCTGAAGGACGTGGTGCGCGTGGTGGCCGGCGCTTCCGGCGAACTGACCGAGCGCGTGGGCCGTTCAAGCAGCGGGGCGCAGTTGCAGGCGCGCCGCGTGGGCGAAACCGGGCTGGCCATGGGGCAGATGAACGAGGCCGTGCTGGAGGTGGCCAAGAGCGCCTCGCAGGCGGCGGAGACCTCCGGCGGGGCGCGGCGCAAGGCCCAGGACGGCGCGGAGGTTGTCAGCCGCGTCATGGCGGGCATAGGGCAGGTGCAGAAGCAGTCCCTGGCGCTCAAGGAGGAGATGACCGTGCTTGGCCGGCAGGCGGAGGATATCGGCCGCGTGCTGACCGTCATCAGCGACATCGCCGACCAGACCAACCTGCTTGCGCTCAACGCCGCCATTGAGGCCGCGCGCGCCGGCGACGCCGGGCGGGGCTTCGCCGTTGTGGCCGACGAGGTGCGCAAACTGGCCGAAAAGACCATGGCCGCCACCCGCGAGGTGGACGAGGCCATCCGCGGCATCCAGCAGCACACCCGGGCCAACGTGGCCAGCGTGGACGCCGCCGCCGCCACCATTGACGAGACCACGGGGCTGGCGCGCAGCTCCTCGGAGGCGCTGGCGGAGATTGTGGCCCTGGTGGACCTGGCCACGGACCAGATCCGCGCCATAGCCGCCGCCAGCGAGCAGCAGTCGTCCTCCAGCGAGGAGATCAACGCCGCCATCGACGAGGTCAAGCGCATTTCCGGCGACACGGCCGACGCCATGCGTCAGGCGTCCCTGAGCGTGGAGTCCCTTTCCGCCCAGGCAGGCGCGCTGGAAAAGCTCATTGCCGACATGCGCGGCGGGGCGGCCTGAAATATCAAGGCGCATGGGGTGGCGCTTCACTTGTTTATGCCTTTGGGAACAGGCTTCGCAGGCGTGTATGACCTTGGGTGAATTGAACAAAAAGTGCGGAATGTTGATTGGATAGTGATGGCCATCCGCGCGCCGTGGTCCACAGCGGTGGGTGCCTATGCCTGGGCGAACGCGGGATGGCGGGTCAATCATTACTGCGCCAAGCGTATCGCGACGAGGCTGCGCGGTCTGGAATATCAGGTTCTGGACGGCTACGGACACGTTCCGCACGGCGACACGCAGCGTTCCGCCATCCGCACGGGTACACCCGGAGTGCGGTCAGCGGGCCTCCGCTCAATTCTTGTTCGGCGTTGGCGGATCCGGCGGCCGCGGCTTGGCCGGGCTGCCGGGCACCCAGCCGCGCGCCTCTGCGGGGGGGACCGGGGCCTGCCCGCGCGTGCGCCAAGCGGAGAGCCCCACGCTGCCGCCAATGATGCACAGCGTGCCCAATAGCGCCCATTCAGTGGGAATCACCGGGCCCAGCGCCGCGTTTACCAGCATTTTGCCGCCCACCAGCACCAGCACGATGGAAAGGCCGTGCTTGAGGTAATGGAAGCGGTGGATGACCCCGGAGAGCGCGAAGAACAGCGCCCGCAGGCCAAGTATGGCGAAGACGTTGGAGGTGTATACCAAAAACGGGTCGCGCGTGACGGCGAATATGGCCGGAATGGAATCCAGGGCGAAGACCATGTCGGAGAATTCCACAAGGGCCAGCACGATGCACAGCGGGGTGATGAAGACCGCCCCGCCGCGCCGGACGAGGAATCGCCCGCCCTCGTACCCCTCGGTGACGCGGAAGCGCCGACGCAGAAAGAGTGTGAGGCGGTTGCCCGCGAGGTCCGGCTCGTCGTTCACTGAAAGCAGCATCCGAACGCCCGTGGCCACCAGAAACGCGCCGAACAGATAGATGACCCAATGGAAAGCGGCCAGCACCGCCGCTCCCGTCAGGATGAGCGCCGTGCGTAGGGCCAGCGCGCCCAACACGCCCCAGAAGAGCACAGTGTGGCGCAGGTTGCCCGGCACCTCGAAGCGGGTGAAGATGAGCACGAATACGAAAATGTTGTCGATGCTCAGGCTTTTTTCAATGAGATAACCGGTGAGGAATTCCGTTCCCGCCGCGCGGCCCTCGAAGTGGAATATGCCCCCCGCGAAACAGAGCGCCAGCACGAGGTAGCCCAGGCTCAGCCACAGGGACTCACGCACGCCCACCTCGCGCTCGTTTTTGTGCAGCACGCCCAGGTCGAAGGCGAGCAGGGCGAGAACGAAGAGATTGAAGGCGAGCCAATGCCACCAAGTTGTCATACGGCGCTCCGTTGCTGTTTGCCGGGGGGGCAGTCTGCACCCATAAACGGCTGCGGCGCGGATGGCAAGGCGGATCGGGAGCGAACGCCGTCCGCCGCAGTGCGAGGGGATGGCGGGGCGGCAAGCGGGCATTGACTCGCAGTCCAACGGAGAGTAGCCAGGGTGGCTATGCCTGTCGCTGCTGTCAAACGACTGGCCAAGGGCCTTGCAGGTGCCGTGGCCGCGCTGCGCCACGCCCATTCCTGGCGGTGGCTCACCTATGGAATTGTTGTCGGCCTTGCCGCCGGCCTGGCCGCAAGCGCCTATTACGTCTCCATTGAGTGGCTGCAATCCTACCTGCTGCGCCATTTGGCGGGCCTTTCCCTGCCCAACCCCAAGGGCGAGCACCTTTTCGACATGGACATCGGCGCATACCGCCCCTGGCTGGTGCCGGTGTTCACCTCGCTGGTGGGCATCATCACGGGCTTTTTCATCCAGCGCTACGTGCCCGAGACCGTGCTCTCCGGCACGGACGGCACCGACGCCACCACGCGGGTCTTCCACCGCGCTGCGGGCAAAATGGCCCCGCGCGTGCCGTTCATCCGCGGATTGGCCTCCATCCTCACCATCGCCAGCGGCTGCAGCGCCGGCCGCGAGGGCCCCATCGCCCAGATCGGCGGCGGCATCGGCTCGTGGATGGCGGACAAGCTCCGCCTCTCCGCGCGGGAGCGCCGCCTGCTGCTGCTGGCCGGCGCGGCGGGCGGCCTGGGCGCCATTTTCCGCGCGCCGCTGGGCGGCGCGCTCACGGCGGTGGAGGTCATCTACCGCGAGGACTTCGAGGCCGAGGCCATTCTGCCGGCGGTCATGGGCTCGGCCACGGCGTATTCGGTGTTCAGCTTTTTCTTCGGCACGGAGCACATCCTCTCCGCTCCGGCCTTCCAGTTCACCGACCCGCGCGAGCTGGCGTTTTACGCCGTGCTGGCTGTGGTGTGCTCCGCAGCGGGGTATTTCTTCGTCGGCACCTTCCGCGCCTGCAAGACCCGCGTGTTCGCCCCCCTGCGCGAGCGCCTCGGCATCATGTGGACGCTGGGCCTGGGCGGTCTGCTGGCCGGCTCCATCGGCGCGGTGTTCCCCCAGGCGCTCTCCGGCGGGTACGGCTGGCTGGAGATGGCCATTCTGGGCCAGGTGCCCGCGCTCATGCTCATCGCCATTCTGCTGGGCAAAACGCTGGCCACCAGCGTCACCATCGGTTCCGGCATGAGCGGCGGCATGTTCGCCCCGGCGCTGATGGTGGGCGGCCTTTCCGGCGGGCTCGTGGGCGAGGCGGCCCACGCCCTGTGGCCCAACATCGCCACCCAGCCCGGCAGCTACGTGCTGGTGGGCATGGCCGCGTTCTTCTCCGGCATCGCCAAGGCGCCCATCGGCCCGCTGATCATGGTCTGCGAGCTTTCGCGCGGGTATGGGCTGCTGGCTCCGCTCATGCTCTCCTCGGCGTTGTGCATAGCCCTGTGCCGCAAGGTCTCGCTGTACGACAATCAGGTGGAGAGCAAGTTCGACTCCCCGGCCCACGCGGCCGACGCCACCCTCAACGTGCTGGAGTCGCACACCGTGGGCCACCACTATACGCCGGGCCTGCCGCCCGTGCTGGAGTCCTACTCCACCCTCGGGGTCATCGCCGACCTGATGCGCAACAGTCAGGTCCGCACCTTTCCGGTGCGCAACGCCTGCGGGCGCATCACCGGTCTGGTGGACATCCACCGCGTGCGCGGGCTGGTGTTCGAGGAGCCGCTGTTCGACCTCGTGGTGGCGGGAGAGATCATGGGCCCGCTGGCCTCTTTGACTCCCGGCGAGGATCTGTACCACGCGCTGCTCACCTTTGTGGAGAGCGGCTACGCGCAGTTGCCGGTGTTCGCCGGGCCGTTGGAGGAGGCGGCTGCGCAGCCCGAGCTGCTGGGCATGCTGGACCGCCGCGCCGTGTTCGAGGCCTATGCCGACGGCATGCGACGCGTGCGCTCCCTGCAGGAGCACGGCGAGGTGATTGTGTCCAAGTCCGCCGGGCCGTTGGCTCCGGACGGCAGCGTCTGCACCTTGTAGCACGCTTGTCCAAGCCTGCCGGAAGGATGTCGGAAGGAATGCCGGAGGGAATGCCGGCCGGGGCGGAAGCCCTTCCGTGTCCTAAAACGCCGGCAGGAATTTGAGTCCCCACACCACTATGGGCGCGAAGCCCGCGGTCATGAGGCCGGAGAGGATCATGGCCAGCCCGGCCATGGCGCCCTGCTGCTCGCCCTCCATGAGCGCCGTGGCTGTTCCCTGCCCGTGCGACACGGTGCCCAGGGCCAGGCCGCGCGCCGTGGGGTTTTGCACGCGCGCCAGGTTCAGCAGCCAGCCGCCCAGAAGCGACCCCAGCGTCCCCGTGGCCACCACAAAGGCCGCGGAAAGCGGCGGCACCCCGCCATAGATCTTGGCTATCTCCACCGCGAAGGGAATGGACACGCTTTTGGGCACAATGGACATGACCACCTGCCGGGGCAGGCCGCCGAGTTTGGCCATGCCCGCCGCCAGCGTCATGGCGAGAAACGAGCCCAGGGCCACGCTGCCGATGATGGACGCGCCGTAGCGGGCCAGCAGCGCCCGGTGGCGGTACAACGGCACGGCCAGGCCCACGGTTGCCGGGCCCAGCAGAAACGTCATGATGTTCTTGGCCGGGGTGTAGTCCTGGTAGGTGAGCCCCAGGGCCGCCAGCGCAGTGATGATGAGCGCGGCGGCGAGCGCCACCACGTTGAGCAGCGGATGGCGCAGGCGCAGGTACAGCGCGCGCACTAGCCAATAGGCGGCCAGAGTCATGCCGATGCAGAGCGGGGTGGTTGCGTCCATGGCGCGCCGCCTAGCCCTGGATCTTTTGCGCGCGCTGGGCGCGTTGGGCCGCCAGCCCCACCACCACAACGGGAACCGCCGTGCTGACGAGGATGGCCGCCAGCAGGATGACGCCGTGCTCCGCGAACACGCCGCCCCAGTCCATGAGCCCCACGGCCACGGGCACGAAAAAGAACACAAGATGCTTCAGCAGCAGGTCGGCGGCCAGCTCCACGTGCGCCAGCCGCACAATGCCGGACAGCAGCAGCAGAAACAGCAGCGCCACGCCGAGCACGGTTGCGGGAATGGGCAGGCCGGTGGCTGTCACGAACCAGTCGCAGGCGTGGTAAATGATGACGAGCAGGACCATTTGGGCAAGCAGTTTCAGCGTTTGCGTCATGGGGGCTCGTCGGTTGGCTGCCGGCGGGGCCGGCGGATTGCTGTTCTGATTACCGCTTACTGTTCGATGATGCTCTGCTCAACGCTGGCGCCCAGGCGCAGGGCCCACACGTCGCGCCGGTTCCGCCAGGCAACGATGCCGAAGAGAATCACGTAGCCCGCGCTGAAGAGTTCGTGCAGGCCGTCCGTGCCGCCGCCGAAGGGCAGGGCGGAGAGGTCCACGCCCTCCAGAAGCACCGGCCCCACCAGCTGGCCCGTGAACATGCAGAACAGCAGCGCCGCCGCGCCCGGCCCGAGCGAGAGCCGCGCCAGAAGCGCCACGGCGAACAGCGACTGCGCCGCCGTCAAAAACAGCTCGTGCATCTGGTAGGGGCCAAGGGGCAGCGGATGCGCGAAGCCGCCGCTGGCCAGGCCGTATACGCCGGGAATCATGCCCACCAAGAGCGTCCATTGGTTGAGCTTGCTGGAGAGCAGGCTGCCCATGGCCGTGGCCGCCTGCCCGCGCAGCACGAACATGATGGCCACGATGAACTCCGGGGCCTCGCTGGCGATGGGCGCCAGCCACTGCACCAGCACGAATTCGTTGATGCCGAACACCTTGCCCGAGGCCACGAGGTTCTCGCTGAAAAGCTCCGCGCTGGCGAGTATGACCCCGGCTGCGAAGAGGAACAGCCCCGCCACAGCCGCGCGGCGGCGGTTCCTGGGCAGCGCGCCGATGAGCTCCGCCGGGCCTTCAAGCTCGCATTCCTGGCAGGGGCGCTGGCTGGCCAGCCGGATGTACCAGCCGTACAGCGCCAAAAACACAATGCCGTCGTACCAGGCCAGGCTGCCCTTGAGGGGAATCACAAAGGCGTAGGCCGTGGCCAGGCCGAGGAAGAGCACCTCGGTGCGCTGCTCCACGTCCAGCGTGATGCGCCGCCGGGCCTTGAACCAGTGGATGGCGGCCAGCGCGCTCCAGGCCACGCCGATGAGCAGGCGGTTGGCTCCGGTCATGTTGGCTATGGCGTAGTGGGCGTAGTCGGATTGCGGATTTTTGCCGGCCTGCCAGGTGAAGTACATGTCCACCGCGTATTCCGGCAGCACGGCGATGAGCGCCACCACGGCCAGCGCCAACGTCTGCGGAATGTCCATCTGCGCCACGTCGCAGGCCCATAGCAGCAAAAACGAGGCGCCGAGGATGGCCAGGCCGGAGAGCAGGGCCGCCGGCGGCGGGGCCAGGTGGACGCCGGAAAGCTTGAGCCAGAGCCCGGGCAGGGTGATGCACGCCGCCAGGATGAGCGGCAGAACCTTGCGCATGACGGCCGCTAGTCCTCGGCCAGCAGGCGCTCGGCCACGGCCAGATCGTACAGGGAGGCTGGGTCGGCCTTCTTGCCCCCGGCCTTGAACATGGCGGCCGCCTGCTCAATGACGGCGTAGGGCAGCCATTGATGTTTCTCCCACACGTTGGCGTCGTCCCTGTGCCACATGCGGAACTCCACGCGCCCGGCGAAGCGGCGCACGTACATGCGCGCCTCCGGGTGCTGGGGGGCGGGGTAGTAGTACAGGCCAAGCTCGTCTTTCATGTCTGCTCCAAATAGGTTGCGGGGGGTCAGCCCCGCCAGAGGGGGTCAAGCTGCGCGCGCAGGCCGGTCCTTGCGTCCTCGCGCAGGGTCAGGCCCACGGCGGCGAACAGGGCGCGCGCGTCGCGCCCGAAGAAGAAGTCATGATATTCCTGGCCGATGTGCGCCCGCGTGGCGAGATTTTCGCGGAAGGCTCGGTCGGCCAGGGCCATGCGGGCCAGTTCGGCCGCGGCCTCCGCGCCTTCGGCCCCGCCGAGGGCATTTGGCCCGGCGGTGCGCAGAATATCCGCCAGCTCGGCCATGCGCCGGGGCGGAACCAGCGCCTCGTGTTCGGCCAGCACGGCCAGCACGGGGTGGCCCTCGGGCAGCAGGTCGCGCCGGGTCAGGCGGTCCTTGTCGTACATGGCGGCAAGGGGGGCGGTGTCGGCGCAGAAAAGCGCGCGGCATTCCGCCGGGCGGCGCGCATACAGCGTGCAGTCACCTGCTTCCGCGTCGAGAAAGACGCAGGCCCAGGTTCCGTCAGCGCCCTTGAACTTGAGCATTTCCGCCTCAAGGGGCAGCACGCGGTCCAGCACCTGATCGTAGACCCTCTCGCCCGCGCGCAGGGTCACCACGTCGCAGAGGTCGAGGGCTTTCTCGCCGGAAAAGAGGCCAAGGTCCTGCCGGTGCAGCGCGGGGCCGCCCTTGCGGCAGCATTCGCCGCAGCGGCGGCATTGGGCGTCGTTCAAGGGATGTTTGTTCAAGATAGTGATTGCCTGCGGCGCTGGATTTGGGGTACGTTCCGGGTGGATCATCCGCGTGTCCGGCACGGGGAATACCCCGCTCCGGCGGCGAAAGCAACCTTGGCAAGACGGCGCGTGCGGAGTACTGCTTTGTTTGGCGAGAGACCGCATGGAACCGGATTTATGTTGACAGAGACCGTGGATTTTCCGTAATTGATGAGGAATCATGCGCTGGAATTGTAGCAGTCGTGAATGACTGCGTTCGTCAATTCACAAGCGCCTCGCCAGATGGAAGAAAGACATCCGGCGACGGCCCGCGCGCCAGCGGGCGCATGCCGGATAGTTAATCGAGTGTGGCAACTTCTTACACCAAACAACGGAGGTTAAGGGAATGGCGAAACACAAAACCCCCTTGTTGGACCAGCTGGAAAGCGGCCCGTGGCCCAGCTTTGTGTCCGACATTAAGCAGGAGATTGAGCATCGGTATGCGAATCCCAAGGGAGTCGACTACCAGGTTCCCGCCGAGTGCCCGGACGACCTGCTTGGTCTGCTTGAGCTCTCCTATGTGGACGGCGAAACCCACTGGAAGCACGGCGGCATCGTGGGCGTGTTCGGTTACGGCGGCGGCGTCATCGGCCGCTACTGCGACCAGCCCCAGAAGTTCCCCGGCGTGGCCCACTTCCACACCATCCGCGTGGCCCAGCCCTCCGGCATGTTCTACACGACCGAATTCCTGCGTCAGCTCTGCGATCTGTGGGAACTGCGCGGCTCCGGCCTGACCAACATGCACGGCGCCACCGGCGACATCGTGCTTATTGGCACCAGCACCCCGCAGCTTGAGGAAGTCTTCCACGAGCTGACCCACAAAATGAACAACGACCTGGGCGGCTCGGGCTCCAACCTGCGCACCCCGGCCTGCTGCCTCGGCGAGAGCCGCTGCGAATACGCCTGCTACGACACCCAGGAGCTGTGCTATCAGCTGACCCAGGAGTACCAGGACGAGCTGCACCGCCCCGCCTTCCCCTACAAGTTCAAGTTCAAGTTCGACGGTTGCCCCAACGGCTGCGTGGCCGCCATCGCCCGTTCCGACATGAGCTTCCTGGGCACCTGGCGCGACGAGATCCGCGTTGACCAGAAGACCGTTGCGGCCTACGTCGGCGGCGAAATCGCCCCGAACGCCGGCGCTCACGCCGGCCGCGACTGGGGCAAGTTCGACATCCAGAAGGAAGTCGTTGACCTGTGTCCCTCCGGCTGCATGCGCTACGAGAACGGCAAGCTCGAGATCAATGACAAAGAGTGCGTGCGCTGCATGCACTGCATCTGCGTCATGCCCCGCGCTCTCAAAATCGGCAACGACCGCGGCTGCTCCATCCTCATCGGCGCCAAGGCCCCGATTCTGGACGGCCCGCAGATGGGCTCCCTCACCATCCCCTTCATCAAGGTCGAGGAACCCTACGACGAGATCAAGGAATTCATCGAGTCCGTTTGGGACTGGTGGATGGAAGAAGGCAAAAACCGCGAGCGCATCGGTGAGACCCTGAAGCGCCTCGGCTTCGCCAAGCTCCTTGAAGTGACCGGCATCAAGGCTGATCCGCGCCACGTGCAGGAGCCCCGTCACAATCCGTACATCTTCTGGAAGGAAGAGGACGTGAAGGGCGGCTGGCAGCGTGAGATCTCCGATTACCGCGTCAAGCACCAGCGCTAAACAGAAGGAGGACGTAAAAAATGGCCTTCATTTCTTCCGGATACAATCCTGAAAAACCGATGCAGGACCGTATCACCGATATTGGTCCCCAGCACTTCACCAAATTCCTGCCGCCCATCATCGCGAAGAACAAGGGCGCGTGGGATTACCATGAGATCATTGAGCCCGGCATGCTGATGCACGTCGGCCTCTCCGGCGACAAGGTCTTCACGGTCCGCTGCGGTGGCGCTCGCCTCATGAGCATCACCAACATCCGCGAGATCTGCGACATCGCCGACAAGTACTGCGGCGGCCACCTGCGCTTCACCACCCGCAACAACATCGAGTTCATGGTCAGCACCCTTGAGGAGGCCAAAGCCCTCAAGGCCGACCTGAACGGCCGCAAGCACACCGCCGGGTCGCACAAGTTCCCCGTTGGCGGCACCGGCGCCGGCGTCACCAACATCGTGCACACCCAGGGCTGGGTGCACTGCCACACCCCGGCCACGGACGCCTCCGGCACCGTGAAAGCCACCATGGACGTGGTGTTCGAAGAGTTCACCAACATGCGCCTTCCCGCTCCCGTGCGCATCTCCATGGCCTGCTGCCTGAACATGTGCGGCGCTGTGCACTGCTCCGACATCGCCATCCTGGGCATTCACCGCAAGCCCCCGATCATCGACAACGAGAACCTGGACAACGTGTGCGAAGTGCCCCTGGCCGTCGCCGCGTGCCCGACCGGCGCCATCCGCCCGACCAAGATCGAGCTTGGTGGCAAGCAGGTGAACACCGTGGCCGTGAAGCAGGAGCGCTGCATGTTCTGCGGCAACTGCTACACCATGTGCCCGGCCATGCCGCTGTCCGACAAGGACGGCGACGGCATCGCGCTCATGGTTGGCGGCAAGATCAGCAACCGCATCACCAAGCCGGCCTTCTCCAAGGTCGTCGTGCCCTTCATTCCCAATGAGCCGCCCCGCTGGCCGACCCTGACCAAGACCATCAAGAAGATTCTTGATACCTACGCCAAAGACGCCCACAAGTACGAGCGCCTGGGCGACTGGGCCAACCGCATCGGCTGGGAGCGTTTCTTCGAGAAGTGCGAGCTTGAGTTCTCGCACCACTTGATCGACGACTTCCGTGATCCGGCGTACTACACGTGGCGCCAGACCACTCAGTTTAAGTTCTAGGCATCAGGCTCACAACGGGGCGCGGAGGGCAACCTTCGCGCCCCTCATAAAAAAGGGGCAAACCATGGCGCTCGTTTTCGAAGAAGCCAAAGCCAAGATCATTGAATTCATCAACTCCAAGGCGAAGAGCAAGAGCAAGTTCTATTTCAACGACTTCACCGCGCTGTTCCCCGACGAGAAGGGCCGCGACGTGAAGAAGATTCTCACCCAGATGATCAACGAGGAGACCCTCGTGTTCTGGTCTTCCGGCAGCACCTCCATGTACGGCTTGGCCGGCGCCGGCAAGCACGCAGAGGGCGAGGACTAGACCTCTTTTCCCTGATCGGATTCGAGAGGGCCTTGCCCAGTTCTTGGGCAAGGCTTTTCTCGTCTGGTGGAAAGTGACGCCGCATCCATGACCCATTTCCCGCGCATCATCCTGGCCGGACTTTCCGGCGGCTCGGGCAAGACCTTTGTCTCCATGGGGCTGTGCCGGGCGCTTACCCGCCGTGGCCTCGCCGTGGCCCCATTCAAGAAGGGCCCGGACTACATCGACGCCTCCTGGCTTTCTCACGCCGCGCGCCGCACGGCCTGCAACCTTGATCCCTTTTTGCTCCCGCGCGAGGTCATCGCCGCCCTGTTTCAGGAGCGCGCGGCCTTGGCCGATATCTCCATCATTGAGGGCAACCGCGGACTTTTTGACGGCAAGGACCGCGAGGGCACATGCTCCACGGCCGAACTGGCCCGTCAGCTCGACGCCCCGGTGGTGCTTGTGCTGGACGCCACCAAGATGACGCGCACCGCCGCGGCCATTGTGGCCGGGTGCCGGACCTTCGAGCCCGGGCTGAACCTCGCGGGCGTGATTCTGAACCGCACCGCCGGCGAGCGGCACCGCCGCATCCTCACGGATTGCATTGAGAATCTTGCGGGCGTGCCCGTGCTTGGCCGCTTGCCTAAAATGGTCGAGAACCCCATCCCCGAGCGGCACATGGGCCTTGTCTCCGACCAGGAGCACGCCGGCCGCGAAGCCGCGCTGGACGCCATTGCCGACGAGGTTGAGCGCTGGGTGGACGTATCGCGGCTGGTTGACGTTGCGCGCAGCGCGCCAACGCCCGAGCCTGCCGGATCCGTGCCCTGGCCGGAGCGCGTGGCCGGCATCGCCGATGGCACGCCGAATGGCTTGCCGAATGGCACGCCGAATGGCTTGCCGAATGGCGCGCCGGTTATCGGCTTTGTGCACGACGCCGCCCTGTGGTTCTATTACCCGGAGAATTTGCAGGCGCTGGAGCACGCCGGGGCCCGTCTCGTGGAGCTTTCGCTGCTCTCTGACGCGCCCTGGCCGAAGCTGGACGGCCTATACCTGGGCGGCGGCTTTCCGGAAACCCACGCGGAGCAGCTCGCGGCCAATGTGGCGGCGCGCGAACGCGTGCGCGCCCTTGCCGCCTCCGGCCTGCCCATCTATGCGGAATGCGGCGGCTTTATGTACCTGTGCGAGGGTTTGCATCTGGACGCGGGCGGGCGCGATGAGTGGCGCGCCATGGCCGGCGTGTTCCCCGTGTCCACGCGGTTGTGCGCCCGGCCGCAGGGCCTGGGCTACGTGGAGGCGCTGGTGGAGGGCGAAAATCCCTTCCATCCGCTTGGCGCGCGCATCACCGGGCACGAATTCCATTACTCCGCCTGCACCGAGCCGAGCAGCCCCGCCGGCTTGCCGCCGCTGACCCTCAAAATGCTGCGCGGGCGCGGCATGGTCGCCGGGCGCGACGGCATGCTCATGGGGCGCACCTTCGCCGCCTATTCGCACATCCACGCGCTTGGCTGCCCGCACTGGGCGCCGGCCTTCGTCCGCGCCGCGTTGGCCCGGCAACGCGAGTTCCTGCGGGCGTAAGGAACGCCGTCCCCCTGCCGCAATATGTGTCCGGTTCGCCCTTAGAGAGCGGTCCCGGGGGCTGCCTCCGGTTGCACAAGTGCGCTGGAGTTGGGTGAGAATCTTTGCACGCCGCCGCACTTCGCAAAAGGTAACCAGCTGAAATAATACGTCGGGAATTCGGCACGCTTTCTGCTATCCACGAGGCGTCTGGAGCACGGCGACGCGCGGCGGCGTTCGTGCACGTGTTGCAACCGCATCATCTGAGAGCACGCACCATGGGCAGGCGTATCCTGGCTGTTTTGATCACGTTGGCCTTTGCCGCGCCGGCCGGTCTCGCCGGCGCCTCTTTCGCACGGGTTTCCGAGCCGCTCGCCCTGGGGCAGACGTCGGGCGTTCCGTCTGGCCTTGCGCCGGGTGCGCTGCGCCTGGGCGGCGAATCCGTTGCCGGCCGCGACCTGGCGCGTATTCTGGCGCGTGTGGATAGCGCCATGGAGTCGGTGAAGCGGCAGGAGAGCGCGCTGGCCGCGCTGCTTGAAGTGGAAAAGCCCGATGACGTGCGTGACCGTGAGGAGCGCCTGAACCGGCGCAGGGAAGTTCCGCCTATAAGCGGCAAAGCATGAGTCCGCGCAGCTACTTGCGGGCGGGCGTCTTCGCCGGCAGGGCCATCCGCAGCTCCACGCAGTCGGACGTGACGCCCTGGATGAGCGAGGGATGCGCGCGGCCCATGCGGGCCCTGTTGAAGGTTTCGTCCACGGTGGCGGGATCGGCGGGAATGCTTAGGCCTCCGGTGCAGGCCAGCACGCGCAGGGCGCGCGCGCGCGCGGGCAGCGGGTGCTCAACAGTCTTGCCGGGCGTGAGGCGAAAGACCGAAACGCCGCCGGGCAGCAGATCAGGGTCGCGCCCGGGGCCGTTGTCCAGCGCTGCCACGGCCTCGCAGGCTTTGCTGGCCGAGAGGCGCAGCACGCCGCCATGGTCGCCGGCGCGGCCCGAGGCGACGGGCTCCACGCTCGCGGTGAGGTCCGGCAGGCCCGTCGCCGGCGGCAGGGGCTCGGCCTGTCCGCGCAGGCGCAGCTCCAGTAGCACAAGCGTTCGCGGCTGGGCCATGCCCATGACCGGATAGTGGCGCACGCTGACCAGCCGCTGCCCCTCGCCAGCGGGAAAGAGGGCCAGCGCCCCGCCGAGGCGCTCCAGATGCCTGGCCGCAAGCCGTCGGGCGTGTTTTATGGCGGCGGCCTCAGCCTCTTGCGGAGTGCCGCCCTGGCCCATGGCCTTCACCAGCACGGTGCGCGCGGGCTGGGGCGCCGCCTCGCGGCATTGCGCCGCCTCGTCCCTGTCCGGGGTGGCTGTTGCCGGCGCGGTCAGCGTCGCCATTTTCTGGAGCGTTGCAGATGGTTCCGGCGGCTCCAGGGCCCACGCTGGCGTGTTGGCCAGCAGCGTTGCCGCCAGCAGCAATGCTGCGAATCGCGCGGGAAGCAGAGCGGACGGAAGGAGTTTGGTTGTGGTCATGGCGGCCTCCTGTGGCGAAAGCTGGCCTGATGCTAGCCCAAGGTTGTGGCCATGACAACGGGCCGGAGCCGGCGGCCCGCCGGCGGGAGTCATCCGGCGAAAGGGCGGCGGCGCGGATTGCCCTGGGC
>MNUQ01000093.1:0-2096 GCA_001871085.1 Desulfovibrionaceae bacterium CG1_02_65_16
GCCGGGTCGCCCAGACGCTGGTAGTTGTATGGGGCGGAGGCGAAGAGCACCCCCGGCAGTTTGCGGAAGGCCAGACCCAGCGGCTGGTCCTCGCCGCGCTTGATGGCGTTTTGCTGGTCCTCCTTGGCGCGGGCCAGCTCGCCGGCGGCGAAGGCCGGGCGGGTCAGCATCTCGTCCAGCAGGCCGAACATCTCCGGCGCGAAGCGGGTGGGGAACTTGGCCCCCACGGTGAAGGTCTCCGTGCCGGTGCTGGCGGAAAGCGCGGCCGCGTGGTCGGAGAGGAAGTCCTCCACCTGGTTGGCCGTGCGCGCCGTGGTGCCCCGGGTGATGAGCGACGCGGCCAGCGCGCCCAGGCCCTGCTCGGATGGCTCCAGCAGCGCGTCGCCGCCGGTCCAGGCCAGATTAACCGCAGCATAGGGCAGGGTGGCGTCGGGTTGCAACACCAGCACGCCGCCGCCAGGCAGGGCGACTTGCCGGATGGCGGTTCCGTTCGCCGGGCCGGTGGCGGCGGCTGCCGCCGGAGCGGCGGGCCAATGCTGTTGCAGGGACGCCAGCAGCGGGGCCTTGTCGATGGCGACGCCCTTGGGCGCGAGGATGGCGGCGGAGAGCGCCTCGGGCCGGAAGAACTCGCGGTAGGCGGCGGCCAGCGCGTTCTTGTCCATGCCGGCAACGGCGGCGAGGTAGTTGGCCTCGCCCTCCTGCCCGCCCTCGAAGGCATACTGCCGGGCCAGTTTGGAGGCCAGGCCGCCTATGGTCTCGCGCGCGAGGAAGATGTCGGCCTCGATGTTGGTGCGGGCGCGCGTGATCTCCTGGTCGGTGATGCTGTGCGCGTCGAAGCCGGCCAGCTCCGTGGTCAGCTGGTCCCAGAAGACGGGCAGCTTGTCCGCGTCGAGCGTGGCGGAGACCATGAGGATGCCCCCGCGCTCCAGGTTGCTCACGCCCACGTTGATGGAGTCCACCAGCCGCTTTTCGTACTTGAACTCGCGGTACAGGCGGGAGGTTTCGTCCCCGCCGAGGATCTGCGCCAGCATGTCGAGCGCGGCCATTTTCCCGGAGAGGAAGTCCGGCGCGGGGAAGGCCAGCCCCAGATGCACCTTGTTCCACATGCCGGGAACGATGGTCAGGCGCGGGCCGCCGTCTTTTTTGAGCGCAAAGGGCGTGGGCGGGGTGATGGGCGCGATGTTGCGGATGCCGCCAAGCAGGCGATCGGCCTCGGCGATGACCTCGGCCGGCTTCACGCGGCCCACCACGCACAAAAGCATGTTCTGCGGCTGGTACAGCGGCGCGATGTACGCCCGCAGGGAGTCGCTGGTGACGGCGCGCACCGTGTCGCGATAGCCGATGATGGGCCACTGGTAGCTGCCGCCCTCAAACACCATGCCCTGCAGGGTCTGGAAGAGCATGCTGCCGGGGCTGTCCTCGCCGCGCTTCAGCTCGGCCAGCACCACCTCTTTTTCGCTTTTCAGCTGCGCTGGGTCCAGCGTGGGCTTGAAGGTCATGTCCGCCACCACGGAGAGTCCGAGCTTCCACGAGGTGTCGGGCACCTCCACATGGAACACGGTGTCGTCGAAGCTGGTGGCGGCGTTGAGGCTGCCGCCCACGTCCTCGATGCGGCGGGCCACCTCGCCGGGCTTCATGTCGCCCGCGCCCTTGAAGACCATGTGCTCCAGCACGTGGCTTATGCCCGCCTGGGCGCGCGTTTCGTACGCGCTGCCCGCGTGCACCAGCATGCGGATGTGCGCCAGCGGGAAGCGGTCGTCCTGCTTCACCAGCACGGTCAAGCCGTTTTTCAGGCGCACGCAGGTCACATCCTTGATGGCGGAGTCGGGCAGGCCGGGGACTGCGGGCTTGCTGTCCGCCCGCACGGCCACAGGCGATGCGGCCACGGCGGCCGCGGGAGCCGGCGGCGGGGTTTGGGGCGCGTGTTTTTTGGCCGCCAGCGCGCCGGCGGCGGGGGTGAGGACGAGAAGGACGAGGAGCCAGGACAGGATGCGGCGCATGGGCACTCCTTATGCGTTGGGGGAGGAAACGCGTCGGGCCGGGGTCCGGCGCGCGATCACGCTGGTACAGATAAGCCCGCTCGGGCCTAGCGGCAA
>MNUQ01000093.1:2126-4747 GCA_001871085.1 Desulfovibrionaceae bacterium CG1_02_65_16
GTTGACCGCGCGCGGGCGCGGCGCTAGGCCTGCTGTATGCGCAACACCATTTTCCCCCGCAGAAAGTGTTTGGTCCCGCTGACCCTTTTGGCCTTTGTGCTGGTAGCGGGTGCGGCGTGGGCCGCGTCAGCGCATTCCGCCTCCGTGCTGGCCGCCGATTCGGCCGCCCCCCGGGCTGCGCCGGCCCTGGCCGATGCGTCCGGTCTGCCGCCCGGGGCCAGACTGGACCTCGCCGTGCTGCGCGCGGCCTACCCGGACGCCGTGGCCGGCATGGAGCGCGGCGCGGACGGCCTGCTGCGGCTGGTTCTGCGCGACGGAACCCGGCTGGCCTACGACGACGGCAAAAAGCGCACGCCGGACGAGGCCGAGGAGCATCCGGACGTGCGCACCATGTTGGAGCAGACGTATCCGCTGGGTCCGCTGGACGAGGCCGGCGCGCATCCCGCCCCGTTTTTCGATCCGGGCCGCCGCCGCGTGACGGCGTTTTTCAAAGCCCTTTACGGGCGTACCGAGGCCGAGGCGCGCAAAACCTGCGTGAATGTGCCCTTCGACGGCCACGGCGCACTGTTCAACACGCGGCAGGGCGCGGCGGCGGCGCTTTCGCGCGTGGCCGCGCGCATCGCGTCGCAGCTGCCGGCGCACCCGGAGTGGGGCCGCGCGTTGCGGCCTTTTGGCGGAACCTTTTGCTGGCGCGAGATTGCCGGCACCGACCGCCTGAGCGCGCACTCCTTCGGCGCGGCCATCGACCTCAATCCGCACGAGCCCTACTGGCGCTGGGAGCGCCGCCCGGAGACCGTGCCCGCCAAGCGTCTGGCCTTTCCGCCGGGCATCGTGGCGGCCTTTGAGGCCGAGGGGTTCGTGTGGGGCGGCAAGTGGGCGAGGTTTGATCTGATGCACTTTGAGTACCGGCCGGAGCTGATTCTAAAGGCCCGGGTTTTGCGCGGCGAGATCAATCTGCCGGGCGCGCGATAGAAGGCGGGGGCGCGGCGGATTCCCCCGGCCATTCGGCCTTGTCCGGCGCATTCGACGTTATCCGGCCCATTCGGCCAATTCGGCGCGGTCCGGCGGGCAGGCAGGCTCAAGCCTTGCCGCGCGTCGGCGGCCGTGGCGGCGTCGTGCGGCCCCCACGTGATGCCCCTTTAGGCGACCCCCATTCGGGGTCCATTTGGCGTCCATCCGGACAAGCCCATTCGGACAAGTCCATTCGGACAAGCCCATTCGGGGTTCATGGGCGGACATTGGGGCATGATGCCGACGTCAGAAGAGATTGAGCTGGGTCTGCCGGGTCTGCACCTTGGGGGCCAGCACCGTGCGGCGCAGCAGCTCCTGGGGCAGCAGCGTAAGAAACGGCGAGGGCCCGCATGCGCTGATTTTGCCATAAAGCCTGCGCGAGCGCGAGAAGGAGAGGCACAGCCGGCTCTTGGCGCGCGTGAGCCCCACGTAGAACAGGCGGCGCTCCTCGGCTAAAGCCTCCGTGGGCATTCCGCCCGCTTCATCCGCTTCGGCCTTGAATCCGGCAAACGGCAGCACGCCGTCCTCCAAGGCGGGCAGGAACACCGCCTCGAACTCCAGCCCCTTGGCCGCGTGCAGGGTCAGTATGCGCACCTTCTGCGCGCTTTGCCGGATGCTGGCGAAGTCCGTCTCCAGGCGCACCCAGTCGAGCAGGCCCACCCAGCCGTTCTGGGCGTCGAAGGCTTGGCAGAGGTCGCGGAAGGCCGGGCCGTCCCAGAAATAGCGGTCAAAGGGCGGGGTTTCGCGCAGGGCGGCGGGCAGCACGCGCGGGCCCTGCAACAGCAGAAACTCGGGCAAATCGGCGTCAACATCTGGAGCAACGCCCGAATGGGCAACGCCCGAATGGGGACCACCTGAATGGGGAGAATGGGGGGCGCCCGAATGGGTGCCTGCTTCGTCCTCGTCAGACGCGTCGGCGCTGGCGGGCAGGCCGAAGAGCCGCTCGGCCACGCGCAGAATGGCCGCCACGCGCGGCTCCTCCCAGAACATTTCGGTTTCCGGCGCGGAGCAGGGCACGCCGGCCAGCTCCAGGGCGTTTTTGTATGGGCCGATGAGCGCGCGGAAGCGTACCAGCACGGCCACATCGCCGGGGGCGAGGTTCGCGCCGCCGGCCTCCATGAGGGTGAGGCTGTTGCCGCCCAGCAGCCGGGCCACGCGCGCGGCGATCATGTCCGCCTCGTGCCGGGCGTCCGGGGCCTCCAGCAGCTCAATGCTCCAGGGCGCGTCCGGCCGGGCCAGCAAATGCGGGTGGACCGAGGCCACGGCTCCGCTGGTGTCGAGGATGCCCTGGCCGCTGCGATAATTTTCGGCCAGGCTGGCCACGGTGAGATGCGGCCAGCGGGCGGCCAGACGCTCGCGCACATCGCCCGCGGCGCCGCGGAATCCGTATATGCTCTGTTCGGGATCGCCGATGGCGAAGAATCCGGCCCCGCCCGCGGCATTCGTTGCGGCCGAAGCCCCGCCGTCCGGATGCCCTTTGGCCGAGGTGTCGGCCGAATGGTCGGCCGAATGGCCGGCCGAAAGGCCTGTGGTGTCGGGCGGCGCGGCGAAAGCGTCGTCCGGACCGTCCGCGCCGCCGTCCGCGTCGTCGGTCTCCGCGCGGCCCTGCG
>MNUQ01000093.1:4766-27655 GCA_001871085.1 Desulfovibrionaceae bacterium CG1_02_65_16
GCCGGCCAGACCGAGCACGGCCTCCAACTGAAGGGCCGAGAGATCCTGCACCTCGTCCACCAGCAGGTGGGCGAAGGGCGGCACGAACTGCGGCCCGCGCACGAGGGCGAGCAGAAATTCCAACAGGTCCGTGAAGTCCGCCTGGTTGCGCAGGGCCTTCATCTCCGCCACCTGGGCGGCGGCCGCTTCGACCAGGGCGGCGTCCGGGCCATGCAGGGGCGCCAGGGTCTCTCTCGCCAGCGCGTGGCTGCGGAAAAGCGCCAAACGCTCGCGCCGGGGCATGGCCTCTGGCAAGGCCTCCAGGAACATGCGCCGGGCCGCGTCCTCGGAGAGCAGCACCGGCGGCTGGCCCTTGCGCGCGGTCCACAGGTCGAGCGCCAGGGCGTGCAGGGTGTCGGCGATGGGCAGGTCGGCCTCGGGGCCGAGGCGGGCGGCCAGGCGTTCGTGCAGCTCGTCGGCCGCGCGGCGGGTGAAGGTGACCACGGCGATGGACTGGGCCGGCGCGCCGGACTGAAGCAGCCGCAGCACGCGGGCGAGCAGCGTGTGCGTTTTGCCCGTGCCCGGCCCGGCCAGCACCAGCACGGGGCCGGGGCGAGCGCCCGGCCCAAGGCCGGCGCACACGGCGGCCTCCTGCGCGGGGTTCAGGCGGGCGGGGCGGCTTGGTTGGGGCCGTGCGGGCTCGGGGTCGGCGTCGGCTTTGTCTGCCGCTTCGGCTTGGGCGGGTGCGGCCCCGGCGGCGGGCTTGCGGCCCCGGCGGGCGGGCATGCCGGTGAGCATGCGGCCCCGACGCATTTCGGCGCGCTCCTCGGGGGTGAAAACCGTGATGACGCCGTACTCGCCGTCGTACCCGGCGCTGCGCAGCACCTTGCCGCCGCGCATGCGCTCCACGGCCTCGGCCAGCACGGGCGAGGCGCGGCCTATGTCGGCCAGCGGGGCCTCGCGCAGGATGAACAGCTCCGGGCCCAGGCGCTCCAGCAGGCGGCCGTACTCGGCGGCCACGGCCTTGCTGCCCGCGCCCACGTCCAGCACTTCGGAGAGCACCTCGCGCAGGGGGATGAGCGAGGTGTAGCCCGGCTGGCCCTCGGGCTGCACGGGCTGGGGCCTGTCGGCCAGGGCCAGCACGCGGTGCAGCACGCCGAGGGTGGCCGGCTTGCCGCACACCGGGCACAGGCCTTTGTGGGCGGTGGTTTTCCATGCTCCAGTTGCAGTTGCGGTGGCCGTCCAGATGGTATTTCCCTTCCTCGGGGAAGAATTCGATGGTGCCGAGGAACTCGCAGCCGTCCGTTGCAACGCCGGCCTCTCCGCCGCGCGCGGCAAGTCCGGTGCGGATGCCGGAGAACGACGCCGCGCCCCGGAAGAGATTGGCCTCGCGCCCCAGCTTTTCGCCGGAGTGCGCGTCGGAGTTGGAGATCATGCGGTAGCGGTCCAGGGCGGAGATGGTCCAGTTCATGCCGGGGTCGGACGAAAGGCCCGTCTCCATGGCGAAAATGTGGCTGGAGAGGTCGCCGTAGCACTCCTCCACGGAGTCGAAACCGCTCATGGAGCCGAAGAGTGAGAACCAGGGCGTCCAGATGTGCGCGGGCACGAGGAAGGCCTCGGGATGTGTTTCGAGCACCATTTCCAGCAGGTTGCGGCTGTCGAGCCCGAGGATGGGCCGGCCGTCGGCCGCGAGGTTGCCCACCTGCGCGAGCTTGGCGTTGAGCTTTTTCGCTGCCTCGATGGTCGGCATGTACACAAGGTTGTGCACCTTGCGCACTTTGCCGCCGCGTTTGTAGATGGAGCTGATTTCGCCCTGGAGCAAAAAGCGCGCGCCGCCGGCAAACGGCATGGCGAGGCCGGGCAGCTGCCCGGCGAGCGTGGCGGGGTCGCGCAGGCGCAAAAGACCGGTGTCGCCGTCCTCCACAAGCTCGCGCTCAATCTCGGCCAGCCAGCCGGGGTGGGTGCAGTCGCCCGTGCCCAGCACGCCAATGCCCTTGACCTCGGCCCAGGCGGCCAGACTGCGGATGGTGAGGCTTTTGCTGGTTGCGCGCGAGAAGCGCGAGTGGATGTGCAGATCCGCCGCGAAGGTTGTCATGAAGAGTCCTTTAGGAATTGACGTTACTTGTCAATATACGTCATGTCGGGTGAGATTGGCAACCTCGGCGGTCCTTCCCGACGGGCGGTGAGGCTGCGCCGCAAGCTACAGGCAGGAGGATTCATGCTGGCGGAACATGCCTCCACGCGGGGCAACAGGAACATTTCGGAAGAGGAATGTCCGTTCACGGGCGGCAAGGTCTGTCTGTTCGGCAGCGGACCGCGCGCGGTGCGCACGCGCGACTGGCTGCGGGACCGCGGCGTGGAGGTGGCCGCGTATCTGGACAACGACGTGTGGCGGCAGGACGAGCTGCTGGACGGCGTGCCGATTCTCGCCCCAAATAAAGCCGGAGGGCAGGGCGGGCTGCCCGTCATCGTCTGCTGCGCGGTGCAGCACAAGATCGGCATAGGCCAGCAGCTGGCCATGCTTGGCGTGGAGGACGTCTATTTCCTGGAGGATGCGGAGCAGGACAGGCGTCCGCCGCTGGCGGGCAGCATGCAGTGGGATCGTTTGGAGATCTTCTGCGCCGATCTGGCGGACGAGGACTCGCGCCTGGCTCTGGCCGGGGTGGCCCGGGCGCTGGAGCTGGGCCGTGGCGGATATGTGCGGATGTCGCCGTACCTTCAAGCACCCCGTGGTCAAGGCGCGCCCCGGCGACGTGGTGTTCAGCGCCGGCGGTTTCGACGGCGCGACGGCCTTGGCCATGACCCGCGCCACGGGGTTCGCCTGCACGGTGCACTGCTTTGAGCCGCAGAGCGATCTCTTCGGGCGGATGTGCGATAACGCCCGGCACATCCCCGCCGCCAGCTTCGTGCCCGTGAACAAGGGGCTGTACAGCGAGAGCACGACGCTGCACTTCCGTGAGGACGGCTACGCCAACGGCTCCGCGCGGGTGGCGGAGGACGGCGAGGTCGCCATTGAGGTCATCAGCGTCGACGACTACGCCCGGGAAAGCGGCGTGGAGCGCGTGGACATGATCTCGCTCGACGTGGAGGGCAGCGAGCTGGAGGTGTTGCGCGGCGCGCGGGAGAGCATTGAGCGCTTTGCGCCTAAACTGCAGCTCTCGCTCTACCACCAGCTCAGCCACCTGTGGGAGGTGTACGAGACCGTCAAGGCCATGTGTGGGGATTACCGCTTCCATGTGGGGCACCACACGCAGCATTTCAACGAAACAATGCTCTACGCCATTCGCGCCGAGTGATTCCCGGCCTCAGCCGTCCGCACGGTCCATGGCGCCGGGCCGCCCCGGGGCGAGGCCGGCGTAAAACTGGCGGAAGTCCTCGGCCGCGCGGGCCTGGGCCTCGCGGCGGCGCTGGTCCAGCTCCGGCAGATTCTCCTTGGCCAGGGTCACCATGTCCGGGTCCTGCGCGCCCTCGCGGCCCATATCCTCAAGAATGCCCGTCACCCGCTCCAGATTGAGGCCCGTGCGGTAGGGCCGGTCCTCGCGCAGGGCGGTGAACACGTCGGCCACGGCCATGACGCGTGAGCCGAGGGTCAGCTGCGGTCCGGCCACGTGGTGCGGGTAGCCGTTGCCGCTGGGCTGCTCGTGGTGCTGGGTGGTCCAGGTGGCCACCTTGTCCAGCCCGGGGATGCGGCTTAAAATGCCTTCGCTGACCTCCGGGTGGCTGCGCATGATGGTTTTTTCGGCCTCGTCCAGCGGGCCGGGCTTGTCGATGATCTCCGTGGGCACGGCAAGTTTGCCCAGGTCGTGCAAATCTCCCGCCAGCCGCATGGCCGTAAGGTCGCCTGCGGGCATGCCCGCCTTTTCCGCCAGGCACACGGCGCATTCGGCCACCCCGCGCGAGTGCGTGGCCGTGAAGCGGCTTCGGAAGTCGATGATTTGCGAAAACGCCGAGGAGGCCTGCCCAAGCTGCCCCCGCGACATGCCCCTGGCCCGGAACAGCTCCGCATCGTCTTGCAGGGCGGCCACGGGGTCCGGCGTGCCAAGCGGCTCCCAGAACTCCGCCTCGGCCGCGAGCGAGCCCAGCGCCTCCATGACAGGTGGGGCGAACTGCTCGCCCGCGCGCGGGGCGAGCCGCGCCAGCACCTGTGCGGGGTCGATTTTGTCCTGCCGGAAGGTGAGCACGTCCACTCGGTCGGCCAGATTGAGCACCCCGGCCAGGAACAGTTTGCGCGCGGGTTCGTCCAGCCGCGAGAACTGGGAAAAGGGCGTGTGGTGACGGCGCACGATGAGCGCGGCGCTTTCCAGCAGGGGATTGGTGCGCAAAAGCCGGTAGCCCAGCTCCGCATGGCGGCCGCCGTCGGCCTCGAAGGAGAGCGCGGCCAGCCGGCTTTGCCGCGAGAAGCCGCCCACGTCGTGCAGCAGGGCGGCCATGAACAGGTCGGCGCGCTCGTTGCCGCCGGCCTCCAGACGTTTTGCCAGGCGCGCGGCGATGTAGGCCACGCGCTTGTGGTGGCCCACAACCTCCGGGCTCATCAGGTCCAGCGCGGCGGAGAGGCTGGCGAGAAAATCGAAGAGACGGATGGCCATGGTCAGGGGCCTTTCATGCTGCCGGTTAGAATTTCAGGATGTCCACCTGGACCTCGGCCTTGCCGCCGACTTTGTCCAGGGCGCCCTTGAGATCGAGATTCTTGAGGTCGTCCGTGGCCCTCGCGGGGTCAAAGCGATGCTTGACCTCCTCGCCGGTGAGGGGGTCGACCTTCCGGTCCTGGCCAATGTACAGGCTTATGCCGCTGTCGTCCTGCTTCTCGGCCTTTTTGGGCTGCGCTCCCAAGGGCTTGGCCGTGGGGGATGTGTCGAAGAACCACTGGGTGGCGTTCTGCGCGGCCCAGCCGGGCTGCGTCCTCTTGGGGCCCTGCTCGGCGGAGTAGGGCGAGGCCAGCTCCTCACGCGTCAACGTGGACGCCCCGCCATTGGCCTGGCCGCCGCTCGTGGCCGCCTTGACGGCCGCGCGCGCCTTGGCCGCGCGCGCCTTGGCCGCCCGGGTTTTGGCCGCCGTGCGGCGCTGTTTTGCCGGCTTGCCCTTGGCCGCGGGCTTCTCCATCGGGTTGGCTGTGGGCGCGGGCGCGGTTTCGGCGCACAAGGCCCTCCCCGCCACGGCGGGGAAAAGAGGGGCGGCTGCTATGGCCGCGATAAGAAGCAGGCTGCACAGTCGTTTCATGGCATTGGCGCGGGAAAACCGCTTCTCCATCTCGGTCTTTTACGCCTGAGCGGCGTACTTCTCAAGCCTGCGCACGGCCTCCGCAAGATTTTCCATGGAATTTGCGTAGGAGAAGCGCAGAAATCCCTCGGCCTCCTGGCCGAAGTCGATGCCCGGCGTGACGCCGATGTGCGCCTTGTCCAGAATGTCGTACGCCAGCTTGAGCGAGCTGCCGCCGAATTTTGCCGCCCATTTTTTGGCGTTGGCGAAGATGTAGAACGCGCCGGTTGGGTCGTTGGCCACGTGCAGGCCAAGCGCCCGCAGGCGCGGCAGCAGGAACTTGCGGCGCTCGTCGTAAATGGCCTTCATGCGCGCCACGTCCGGGCCGGCCTGCTTGAGGGCCGCGATGCCGGCATGCTGGGCCACGGAGTTGGCGCTGATGAAGAAGTTCTGACAGAGCTTCTGCATGGGCCGGATGAACTCGCGCGGGGCGATGAGGTAGCCCAGCCGCCAGCCGGTCATGGCGTAGAGCTTGGAGAAGCCGTTGAGGACGAAGGCGCGGTCGCTGAACTCCAGCGCGCTGTGCTCTTTTTCGCCGTAGACGAGGCCGTGGTAGATCTCGTCGCTGATGACATAGGCGCCGCGGGCGTCGGCCAGGCGGGCTATGGCGTCCATGCGCCCCGCGGAGAGCAGGGTGCCGGTGGGGTTGGCCGGCGAGTTGAGCAGAATGGCCTTGGCCCCGTCCGTCATGGCCTGCTCGATGGCTTCCGGGCGGTACTGGAAATGGTCGTCCTCGGTCACCGGCACGCGCACGGGGCAGGCTCCGGCGAAGCGGATGAAGTTGTCGTAGCAGGCGTACGCCGGGTCGGAGAGGATGACCGGATCGCCGGCCTCCAGAATGGTGGAGAAGAGCAGGAGCATGGCCGGGGAGGTGCCCTGGGTGACGATGATCTGGTCCGGGTGGACGCCGACGCCATAGCGCGCGGCGAAGTCCTCGCAGATGGCCTCGCGCAGGGGGAGCAGGCCCAGGCTGTGCGTGTAGTGGGTCTCGCCGTCGGCCAGCGCCTTTCGCGCCGCCTCCTTGATGCACTCGGGCGTGTCGAAGTCCGGCTCGCCTATCTCCAGGTGGATGACGTTGTGGCCGGCCGCCTCCAGCTTGTGCGCGGCCTCAAGGATGTCCATGACCAGAAATGGGGTGATTTCTCCGGCGCGTTTGGAAACGCAGACGTTCTCGCTCACTTTCGTCTCTCCTTTTTGAACGGAAAAAGGGCCGGAGCCGGACGTTTTCGCCCGGTCCCGGCCCACGGGATTCTTTGGGCTTAGAAATCGAAGTTCAGCACCTTGCGGATGGCTTCCATGTTCTCCGCCGCACGGGCGCGCGCCTTGGCGTTGCCCTGCTCAAGGATGTGCCACAGGCGGTCCGGGTCGGCCTCAAGGGCGCGCCGGCGTTCGTGGATGGGCGTCAAAAACCGCGTAAGGGACTCCATGAGCACCTTCTTGCAATCCACGCAGCCCCAGGAGGCGTTGACGCAGCCCTCGCGGATCTCCGCGCATTTTTCCGGGTCGGTCAGCAGCTTGTGATAGGGGTAGAGGTTGCACACGGCCGGGTCGCCGGCGTCGCTGCGGCGCAGGCGGTTTTTGTCGGTCAGCATGCCCTTGACCTTTGGGGCGATGCCCTCCAGCGGCTCGCCGAGGGAGATGGAGTTGCCGTAGCTCTTGCTCATCTTCCGACCGTCCAGGCCGGGCAGCTTGGCGTCCTCGGTGAGCAGGGCCTTGGGCTCGGGGAAAAAGGGCTTGTCCTCCGGGCAGTAGAGAAAGTTGAAGCGCCGGGCGATTTCGCGCGTCAGCTCCATGTGGGGCAGCTGGTCCTGGCCCACGGGCACGGCGGTGGAGCGGTAGAGGATGATGTCCGTGGCCATGAGCACCGGGTAGCCCAAAAAGCCGTAGGTGGCCAAATCCTTCTGGCCGGCCAGCTCCGTGGCCACGTCCTTGTAAGTGGGGTTGCGCTCCAGCCAGCTCACGGGGGTGAGCATGGACAGCAGCAGGTGCAGCTCCGCGTGCTCCTTCACCTGCGACTGCTGGAAGATGATGCATTTTTCCGGGTCCAGGCCGGCGGCTATCCAGTCGATGACCAGCCCGGGCACGAAGCCCTTGACCTTGCGCGGGGTGGCGTACTCGGTGGTCAGCGCGTGCCAGTCGGCCACGAAGAACAGACAGTCGTGCTGCTCCTGCAGGCGCAGCCAGTTGGCCAGCACGCCGAAGTGATGGCCCAGATGGAGCGGTCCGGTGGGCCGCATGCCGGAAACGATGCATTCTCTTTTGGCGGTCATGGCGATGTCTTTTGTTTAGAGGTTGGAGAGCATGGGCATGCCCAACAGTTGCGCGGCGGCGTCCACCACGGGGAACAACACGGCGCCGAAAAGGCTTATGCCGGCGAAATTGCTGATGATGAGCAGCGCGATGATGAACAGCACCCCATAGCGTCCCAGGTCGAGAAAACGCCAGGCGAGCCGCTCGGGCAGCAGCCGCGCCAGAATGCTGCTGCCGTCCAGCGGGGGAATGGGCAGCAGGTTGAACGCGCCGATGAGCAGGCTGACGTACACGCCGGCCTCGGCCATGGTGACCAGCGGCACAAGCACGCGCATGGCCAAGCCGTTCGGGTCCTCCACAGGCATGTTTATCAGGCTGTGGAACAGCGCGGCGCACAGGGCCGCCACAATGGCGTTGGCCGCGGGGCCGGCGAGGGCCACCAGGAACATGCCCGTGCGCGGGTTTTTGAAGTAGCGCGTGTCCACCGGCACGGGGCGGGCCCAGCCGATGTGCGGCGGCACCAGCATGATGAGAAAGCCGAAGGGGTCCAGGTGGCGCGCGGGATTGAGCGTGATGCGCCCGGCCAGCTTGGCTGTGGGGTCGCCCAGCCAGTGCGCCGCCAGACCGTGGGCGGCCTCGTGGCAGGTTATCGTGAGGAGCAGCGGCACCAGCAGGGTCGTGAGTTCACGGAGGTATTGGGCGAGATCGGACATATCGCTAGGCGGCTAGCACGAAGCGCCGGCGCGGGCAAGGGCAAATGGCGCGGGCGGGCCGCCGGGCGCGCTCGCGTCGCGCCGCGAATCTTGTGGGAGTCCCCGCGCCCGCCCGCTGCTTATTCCGCCTGCTCCATGGCCTGTCGTCCCAGCAGCGCGGCGAGGTCGCGCACTTCCTCCGCGTCGGCCAGACCGTCGATAAAGCGGCAGGGAATGCCGGAGATGCCGCAGCGCGCCCCGGCGAGAATTCCCGTGAGCATTGCGCGCGACATGTTCTGTCCGCCGCCGTTCACCGCGTGCAGCACGGCGGATTCGAAATCGTCCTCGAAGCGGGCCGCGAGGTAATATGCGGCTGGCAGCTGGCAAATGATGCTGCACGGCAGTCCATAGACGAGGCTGGCCTTCCAGGCCGGCTCGATGCGCACGTCCGGGTCGTGGGCGGCGCGCCAGATGTGCGAGGGGAAGAGCAGACCGTCCGGCGCGGTGAGGGCGGCGGTGGCGGGCAGCGGCTCCTCGCCGGATGCGCCGGTCTTTTCCGCAAGGATGGCGTGGGTGAAGGGCAGCTCCCGGCGCTCCACCATGGCGTAGAGTTTGTCACCCAGGCTTCCGTCCAGCGCCTCGCCCCGGGCCATGGCGGCGGCCACGATGTCAAAGGAGAGGCTGAGGGCCGCAACGAAGGGGTCCGCGTGCGAGAGCAGGATGTTCTCCCGGGCCAGCAGCGCGCCCTGCATGGGGGCCAGGGCGTAGCGCACGGCGATGAGCGCGGCGCGCTCGGCGGCCTCGGTGGTGTCGGCGTAGCCGCCGGTCCGGCCCCAGCTTTTTCTCTCGCGCACCCGCGCCTGGTACACGTCGCGCATGCCTTGATTGGTGTAGCCGCCAGGACCCGAGTAGGGCGTGCCGTCCATGCGCGGCAGGAATTCCGTGTCGAGCCGGCGCGTGTAGTCATCCTGGTCGTAGCCGCCGCAAGCGGTCAGGGAGCGCAGCAGCTCAAGGGCGAGCAGTCCGGTCTGGGAGAGTTCCCCGGCCTTCATGCCCGCGTGGTAGCGGCCGGGCCTGGGTTCGGTGTAGCCGGTGATCCAGGGGCCGTGGTCGCGGCGCAGGGCCTCCAGGTCGTAGTACCAGTGCGGGCCAAGGCCCAGGGCGTCGCCGATGAGGGCACCGGCGGCCGCGCCGGCCACGCGTTCGGCAATGGATGGGGACATCGGGGACCTCCTGGGGGGCGTTGGAGCCGGATGGGAACCGGGGAGGCTCCCGTGTTCCTGCTTGCCCCATGCCCATGCGGCGGTCAAGGGAGGCTGCGGCCCGCCAGGTGCGCCACGCAAAAAGGCCCGGAGGGCATTGCTGCCTTCCGGGCCTGTACTCTCTGGCTCCCCGGCACGGACTTGAACCGCGAACCTAGTGGTTAACAGCCACCCGCTCTGCCGATTGAGCTACCGGGGAAGAGCCGCATCAACGCGGCGGAGGAGTCAATACGTCGAAGTGGTGGAGCAGGTCAAGAAATTTTTTCCCGCAGCGTGATTTTGGGGAATATTTTTTGCGCTGCTTGGCTTTGACTTCGGCTCCCCCCCGGAGTATCCCGCGCGGGAGCGCCGGGAGTGCTTGACTGCCGGGTGCGGATGGCATAGGCAAGCAACGTATCCAGGGGTCAAGTTCAAGACATTTTTTAGAGCCCGCACACGCGAGGGAGACACCCGTTTTGGCCGACAAAGTTAACGACAACGGCGCGGCGAAATCCCGCGCCGGGTCGCCGAATGCCGGGCGCTTCAAGCCCCTGGCGGACGCGCTCGCCGCGCGCGACGAATACAATGACGTGCTGCGCACCCGCATCGACAAGGCCTGCGCCCTGCTCGATGCGAATCAGCAGCTGTATCCCAACACCTTCCGCAAGGACACCCACATAGGGGACATCCTGGCCGCCTACTCCGCGCTGGACGAGGAAGGCCTGGCCGCCGTGGGCAAAACCTTCCGCGTGGCCGGCCGCATGACTTCGCTGAGGTCCTTCGGCAAGGTCACCTTCATTAAGATGCTCGACGCCTCGGAGTCCATGCAGATCTTCGTCGCCCGCGACGACCTGGGCGCCGAGGCCTACCAGATCTTCAAGAAATTCGACATCGGCGACATCCTGGGCGTGGAGGGCGACCTCTTCCGCACCAAGACCGGCGAGCTGACCATCCGCGCCAAGACCGTCGATCTGGTCACCAAGTCCATGCGCCCCCTGCCGGAGAAATACCACGGCCTGAAGGACATGGAGATGCGCTATCGCCAGCGCTATGTGGACCTTATCGTCACGCCCAAGACCAGCGAGATTTTCCGCAAGCGCACCATGATTGTGCGGGGCTTGCGCAACTACCTCGACAGCAAGGGCTTCCTTGAGGTCGAAACGCCCATGATGCAGCCCATTCCCGGCGGCGCCACGGCCAAGCCGTTTGAGACGCACCACAACGCGCTGGACATGAAGTTGTACATGCGCATCGCCCCGGAGCTGTACCTCAAGCGCCTGCTGGTGGGCGGGTTCGAGCGGGTTTACGAGATCAACCGCAACTTCCGCAACGAGGGCATCGACACCCGGCACAACCCGGAGTTCACGATGCTTGAGTTCTACTGGGCCTATGCGGACTTCCACGACCTGATGGACCTGACCGAGGACATGATCTCCACCGTTGCGCGCGAAGTGTGCGGCTCCACGGTTGTGCCCTACCAGGGCGTGGATATCGACCTGACACCGGGCAAGTGGACGCGCATGAGCTTTTTCGAATCCATCGAGAAAATCGGCGGCGTCTCGCCCGAGGACTACACCGACTACGCCCGTTGCGCCGCCATCGTGCGCCGCAGCGGCGAGAAGGTCATCACCGGCGAAAAGCTGGGCAAGCTGCAGGCCAAGCTCTTCGACCTGCTGGTGGAGCCCAAGCTCATCCAGCCGCACTTCATCTATCATTATCCCACGGACATATCGCCGCTTTCCCGCCGCAATGACGACAACCCGGACATCACCGACCGCTACGAGCTTTTCATGGTCGGCCGCGAGCTGGGCAACGCCTTCTCCGAGCTGAACGACCCCGTGGACCAGCGCGGCCGTTTCGAGGAGCAGGTGAAGGAGAAGGCCGCCGGCGACGACGAAGCCCACTTCATGGACGAGGACTACGTGCGCGCGCTCGAATACGGCATGCCTCCCGCCGCTGGCCAGGGCGTAGGCATTGACCGGCTGGTGATGCTTTTGACTGATTCCGCCTCCATCCGCGAGGTTATCCTGTTCCCGCTGCTGCGGCCGGAGACGGCTTCCGGCGGCGGTGGCTCCGCACCGGCCGGACCGGCCACTGGACCTGCATGAACTTCGAGTTTTTCGTCGCCCTGCGCTACATCTTCGCGCTGCGCAAACAGTCGTTCATCGCGGTGATCTCGCTGTTCGCCGTGTGCGGCGTTGCCCTTGGCGTGGCCGCGCTCATCGTGGTCATCGGCGTCATGAACGGCTTCACCAAGGACCTGCGCGACAAAATCCTCGGGGTCAACGCCCATGTCGTCGTCAGCGCCTTCACCGGCGGCATCCGCGACTACGAGAAGGTGGCCGACATCTGCCGCTCCGTGCCGGGCGTCACCGGCGTCACGCCCTTCGTGTACTCGGAGGTCATGCTCTCGGCCAGCGGCGGCGTTAAGGGCGTGGTTCTGCGCGGCATAGACACCCGCAGCAGCGACAAGGTGCTCAGCCTCTCCAAGGACATGGTCGCCGGCGGTGTCAATGATTTGGACGGCGAGAAGGACGGCCTGCCGGGCATCATCATCGGCGCGGAAATGGCCAAGCGCCTGGGGCTCGTTCGCGGGGCCATGGTGAACCTGCTTTCGCCAACGGGCACGCAAAGCGCGGTGGGCTTTACGCCCAAGGTGCGCGTGTTCCGCGTGGCGGGCATTTTTCGCACCGGCATGTTCGAATACGACGCGACCCTGGGCTACGTGACCGTGGACGCGGCGCGCAACCTGCTGGGATTTAAAAACGATGTTGTGACCGGCCTGGAGGTGCGCCTGGCCGATGTGTACAAGGCCGGGGCGGTGAGCGATATTCTGCGCGCGCATCTGCACGAGTACCCGGTGTACGTGCGCAACTGGCAGGAGATGAACGCCAACCTCTTCGCCGCCCTCGAACTGGAAAAAACCGCCATGTTCATTATTTTGGCGATGATCGTCCTGGTTGGCTCCTTCAGCATCGTCACCATGCTGGTGATGCTGGTGATGCAGAAAACCAAGGACATCGCCGTGCTGATGAGCCTGGGGGCGGACGAGTCGAGCATCCGGCGCATCTTCATGTACCAGGGCAGCTTCATTGGCGCCGTGGGCACCGCGCTGGGCTACGGCATCGGCATCCCCGTGGCGCTTTTGCTCAAGAAATACCAGTTCATAAAGCTGCCGAGCGATGTGTACCCCGTGGACTATCTGCCCGTGCGGCTGGAGGCGCTGGACCTGACGCTCATCGGCGTTGCGGCGCTGGCGTTGTGCTTCCTGTCCACCTTGTACCCGGCGAGAAAAGCCGCCGCCCTCAATCCCTCGGACGCCTTGCGTTATGAATAAAGAGCCGTTATATCGCCTGAACAAGGTTGGCAAGGAATTTGCTGGGCCTGCGGAGCGCCTCACGGTGCTGAACGGGATCGACATGACCGTCATGCCCGGAGAATCCATCGCCATCCTTGGCGCCTCGGGTTCGGGCAAGTCGACCCTTTTGCACCTGCTTGGCACCCTGGATACGCCCACGAGCGGGGAGATCCTGTTCATGGGCACCCCGCTGGGCAGTCTGGACAGCAAGCGCCGGGCCTCGCTGCGCAACAGGGACATAGGCTTCGTGTTTCAGTTTCATCACCTGTTGTCGGAGTTCACGACCCTGGAAAACGTGGCCATGCCCGGTCTTGTGGCCGGCAAGTCCCGGGAGGAGTCCCTGGAATTGGCGAGCGAGGCGCTGACCATGGTGGGGCTGAAGGACAGGATGGGCTTCGCGGTGACGACCCTCTCCGGCGGCGAGCGCCAGCGGGCGGCCATCGCCAGGGCCATTCTCCTGCGGCCGAAGGCGCTTTTGGCCGATGAGCCCACCGGCAACCTGGACGAGAAGACGGGCGCGATGATCGGCGAGCTCCTCGCCTCTCTAAACCGGGAGTTGGGGATGACATTCGTGGTTGTTACGCATAACATCGAACTGGCGGGCGTCATGGGACGGCGGCTGGAGTTGCGTTTGGGAGTGCTCTATGCCCAAGGGTAGGACGATACGATTTTTCGCCTTTGCGGCCATGGTGTTGGCGCTTTCGGTTCTTGCCGCGCCCAGCCGTTTCGAGGCCGCAGTCACCTCCGCCCGTGAGGTCTCCGTGCTGGTCATGCCTTTTGAGGTGAACGCCGGCGCGGATCTCAAATATTTGAGCCAGGGCCTGCAGGAGATGCTCTCCGACCGTCTGCGCGACAATGGGTTCAAGGTCGTCGGGCGGGAGGACATTGAAAAGGCGCTCGCCACCAAGGGCCTCAAGGTCACGGACCCGCAGGCCGGCAAGGAGGCCGCGGTCATAACCGGCGCCACCTATGTCGTCACCGGCAGTTTCGGCCAGCTGGGCGAAACCCTCTCCCTGGACGTCCACGTCTCCGATCCCTTCGGCCTCAAGCCGCCTATTCCCGTGTCCGTCAGCAAGGACGGGCTCATCAACCTCATGCCTGCCGTGGACGAGCTGGTGGGGAAAATGCGCGGCGACCTCCTCGGACTCGACCGCATTTCCGACATCGACGTGGAAGGCACGGTCGCCCTCGACCGTGAGGTGGTGCTCATGCGCCTGACCACCAAGAAAGGCGACCCCATCGACCTCAAAGCCATCAACACCGATGTGAAGACGGTGTTCGACCTGGGCTATTTTGACGACGTGCAGGCCGTGCTGCGCGATGCCGCCGGCGGCAAGAAGCTCATCATCAAGGTTGTGGAGAAGCCGCGCATTCTGGCCCTGGGCGTCAAGGGCGCCAAGGCGCTGAGCAGCGACGACATCCTCAAGGTGGCCAACTCCAAGAAGGGCGCGGTGCTCAACCCCAAGGTCCTGGCCGAGGACATCGCCGCCATCCGCGAGCTGTACCGCAAGGACGGCTACTACAACGCCAAGGTCAGCCACGAGATTGAGACCGCCGGCCAGGGGCAGGCGCGCCTTAATTTCGTCGTCAATGAGGGCAAGAAGCTCTACGTCAAGAAAATCAACATCGAGGGCGCCAAGCAGCTCTCCGAGGGCGATTTGAAGGACGAGCTGGCCCTCAAGGAACGCGGCATGTTCTCCTGGATCACGCAGAGCGGCGTGCTCAAAGAGGAGCTGCTGGAGCGCGACAGCGCGGCGCTTGCCGCCTATTACAACAACCGCGGCTTCATCGACGCCAAGGTGAGCGCCCCCGAGGTCAAGATTGAGGACGACGGCATCGTCGTCACCTTCAAGGTGCAGGAGGGCGACCGGTTCCGCGTGGCCTCCGTGCAGGTTGAGGGCGACCTCATCGCCGACCAGGACAAGCTGCTGGCCCTGACCAAGATGAAGGAGGCCGCGGCCCACAAGGACTACCTTGACCGCTCCTTTGTGCGCGACGACATCAAGGCCCTCACCGACTACTACAATAATTTCGGCTATGCCTACGCCGAGGCCAATGTGCGCATGAACGACCACCCAGAGGACAAGACGCTGGATGTCGTTTATGTCCTGCGCAAACTCCAGCGGGTGCACATCCGCAGACTGTTGGTCGAGGGCAACACCAAAACGCGCGACAATGTCATCCTGCGCGAAATGCGTCTGGCCGACGGCGATCTCTTCAATGGCCAGAAGCTCAAGCGCTCCAGCGAGCGGTTGGACAAGCTCGGCTATTTCTCCAGCGTCGACATCGAGCCCGTGCCCACCGGCAGCCCGGATGAGATGGACCTGAAAATCAAGGTGAAGGACAAGGACACCGGCAAGGTCGGCGGCGGCGTGGGATATTCCACCTACGATTCCGTGTACCTGGCCGCCTCCATCGACGAGGCGAACCTTTTCGGCAAAGGCTGGTCCACGGGGCTGCATGGCCAGTGGGGCGCCAAGAAGACCGCCTACACCCTGACCGCCATGAACCCGCGTTGGGATGACAGCAAGCTTGGCGTCGGCGGGCAGCTGTTCGACAAGCAGGAGGACTACGTCACCTTCAGCCGCGATTCCTACGGCGGCATCACGAACTTCTCCTATCCCGTGGGCGAATACACCAGCCTGCTGTGGAACTACCGCCTGGAGCACTACACCATCTATGATGTCGACACGACGGACGCCTCGGACATCATCATCGACGCCAAGGGCGACCATGTGGCGAGCGTGCTCGGCGGCGGCATTGTGCGCGACACCACCAACGGCGGCTCCACCACGCTGCCCTCGCATGGCACCGTCAACTCCATCAACGTGACCTACGGCGGCGGGCTCATTGGCGGCACCGACCACTTCGTCAAGGGCATTTATGATTCCGCCTGGTACCATCCGGTCATCGGCGATTTGGTGTTCCACTGGCATGGGCAGATCGGCTGGGTGGGCCAGAACCAGAACGGCGAGTCCATCCCGCTCTCCGAACGTTTTGCCCTTGGCGGCAACGGCACGGTGCGCGGCTATTCCACTCGTAAGATCACGCCGCTCAACGGATCCAATAAGGTTGTCTACGGCGACAAGGAAGCTTATACCAACCTGGAACTGATTTACCCCCTGAGCAAGAAGATGGGCATCTACGGTTCGGGATTCTTTGACGCCGGCAACACCTGGCAGGAAGGCGAGATGTGGTTCAGCAATCCCTCGCGCGGCAGCATTTCCGGTCCTACGATGGGATTGTACAAGAGCGTGGGCGTGGGCCTGCTGTGGTACTCGCCCATGGGGCCGCTCAAGATTGAGTTTGGCCATGGCCTGGACGATCTCTATGACAGCAGCAACAATAAGGTCGAGTTCAACATGGGGCAAAGCTTCTAGCGGGGTATCCGGTCTGCGTGGACCGGGCGGAAGACGCGCCCAAAACCTACTGAAACGGCTTCAACACACGTTGAAAGGAGATATTCACATGCGTAAGTTTCTGGCAGTCGCCCTGTTTCTCATGCTCCTGCAGTCCGTGGCCCTGGCCGCCGGTCCGGCCAAGGTCGGCATCTTCGACCCCGAGGAAGTGCTCAGGACATCGGAGCCCGGCCAGGAGGCCATCAAGCAGTTTGAAGCCAAGATGAAGCCTGATAGCCAGCGCATCGAAAAGCAGCAGAAGGATTTCCTTAAGATGCAGGAGGATTTCCAGAAGCAGGCTTTCGCCCTGGCCCCGGAAGCCCGTCAGGACAAGGAGCGCGAGCTGCGCCGCAAGGAGTTTGAACTCTCCGAGGCCGTGCGCATGTTCCAGAATGCGGCCAACCGCGAGAAGAGCCTCAAGCTCAATGAAATCCTGAAGATCTTGAATGGCGCCGTGTCGGATTACTCCAGCAAGAACGGCTACACCATCGTTCTGGCCAAGACCCAGGGCATCATCTACTACACCGATCCCGCCTGCGACATCACCAAGGCCATCACCGCCGAGTTGAACCGGGCCTGGAAGTCGCACAAGAAGTAACGGCGGAGAAACCTTACATGCGTTTGTCCGAAGTGGCCGGGAAGGTCGGTCTGACCTTCTCCGGCCACGACATTGAGCTCGAAGGCGTGAATACCCTGGTTTCGGCCGGGGAGGGCCAAATCGCCCCGCTGCTTTCCCGCAACTACCTGGGCCAGCTCGCGGAAACGCGGGCTGGCGCGGTTTTGTGCGAGCCGGAGCACGCCCCCCACGGCCTTCCCTGCCTGCTTTCGGCCAACCCCAAACTCGACTGGGCGCGGGTGGTGACGCTGTTCGCCAAGCCCCAGGGCTGTCTCACCGGCGTAAGCCCGCAGGCTTATGTGCACCCCGAGGCCACCCTCGCGGCGGACACTACCGTCTACCCCTTCGCCTTCATTGGCGCGCGCGCCATTGTGGGCCCTGGCGTGGTCATCTTCCCCGGCGTGTACGTCGGGGAGGACTGTGTGCTTGGCTCGAACGTCACGCTGTATCCCAACTGCGTGCTCATGGCGGGCACCATTTTGGGCGACCGCGTCACCGTTCACGCGGGCACGGTGCTCGGCAGCGACGGCTACGGCTACGCCCAGTCGCCCGCCGGCCACGTCAAGATTCCGCAGGTGGGCCATGTTGTCATCGGCAACGATGTCGAGATCGGCGCCAACGCGGCCATCGACCGCGCCGCCCTGGAGGCCACGCGCATCGGCGACGGCACCAAGATCGACAACCTTGTGCAGATAGCCCACAATGTGCAGACGGGCAGGCATTGCCTCATTATTTCCCAGGTGGGCATAGCGGGCAGCACCAAGCTCGGCAATGGCGTGGTGCTCGCCGGCCAAGCCGGCCTGCGCGACAACATCACCCTGGGTGACGGCGTGCAGGTGGCCGCGCAAAGCGGCGTGGGCCATGACCTGCCGTCGGGAGCCATTGCCGGCGGCTCGCCCAGCATGGACGCCGCGACCTTTCTCAGGGTCGGCCTCTCCCTGCCCAAGCTGCCGGAACTTATGCGCCGCGTTCGGCGGTTGGAAAAGGCCCTGGAGGCCGCAGAAAAGGAGTCGGGCCGTGAGTAACGACATGCCCTTGGATATTCAACACATTTTAAGCATGCTGCCGCACCGCTATCCGTTTTTGCTGGTGGACCGCGTGCTGGAGCTTGAGCCCGGCGTGAGCATCAAGGCCTACAAGAACGTCACGTTCAACGAGAATTTTTTCCAGGGGCATTTCCCCGGCCAGCCCATTATGCCCGGTGTGCTCATCATGGAGGCGCTCGCCCAGGCCGGCGGCATCTTTGTGGTGCAGAGTCTCGGCATCGACGCGGGCGAAAAGCTCTTTTTGTTCGCCGGGATCCAGGAGGCCAAGTTCCGCCGCCCGGTGGTTCCCGGCGACCAACTGATGCTTGAGGCGAAAGTGTTGCGCCGCAAGATGAATATTTGGAAAATGCAGGGCATCGCCACCGTCGATGGCCAGGTCGCTGCCGAGGGCGTGTTTTCCGCAGCCGTTGTAGACAAGGGGAAATAAGCGTGGCGACGACGATTCATCCCACCGCGGTCGTGCATCCGGGCGCCAAGCTCGGAGAAAACGTCACGGTCGGGGCCTACTGCGTCATTGAGGAAATCGTCGAGATCGGCGACGGCACCATTCTGGACGCCTTTTCGCAGGTCAAAAATTACACCACCATGGGCGCGGGCAATCACATCCACTCCTACGCCTGCATGGGCGACGAGCCCCAGCATCTTGGCTTCAAGGGCGAGGAAACCTGGGTGCGCATCGGCGAGGCCAACCACTTCCGCGAATTCGTCACCGTGCACCGGGGCACCAGCCAGGGGCATCTGGAGACGCGCATCGGCTCCCATTGCCTGTTCATGGCCTATGCCCACGTCGCCCACGACTGCAAAATCGGCGACTATGTCACCGTGGCCAACGCCGTGAGCATGGCCGGGCATGTGGAGATCGGCGACTACGCCATCGTTTCCGGCATGGCGGCGGTGCAGCAGTTCGCGCGCATTGGCGAGTATGCGTTTCTGGGCGGGCTTTCCGGCTACAGCAACGACGTGCCGCCATATATGCTGGCCCAGGGCACGCGCGCCAAGCTCTATGGCCCCAACCTCATCGGACTCAAACGCCGCGGCTTCTCCAGCCAGACCGTGGGCGCCATCAAGAAGGCCTACCGCATCATTTTCCGCTCCGGCCTCATGCGCGAGGAGGCTTTGCAAAAAGCCAGCGCCGAGTTCCCCGACGTGCCCGAGGTGGCCCGTTTGGTTGCGTTTGTGCGCTCCACCGTTCGCGGCATCACCGCTGACGCCGGCCGCAGCTCCTCCGGCGGCGAGGACTAGCCCCGGGGCGGGCAGGCGCGCATGAACGCGGACTCCCAGCGAAAGGTCATCGGACTCATTGCCGGGGGCCGGCAGTTCCCCGTGCTTGTGGCCCGCGGCGTCAAGGCGGCTGGCCACACGCTCGTGGTGGCCGGGTTCACCGGGCACACCAATCCTGAAGTCTATCCCATGGCCGATGTATGGCGCGAGCTCAAGCTCGGCCAACTCGCCAAACTGCTCGACTACCTCAAATCCAACGGGGTGGAGCAGGTGGTCATGGCCGGCACCATCCATAAGCCCGGCGTCATGGACATCCGCCATTTCGACGCGCGCGCGGTCAAAATCCTGTTCACGCTCAAGGCCAAGGGCGACGACGCCATCCTGCGTGCTGTTTCCGGCGTGCTGGAGGAGGAGGGCATGGAGCTTGTGCCCCCGCAACGCTACGCCGAGGGTCTGCTGACCCCTGGCGGCGTGCTGACGCGGCGCGCCCCGGACGAGCGCGAGTGGGCCGATTTGCGCCACGGCGCGCGGCTTGCCCGCTCCCTGGGCCAGCTGGACATCGGCCAGTGCGTGGTCCTGCGCGAGGGCATCGTGGCCGCCGTGGAGGCCCTGGAGGGCACGGACGCGGCCATTGAGCGCGGCTGCAAGCTCGGCGGACCGGGCTGCGTGGCGGTCAAGGTGCTCAAGCCCGGCCAGGAGGAGCGCGTGGATCTGCCCAGCGTTGGTCAGGACACCGTGCGCGGCCTGGCGCGCGGCAAAGGCACCGCCCTTGGGGTGGAGGCCGGCCGCAGCCTGTTTTTCGATATGGAAGCGACCGTGGAGGCCGCCGATAGGGTGGGGGTCGCCATTGTCGGCCTCACGCAAGCGGACATAGGCGAGTAACCGCGCGGCGTCGCGCGCCCCGCGCCGCTTGCCGAGGCGGCGCAAAGCGGCTATGCCTTGGTCTGGGCGCCGCATGGCCGGCCCCCCGCGCCCGCTACAAAATTCACAATGGCGGCGCGCACATGCACCGGGGCACATGCGCAAGCGACTTCTCATTATTCTGCTCTGCTGCCTGGGCGTTTTCGCCCTGGCTGGCGGCGGCGCCATTTGGTGGACCGCCAACTACCTGCGTACACCGGAGTTCCGGGCCGAGCTCGTTCGCCTCGTCAAAGAGGCCACCGGGCGCGAGGCCACCCTCGGCGGTCAGCTCTCCATTAGCGTATTCCCCTGGTTCGGCCTGCGGGCCAAGGGCGTAAGCCTGGGCAACGACCCCGCCTTCGGCGACACGCCGCTGCTCTCGGCGGATCGGATCAGCGCGCACATCAAGGTGCTGCCCCTGTTTGACAAGCGCCTGGTGTTCGACACGGTTGAACTCGACAATGCCACGCTCACCCTGACGCTGTCCGCCGACGGGCGAGGCAACTGGGACGGCTTGGTGGAGCACCTGCGCGCAGAGGAGAACGCCACCGATCGCGCCGACTCCTTTTTTCGTAAAATCACCCTGCGCGGCCTGCGCCTTGTGGACAGCAGCGCCCGCCTGGACGACCTGGGCCATAACCACAGCTACATCATGACCGGGGTGAGCCTGCGCACCGGGCGCATCGAATCCGGCCGGCCGCTGCCCTTCAGCCTGACCACGGATTTTTACTGGCCCCGGCCCGGGCTCACCGCGCACCTCGACGGCACGGGCGAGCTGCACTGGAGCAAGGCCGACCCCGCGCCCCTGTTCACCGACACCCGCGTGCAGGGCGAGGTGGGCGGCACCTTCATGCCCAAGAGCTCGCCCATGGCCGGCATCTCCACCTCCGTCAGCCTGGAGCGCGACGGGCGCGACCTCAAGCTCTCCGATCTGCGCCTGCGGATCATCGGCGCCGATGTCACCGGAGAGGTCTCCTTCCTCGACGTGACGGATCTGTTCCACCTGGAGTCCAAGCTGCACATCGGCCGCTTCAGCCCGCGTTCGGTGATCAACGCCTACTGGCCCGGCACCATCGCGGCCGACCATCAAGGCGCGCTGGCCGTGGGCGAGGGGCCGCTGAACATCATGGCCGACGTGAACCAGCTCGTTTTCGAGACGCCTGGGCTCGCCCTGGACGGCTCGCGCGTCAAAGGACGGGTGCGCATGGGGTTTGATACGCACGTCTCCGGCCTGGACTTCGACCTTTCCCAGGACAAGCTTGACGTTGACGCCCTTGTCGCCGCCTTCACCTCCGGCGCCACCTCGTCGCCGCTCACCGTGGGCGACCTGCCCTTGCGCTACCTGCGCGAGGCCAAGGGCGCCGGGCGCATCGCCGCGGAGACGCTCAAGTTCGTCGGCGTCACCGGCCGTGGGGCGGAGATACTGTGGCGGGCGGACAAGGGCCAGCACAAGGCGCGGCTCACGCCCCTCAAAGCCCAGGGCGGCGTTATTTCCGGGGAATTCGCCGCGAGCTTCGCCGGGGGCGAGCCGGCCATTCGGCCCACGGGGGATTTGCCGCACCCGGCGGTCATCGGCTGGAAGGGATCGCTCAAGATGGATGATGTGGACTCGCGGCAGGTGGGCTGGGTGAACAAGGGCGGCGTGGCGGCCAGCGGCCCCATGGATTTGCGCCTGCGGGCCGAGGCCAAGCCCGCGCCGGCCCCGGGGAATACGCGCCTGTTCCTTATCGGCAAGCGCGCATCGGGCGATTTTTCCGCCAACATCACGCCCGCGCAGCTCGACATCACTCCCGACGGCGCGGCCCCGCGCACGGCGCCTCGGCGCATGCTGTTCTCCTCGCTTTCGGCGCAGGGACACTTCGCCCCCGCCCCAGCGGGCGATGCCGACTGGGCCCTGCAACTGGACGGCGGTCTCTCGGCCGTGGGCACCAAGCCGCTGCTTAATCTCGACGTGAAGGTCGCAGGCCTTGCGCGCGAGAGGCAGAACCGGGTGACGCTGAGCGGGGCAAGTCTTTCCGGCCGGCTCAAGGGGTGGTTCTTGCCCCGGGGCGAAAACGAGGCGGACTTTGCCGCCAGGGGCTCGCTGGACTTTGGCGCGCAAACGGCCAATTTTTCCTCAGCCTCGCTCTCGGCCTGCGGGCTCACTCTTTCCGCGCCGCTGACAGGGACCAAGGTGCTCGGGTCCAACTTCAGCCTTTCCGGGCATGTACGCTGCCAGGAGGGGGATCCCAGGCGGGTGCTGGTTGCGCTGGGCTCGCGGCCGCCAAAGTCCGCGGACAAGCGCGCGTTGACGCGTTTCAGCGGCGAGGCGGACATGACCGTCACGGGCAAGGGCGTCTCTCTGTCGAACCTAAGCGCCCAGCTGGACGACATGCCCCTGCGCGGCTCCTACGCGGTGCAGAATTTCGACACGCCGAGGCAGACCCTGTCGCTTTCCGGCGGCAACTTCGACCTGGACCGCTACCTGCCCGCGCCGGAACCGCCGAAGCGCGGCGTGAAGCCGGAGAGGCCCACTCCGGAGCCCCTGCCGGTGGAGACCTTGCAATCCCTGAACATGGACGGCACTATCGCCTTGCGCAGCTTCAAGTACAAAGGGCTCACCACGCGTGACTGCAAAACCACGCTTTCCGCCCACGGAGGTTCGCTGCTCATGAAGCCGCTGGGCGGGTCCTTCTACGGCGGCACGATTTATGGCGAGTTTTCGGCGCAGGTGGTTCCCGGCGGCATGCAAACGCGCCTGGCTCTGGTGGCCAAGAATTTTCAGGCCGGGGGATTCATGCTCGGCTGGGCGGGCAAGGAAGTCGTCACCGGCAAGGCGGACCTTTTCCTCGACCTGACCGGCGCGGGGGCGACCGACCAGGATGTGCTGCGCACGCTGGATGGGCTCGGGTCCTTCAAAATTACGGACGGCTCTTACGTCACGACGTCTTCG
>MNUQ01000137.1 GCA_001871085.1 Desulfovibrionaceae bacterium CG1_02_65_16
GCTCCACCTCGGCCGCGAAGTCGTCGGCGTCCACGTCGAGCACGCGGTTGAGCCACAGGCAGGAGACCACGATCCCGCCAAAGGCCGGCACCGCCCCGCCGCTCATGCCGGTGCCGCGCGCCCGGGGCACCAGGGGCACGCGCTCGGCGTCGGCCCACTTCAGGAGCTCGACGATCTGCTCCTCCTTGCGGGGGCGCACCACAGCCCAGGGCATGGCCGAACGCCGGCTGGAGTCCGCCCCGAACACGGCCATGGGCACGGGGTCGGTGATGAGCTCCTCGCCGGGGAACAGGGATTCGAGGAAGCGCAGGTGCGCCGGAGCGAGGGCGGAAACGAGGGTGCTCATGGGGGATCCAGGGGGACCCGCCGGGCGGGCGGGGTTGCGTCAGCCGCGCTTGTAGTCCGCCAGCTGCCGGGCGGTGTCGCGGTTCAGGTCGCGTTCCTTGAGGTCGTCGCGGCGGTCATGCACGTTTTTGCCGCGGCCGAGGGCTATTTCGAGCTTCACTCGGCCGTTTTTGAAGTACAGGCGCACGGGCACGATGGTGAGGCCCTTTTGGGCCGCCGCGGCCTGCAACTTGTCGATTTCGCGGTGGTGCAGCAGCAGCCGGCGCTCGCGCGTGGGCTCGTGCGGGTCCATGCCGGCGTTGACGTAGGGCGCTATGTGCACGCCCGTCAGCCAGGCCTCGTGGTTCTGAAAGCGCACGTAGCCGTCCATGAAGTTCACGCGGCCCTCGCGCAGGCTCTTGAGCTCCGAGCCCATGAGCGCGATGCCCGCCTCCAGCACCTCTATGAATTCATAGAGGCGCCGCGCGTTCTTGTTGGTGGCGATAAGTTTTTCGCCCGCGTGGCGATTGGGGCTTGGGCTCATGTGCTAGCCGCCGAGGTCGTCGTTATCCAGAAGGGATGCAAAGAAATTCAGCTCCTCAGGATATTTGTGGAAGATCGTGTCGCGCACCAATCGGTTGATCTTGTTCACCGTGCGGCAGGCCAACACGTCGCGCAGAAGCGATTTGCACTCGCTCATGCGGGCCTGCCGGATGACGCGTTTGATGCCGGGAATGGCCTGGGGCGAAAGGGAGATGCAGTCGATCTGCATGCCCATGAGGATGGGGACGCAAAAGGGGTCGCTGGCCACCTCGCCGCAGAGGCTGGCCTCTATGCCGGCCTGGTGCGCGGCGTCGACCACGTGCTTGATGCTGCGCAGAACCGCCGGGTGCAGCGGCTGGTACAGGTAGCTCACGTGGGCGTTGGTGCGGTCTATGCCGAGCGAATACTGGATGAGGTCGTTGGTGCCGATGCTGAAGAAATCCACTTCCTCTGCCAGCATGCTCGCCATCATCACCGCCGCGGGCAGCTCAATCATGATGCCCACGGGCATGTCGGGGTTGAAGCGTTTGCCCTCTGCCCGCAGCTCCTCCTGAGCCTCGCGCAATTTGGCCTTGGCGCGGCGCACCTCCCGCAGGCCGGAGATCATGGGGAACATGAGCGAGACGTTGCCATAGGCGCTGGCGCGGGCCACGGCCTTGAGCTGCGTTTTGAACAGCTGCGGATGCTGCATGCAAAAGCGTATGGCGCGCAGGCCCATGGCCGGGTTGGCCTCGTCCAGCGGGCCGAAGCTGGCGATGAACTTGTCCGCCCCCAGATCGAGGGTGCGGAAAATGACCTTGCGCGGGCTCATTATGGCCGCGAGGTCGGCGTACTTGTCGGCCAGCTCGTCCTCGCCGGGCAGGTCGGTGCGGTTGAGGTAGCTGTATTCCGTGCGGTACAGGCCAATGCCCTCGCCGCCGTTGTCCAGCACGGCCGCCACTTCCTCAATGAGCTCGATGTTGGCCAGCACCTGCACGCGGTAGCCGTCGATGGTCTCCGCCGGGAGCTGGCAGCCGCGGTAAATGCGGCGCTGGTAGTCCTCGAACTGGCTGGCCAGCTCGTTGAACTCGGTGAGCTCCTCCTCGTCGGGGTCCACCAGCACGCGGCCGCCCACGCCGTCGATGATGACCAGGTCGCCGTCGTTGACGGCCTCCTCCAGGTCGCCCGCGCCCACAAGGGCGGGAATGCCCAGCGTGCGGGCCATGATGCCGGTGTGCGAGGTCTTGCCGCCCTGGGCGGTGGCGAAGCCCATGATCTTGCCCACCTCGAGCATCACCGTGTCGGCGGGGGTCAGGTCGTGGGCCATGATGATGACGCGGCCCTCCACCTTGAGCAGCTCGCGCACGGTGCCCATGAGCCGCGCCATGACGCGGTCGCTCATGACGCGCACGTCCTGCAGGCGCTCGCGGATGTAGAGGTCGTCGAGCAGGCCGAAGGCCTTCTCCACCTCGGCCACGGCCTTCTCCAGCGCCCACTCGGCGTTGACGCCCAGCTCGCGCACCAGCTTGGCCGCGGTGGCGCAAAGCTTGGGGTCCTTCAAAATCATCAGGTGCGAGTCAAGGATGTGCCGGTGCTCGGCCAACTCGGCGGGAATACGATCCCGGGCGCTCTCCAGCTCGGCCTCCACGCCGGTGAAGGCCTGGCGCAAGCGCTCCTCCTCCGCAGGCACAAGGTCCGAGGCGATGGCCTGGCGGGGAACGTCAGAGTGGTGCCGGCGGTTCACGAACACGGCCTTGCCAATGGCGAAGCCGGTCGAAACCGATATGCCGCGAACGATGGCTCTGGCCACTATTTCTCCCCGAACCTTGCGGCAAACAGTTGTGAAATGCTCTCCACGGCCGCCTCGGCGTCGTTGCCGTTGGCGCGGATTTCTATGGTGCTGCCCGGGCCTGCGGCCAAGGTCAACACATCGAGGATGCTTTTGGCATCCACGGTCTGTCCCTGCCCCACCAGACTGATGCTGGCGGCAAAGCCCTGGGCCTCGCGGGCTATCTGGCTGGCGGGTCGCGCGTGCAAGCCCAGTTGGTTGGCCACCAGCACCTGCCGCACGCAATCCTCTCCGGCACTGGCCTCGGAAGGGGGGGTGCCGCTTGTGTCCGTCATGCTCTTCAACCGCTGTTCCTTATCCGTCACACGGGTCTGGCGCGTCAGGGCATGCCCAGGGGGGGCAGGCCGCTGGCGCGCTGCATCAGCCAGGGAAGGGCGGAAAGCGCGGCGAACACAACGCCCGCCACCAGCCAGCGGGGCAGCACCGGCCGCAGGGAGATCACGCCGGCCAAGGCCAGCGCGCCCATGCCCCAGACCCAGGTCTGGGCGTCGCCCGCGGGAAACAATTGCGCCCACAGGCACAACAAAAGAGCCGCATTCGCAAACTTTATGCGCCGGCCCCAATTGATGAGGTCCCAGCGCTTCAGTTCCGAGAGAAAGCTGAAGCCCCTGCGGATGCCCCCAAGAAAAGTGTACACGCGGAAGGCTTGCAATCCAAGAAAAAAGAGCAGCCCCAGGGTGAAGGGCAACGCCCGCTGGCCCAGCAGCAGCAAACACGAGGTGAACAGGACCCAAAAAATGAGCAGGCTGCCCGCGAATACCGAATCGCCAATGGCCGAAAGCGTGTAACTTGTTGTGTTTTTGACCTTTTCAAGCGCATCCGGGGGGAGCCTGCGGCCGGCTATGTCCGCCTCCACCGCCAGAAAAATGCCCACCAGGCAGGGCACCCAGAACGGATGCGAGCTGAAGTGCCGCGCATAACGCTTGAGCGCCTGCTCGCGCGCCTTGGGCTCGCGGTGGATGATCCACAGCCCCGGCTGCATGGCGTAGAGCAGGCCCACGCTCATAAGCCCGCGCGGATTCATGGACGCGCCCACAAGATACGTGCGCAAAAAACAGCTCAGGTACGCCTTGCCGCGCTCGCTCCAGAACTGTTCGCGCAGCGACATGCCCTACTCCCGTCCGCCCGCTGCGGTGTCGGCGAGGTCGAAGCCCATGGCGCGCGCGAGAGCGAGGTCGGCCTCGGGCGGCGCGCCGGCTATGGTCAGGTAGTCGCCGATCATGACGCCGCTGGCGCCGGAGTCGAAGACGGCGCGCTGGCCGGCCTCCCCGGCCGGGCCGAACACCGTGCCCCGGCCGCCGCACACGCGCAGGTGCGCCGCGGGCAGCATCAGCCGGAACAACGCCAGGATGCGCAGGGCCTCCGCCGGGGCCAGCACCGGCCGGTGCTCCATGCGCGTGCCCGCAATGGGAATCAAAAAATTCATGGGCACGTTCACAACGCCCAGCTCCCGCAGGGTGGCCGCCAGCTCCGCGCGCTGCGCCCAGCTTTCCCCAAGGCCGAAGATGCCGCCGGAGCAGACGAAAAGTCCTTCCGCAAGCGCCAAGCGCACCGCCGCCACGTCGTCTTCGTAGTCATGGGTGGTGCAGATGTGCGGGAAAAAGCTGCGCGCCACCTCCAGATTGTGGTGCACGCCCGAGAGCCCGGCGTCCTTCAGCCGGCGCAGGCGCTCGCGGGTCAGAACGCCCACGGAGACATCCGGCGCGAGGCCGGCTGCGGCCACAAGCTCCACCGCGCGCAGCAGCTTGTCGAAATCGCCGTCGCTGGGGGCCAGCCCGCTGGCCACAATGCCGAAGCGCTGCGCCCCGCGCGCGCGCATTTCCGCCGCCGCCCGGCCTATCTCCCCTGGATCGAGGAAGCCGTGGCGCGGGCTTTGCGTGTGGTGCCGGGAGGACTGGGCGCAAAAGGCGCAGTCCTCTGTGCAGGCGCCGCTTTTGGCGTTGATGATGGCGCACAGCGAGAGCGCCCCGCCCAGAAATTTGCGGCGCACGGCCCGCGCGCCGTCGAGCAGGCGCGGCAAATCCGCCGGCGCGCAGTCCGTCACGGCGGCCAGGGCCGCGTCGTCCAACGCGCGGTTTTCCAGCGCCAGGGCCAGCGCTCTGCCCAAATCGTCCATGCCGGGCTCACTCATGCCGCGTCATCCTCTCGTAAATCTCCTTGGCGGTGAGGGCGCCGCAAAGCCGCACGGCCACGCGGCGGGCAATCTCCTTCGGCTTGCCGCCCTGGGCGCGCTCCTCGGCCAGCACGGACGCGAACGTCGCGGCGGGATCGGCCGGGACATGCGCCCCGTCGTCGCCGCTGCCGGCTGCAAGCCCGCCGGCTGCAAGCCCGCCGGAAAGGTCCTCCGGGCCGATGACCACCGTCACCTCGCCCAGCACATCCAGCGGCGCGGCGGCGAGGTCGCCCAGACGGCCCAAAATAAACTCCTCGTATTGCTTGGTCAATTCCCGGCACACGGCAAATTCACGGTCGCCCAGCACCTCGGCCGCCAGGGCCAGGGTGGCGGGCAGGCGGTCCTTGCGCTCAAAAAACACCAAGCTCGCGCCCGTGGCCGCGTGCCGGGCCAGCAATTTTTTCGTCTGGCCCTTCTGCCGGGGCAAAAAGCCCAAAAATGTCATGGGCGCCGGCGGCAGGCCGCAGGCCGAAAGGGCCACCGCCG
>MNUQ01000143.1 GCA_001871085.1 Desulfovibrionaceae bacterium CG1_02_65_16
CAGGCGATGATGTTCCTCATTGATCCCGGCACGGGCGAGATCATCAGCGCCAACCCCGCCGCTTGCGAGTTCTACGGCTATGACGCCAAGGAGCTGGGGGGCATGTCCCCCTCGGAAATCAGTCTGCTGCCGCAGGACCGCCTGCGCGAGCTTTTGACCCGGCTGCTTGCCGCCGGCGGCAAACGCTACGCCAGCCGTCACCGGCTCAGAAGCGGCGAGGTGCGGGATATTGAGCTCAACGCCGCGCCCATCACCCTTGAGAACGGCCGCTCCTGCCTGTTCTTCATCTGCCACGACATCACCCCCCGCAGGGAGGCCGAGCGCTCGCTGGCCAAGAGCGAAACGCTGCTGCGGGCCATTCTCGATTCCGCGGGCGACGGCATCAGCTTCCGCGACGCCGCGGGGTATTACCGCGAGGTCAATCCGGCCTTTTGCCGGCTGGTGGGCCAGCCCTGCGACGAGGTGCTGGGCCGCAAGGGCAAGGATATCTTCGACCGGCGCGCCGCCACCCGCCATGTGCAGATGGACCGGCGCATTCTGGCTGACCAGTCCACCGTGACCTACGAGGTGGAGCAGGAGGCGCCGGAGGGCAAGCGCTGCATAAGCGTGCACAAATCCCCGGTGTACGATGCCGAGGGCGAGTGCCTCGGCGTGGTCTCCATCAGCCGCGACATCACGCGTGGGCGCAAGATCGAATCGGCGTTGCGCAAGAGCGAGGGCCTGCTGCGCGCCATGTTGCAGTCCGCCCAGGACTGCATCGTCATCACGGACGAGGCCGACATCATCCGTGAGCTGAATCAGACCTTTTGCCAGCATGTGGGGCGCACCCCCAAGGAGCTGCTGGGGCAGCCCCTCGCCGCCGCCTTTTCGGGCGAGGATCTGCGCATTCAGCTTTCCACCAGCGCCCTGGCGCGTGAAACGCGCGAGCCGGTGAGCTTCACCCAGCGCATGCAGCCCGGCATGCTGGATCTCTGGATCAGCGTGGTCAAAACCGCGGTGGTCGATTCCGACGGCCAGGGTCTCGGCGTGCTTTCCATGGGGCGCGACGTGACCGCCCAGCGTGCGGCGGAGCTGGCCCTGCGCCAAAGCGAGCGCCGGCTGGCCGGACTCATCCGGCAGGCGCCGGTGGGCGTGTTCGAGACCGATTCGCACGGGGGGCTGGTGTTCGCCAACGAGCGCATGCAGCGGCAGACCGGCCGGTCGCTGGCGGAACTTTCCGGCGAGCGCTGGCTGGACATTGTGCTGCCCTCCGACCGCGAGGACTTTATGACCGCTTGGCGCGCGGCGCTCTTGCGCAAGCAGGAGATGGAGCGCGAGCTGCGCGTGGTGAACGCCCAGGGCCTGGGCCAGTGGATGTTGTGCCGCATTCGGCCCATGACCGACGCCTCGAACCGCTTCAGCGGCTATCTTGGCGTCATGGGTGACATCAGCGAGCGCAAAAAGGCCGAGGCCCTGCGAACCGACGTTGAGAGCGTGGTGCGCCACGACCTTAAAAGCCCGGTGGGCTCCGTGCAAAACGCCATGGAGCTGCTGGAGCTTCTGGGCACGCTTAACCCGGAGCAGATCCAGGTGGTGAACGAGGTGCGCACGCTTGCGCGGCGCATGCAGGAGCTTATCGCCCTGGCGCTGGACCTGCACGCCATGGAGGTGGGCGCCTTTGTGCCGCGGCTGGTCCCGGTGGACCTGTGCGCCGTGGTGGAAGGCCTGCGCGGGGAGCTGCGCGTGTTGGTGGAGGGCAAGAGCCTGCGGCTGACCGTGCGCTCCGACTGTCCCGCCGGGCCGTTCTACGTGTTTGGCGAACGCCGCCTGCTGGACGCGGTGCTCTCCAACCTGCTCAAAAACGCCGCCGAGGCCTCGCCCGATGGCGAAGAATTGGCTGTGACGCTGGCGCTGGAGGGCGAGACGGCCGTGCTGACGCTGCGCAACAAGGGCGAGGTGCCCATCGCCGTTCGCGACCGGTTTTTCGAAAAGTACGCCACCTGGGGCAAGACCCACGGCACCGGGCTGGGCACCTATTCGGCGCGGCTCATGGTGCGCACCCTGGGCGGAACGCTTGCGCTGGACACCGAAGAGCTTGGCTACACCAGCGTGGTGCTGCGCCTGCCCGCCGCTCCGCCGCCGTCCCCCGGCGACGCGTAATCCGCTTGTTTCGGCCCGAACAGAGCCAGAGCCTCCCCCGCCAAGAAGCCGCCTGAGCCCGCCTGACTGGGCCCTGAATGGGCTCCGCCTTGTGGTCTGCCGTTCTTTCGGCAAGGGGCCGAAAGGGCTCTTCTGAGCGTTGGGCGAGTCTTCCGTGAAAGCCCCAGAAGGGGTCAGCCCTGCTCCGCGCGGCCGAGCAGCCGCAGCAGCCCGTCGAGAATGGTCCAGGGATGCGGCGCGCAGCCGGGCACGAACAAATCCACGGGCACGAAGCCCGTGCAGCCGTCATGGGCCTCGGTTTGGCCGGCGTAGAGCCCGCCGGAGATGGCGCAGGCGCCGACAGCGATGGCCACGCGTGGCTCCGGCGCGGCGGCCCAGGTTTTTTCCAGCCCCAGGCGCATGTTCTCCGTCACCGGCCCGGTGACGAGCACGCCGTCGGCGTGGCGCGGCGAGGCAGCGAAGCGGATGCCGAAGCGCCCCAGGTCGTACACCAGTGTGCCCAGGACGTTGGTGTCCAGCTCGCAGGCGGCGCAGCCTCCGGCGCTCACCTGCCGCAGGGTCAGCGAGCGTTCGAAAAGCCGCAGGCGCTTTTGCTCCAGCGGCTTGGCCAGGGCGAATGGCTGACCGCGCAGGAGCAGGTCCTCGCGCCGGCTGGCGGCCTGGCGGAAATCGCCGGTGAAGGTGATGGCCCCGCGTGGGCAGGCGGCCGCGCAGCCCCCGCAGAGCAGGCAGCGTCCCAAATCAAGGCACAGGCCGCCCTCAAGGCTTAGCGCGCCGCTGGGGCAGGCGGGCAGGCAGGCCTGACAGCCGTCGCAGGCGGCGGGATCCACCTCGGGCCGGCCGGGGTAGCGGTCGGGCAGGGCGGGCATGATCTTGGGGAAGGGCAGGGTGCGCCGGCCCTGGCGCAGTCGGGCGAAGACGTGCTGGATCATGGGCGCGGCCTCACAGATCGTGCCCGCAATAGGACAGGTTGAAGCTCTTGTTGCAGATGGGGAAGTCCGAAATCTGCTGGTTGCGCAGGGCCATGGCCAGCCCGGCCCAGTTGTGGAAGCTGGGGTCCACCACCTTGTACGCGGCGAAGCGGCCGTTTTCGTCCGTCAGCGCCACGTGGCAGATTTCGCCGCGCCAGCCCTCCACCAAACTCACGGCCAGGCTCTCCGGGGCCAGGGCGCGCACCGGGGCGCTGAAGCCGCCGGACGGCCCGGCGGCGTCGGGCAGGTGGGTAAGATGCTCCACCAAAAACTTTTCGGCGTGCAGAAGCTCCATGTGGCGCACAAAGGTCCGGGCGGAAACATCGCCGGTTTGCGCCGTGGCCACGGGGACGTGCGCGTAGGCGTAGGCCCCTGTGGGGTAGTCCTGGCGCACGTCGATCTCCACGTCGCAGGCGCGCGCGGCCACGCCCACAAGGCCAAGCGCCAGGGCGTCCACGCGTGAGACCGCGCCGGTGCGCTCCAGGCGGGAAATGACCGAGGGCGTGCTCCACAACAGCTCCACGGACTCCATGGCCTGCGGAAACACCTCGCGCAGATGGGCCAGCACCTCGCCTGCGCGTTTTTTGTCCAGGTCGCAGCCGGTGCCGCCGGGCGTCACGAGGCCACGGCCGAAGCGGCTGCCGCAGAGCTTGGCCGTCATGTTCAAGAAGTCGCCCCGGATGCGGCCGAGGAAGGACGAGGTGGGGAGGTAGCCCATGTCCATGGCCAGCGCGCCCAAATCGCCCGCGTGGTTGGCCAGCCGCTCCATCTCCAGGCCGATGGCCCGCAGCATCTGCGCGCCGGCCGGCACCCGGCAGCCGGAAAGGGCCTCCAGGTTCTGGCAGGCGGCGATGGTGTGGCCCACGGTGGTGTCGCCGGCGAGGGTTTGCGCCAGCTGCACGAAGCGCGGCCCGCCGGACCCGGTCTGCACAAGCGCGCGCTCCACGCCGCGGTGCTGGTAGCCCAGCGATATCTCCAGGTGCAGCACATCCTCGCCGTGGCAGAGAAAGCGGAAGTGCCCGGGTTCGATGATGCCGGCATGCACCGGGCCCACGGCCACCTCGTGGGTGGATTCGCCCTGCGCCTGCATGAAGTGGGTCAGGCCGATTTCCGGGCCGGCGTGGGGCGCGCCGTCGGGATCCTTGCGGGGAAAGCGCACGGGCTTGAGCCAGGGGTGGCCAAGGGGCGTGACGCCCCAGGTCTCGAAGATCTCGCGTTCAAAAAGATGCGCCTGGGGACAGTCGGGCGTGAGCGAGGGGTACGCGTGGCCCGCCGGGGCGCTGATGGCGTGCAGCACGCCGAGGCGGTCCTCCGCCAGGATGGCGAAGAGCCGCAGCTCGCCGCCGGCCGGCGCGCAGAACAGGGCCGAGAGCCGGGCCTCGTGCAGCACGGCCTCCAGCACCTCGGTGCAGAACTCCTCCGCCGGCAGCAGCGGAATTTCGCGCAGGGGAACGGCCTGGGCGTTGCGCACGGCTAGAATCCTCCGGTGATGCGCGCGGCGGAGACCATGACCTCGGCCAGGCGCGCGGGGTGGAACAGGCCGAGCAAAAGCGCGCAGGCCAGAAGCGCCAGGGGCGGCAGTACGGCGCTCCAGTGTTCGCGCATCGGTTTGGCCGTAGCGGCGGCTTCTGCGGGAGTGGCGGCCGCTGCCGCGGCGCGGTTGCCCTGCGCCATGCGCAGGCAGGCCGTGGTGATGCCGATGAAGGCCACGGAAAGCAGCAGCAAAAAGATTCCGGCCAGGGTGTAGCGTCCACCCGCCAGGGCCGAGCGCAGGATGGTCAGCTCGCTGACGAAGGCGCCGAAGGGCGGCATGCCCACAAGCGCCAGCACCCCGGCCACCCAGAGCGGGCCGGAATACGGCAGGGCGCGCACCAACCCGCGCACGCCGGAAACGTTCTTGGTCATGTAGGCGGCCAGCACGTTGCCGGCCAGCAGGAACATGGCGCCCTTGGCCACGCCGTGGGCGAAGAGATGCAAAAGCGCGCCGAACATGCCCGCCCCGCCTATGCCAGCGCCAAAGGCCAGAATGCCCATGTGCTCCACGCTGGAGTAGGCCAGCAGGCGTTTGTAGTCCGTTTGGCGCAGCAGGAAGATGGCGGCCCAGCCCATGCTGGTGAGGCCCAGAAACACGAGCAGGTCGTTGCCGAACTGGGCCTGCCCGGCGGCGCACAGCACCTGCCGCACGCGCAGAATCGCCAGGAACGAGACATTGAGCAGGCTTGTTGAAAGCAGCGCCACCACCGAGGGCGACTCGCTGTACACGTCGGGCAGCCAGGTGTGCATGGGGGCCAGGCCCATTTTTGTGCCGTAGCCCACCAGCAGAAACACGAAGGCAGCCTTGAGCAGCACCGGGTTGAGCGTGGGGCCGGCGGCCATGAGCGCGGGCAGGCCAAGGGACACCTCGCCCCCGCCGGAAAGCGCCAGCATGTACGTGCCGAACAGCGCCAGGGCGATGCCCACCGAGCACAGCAGCAGGTACTTCCACGTGGCCTCAAGGGACCTGTGGTGGCGGTGGAAGTACACCAGCGGGGCCGAGGCCAGTGTCGTGGCCTCCACGCCGACCCAGAGCAGGCCAAGGTTCTGCGCCAGGCACACAAAGCTCATGGCCGCCAAGAAGAGCAGCAGGCAGCCGGTGAAGCGCGCCTCGGGCGAGTTGGAGAACAGCCGCCCCTCCACCATGTCCGGCCGGGTGCCGCTGGCCTCGCGTTTGAGGTAGCCGGCGGAGTAGAAGGCTGCGGCGATGAACAGCACGCTGGTGGCCAGCAGAAACAGCCGGCCCGGGTCGTCCAGCAGCAGCGCGCCCTCGAAAATGGCCCGCGACGGGGCGCGGAAGGCGTAAAGCGTCAGCGCCAGGTGCGCCACGGCCGTGCCGACCAGCAATCCGCGCCGGGTGCGGTTGTCTGGAATGACGAAGGCCGCCGCCCCGGCCGCGGCGGGCGCGAGGATGGTCCATCTGGCGGGCATTTCCCCTTACTCCTTCAACGACGCCAGACGGTCGGCGTCGATGTGGTCGAATTCGCGGTTGATGCGGAAGATGGCGATGCCCATGACGAACACGGCCACGAACACGTCGAGCAGAATGCCCATTTCCACCAGCAGCTGGGCCTTGCGCAGGGCCACCGCGCCAAAGGCGAAGATGCCGTTCTCCAGCACCAGGTAGCCCACCACCTGGCTTACGGCCTTGCGCCGCGTGACGATGACGAACAACCCCACGAGGATGGTGAAGAAAGCCACCGGGGTGAGCAGCGAGGGCACGCCCGGCCCGGGCACGGGCACGCGCCCGCCCAGCCACACCGAGACCGCCAGCGCCGCCACGCCGAACAGCAGCGAGTTGGAGTAGCCCACGTAGGGCTCCACCTCGGCGCGCACGTGCGCGCTTTCCAGCGAGCGGAACAGCAGCAGCGGGAAAATCCAGCCCTTGAGCAGCGCCGTGGCCCCGGAAATGACCAGCGGCTCTGGCGAGAGCGCCTCAAGCCCGAGCAGGGGCAGCAGCGCCAGCCCCACGCCCTGGAAGGCCACCATGCGGATGCACAGGCCTATGCGGCTGGTGCCCAAGAGCACCAGGTTCGTCAGCACCAGGCCGACAAGAATCAGCTCCACCAGCGAAAGCATCGCGTCACCTCAATAATAGGATGAGCGCCAGGCCGGAAAGGGCCGTGGCCCCCACCAGCAGACGCGGCACCAGCAAGAGGCGCAGCCGGGCCATGCTCGACTCCACGATGCCGATGACGACCGCCAGGCCGAAAATGCCGGCCACGCCCCAAACCGCGCCCAGCAGCATGGACGACGCCTCGCCGCCGCGCGCGGGAATGACCAGCCCGGCCAGCACCGCGCCCAGCGTCCACATTTTCAGGGCTTGCCCGTACACAATGAACGCCAGGTCCGGCCCGCTGTGGTCCAGCACCATCACCTCGTGGACCATGGTCAGCTCCAGGTGGGTGTTGGGGTCGTCCACGGGGATGCGGCAGGTCTCCGCCAAAAGCACCAGGAAGAGCGCGGCGGCGGTGAGGGCCAGCACCGGGCCGCAGGCCTGCCAACGCGCCAGGTCCAGCCTGCCCAGAATGCCCGCCAGGGAGTAGTCGCCCGTGGCCTGGGCAAGGGCCACGAAGCCGAGAATCAGCGCCAGCTCTGCGGGCACGGCAAATTGCATTTCGCGGCTGGCGCCCATGCCCTCGAAGCTCGACCCCGTGTCCAGCGCGGCCGTGGCCGTCAAAAAACGCCCCAAGGAGTAGAGCCCCGCAAAGAGGAACAGGTCGCCCTCGAAGGAGAACAGCCCCGGCTGGCCGCCCAGGGGGGCCAGCGCCAGGGCGCACAGGCAACATGCCAGCCCGGCCGCCGGTCCAAGGCCGAAGGCCCAGGAGGTGGCGCCGCTGTATACCGCGCCCTTGCGCAGCAGCTTGGCCAGGTCGTAATACGTTTGCAGCAGGGGCTGGCCGCGCCGGCCGGCGAACAGGGCCTTGACGCGGTTGATGACGCCGAAGAGCAGCGGGCAAAGCGTCAGCCCGGCGGCCATGCGCAGCAGCGCGCCCCCCAGCATGTTCATGTCCACGGCGGCGCTCACCACAGCCCCCAGGCCAGCAAAGCCACCAGCGTGGCCGCTATGTAGAGCACGTACACGTGCACCTGTCCCTGCTGCAGCCGGTGCAGGGCCTCCAGCTTGGCGTCGATGAATCCGAACAGGGCCAAGAAACCGTTCAGCATGCGGTCCTCGCTCTCGGCCACGTGGCCGGCCCGCGCGGGGAACAGGCCCCAGGGCCGCGTGAGGACCCCGGTGGGGCCGGTGAGCGCGTGGAACATCTCCGCCAGGGGCTGGGTGAAGGAGGAATAGGTGTACTGGATGCGCGCGGTGGGCGCGGCGTAGCCGCAGTCCCAGGTGGGGCCGGTGCGCACGTCGCGCCCGCGCAGCAGCGCCCGGCGCAGCAGCAGCAGCCCGCCCAGCAGCGCGAACAGCAGGCCGAAAACCAGCGTTGCCGTGGTGAGGGCCTCCACGGTGGGCGCGCCCAGGGCCTCCGCCCCGGGGATGGCGGGGGCAAGCGCGCGCAGGGCGGCGCGCAGCACCAGCGGCGCGAGAATGCCCAGCAGCGGCACCAGCGCGGCCAGAATCAACATGGGCGCGCGCATGGCGCGCGGAGACTCGTGGGCATGCTGCGCCGTCTCGCCGCGGGGCGCGCCCAGAAACACCACGCCGAAGGCCCCGGAAAAGGCCGCCGCCGCCATGCCCGCGCACAAAATAAGCGCCGCCAGCGCGGCCAGACTCGGGATGTCCAGGCCGGGCTGCGGCAGAAGCAGACCCTTTAATGCGCACAGGCCCAGCACCAGCTCCGAGGCGAATCCGCCCAGCGGCGGCAGGCCGCAGATGCCCAGCGCCGCCGCCAGGAAGGTCGCGCCCGTCACCGGCATGCGGCCCAGCACCCCGCCGAGGCGGTCCATGCGGCGCTCGCCCGTGGCGTGCAGCACGCTGCCCGCGCCGAGAAAGAGCAGGGATTTGAACACCCCGTGGTTGACCATGTGCACCAGCGCCGCGCCAAACCCCAGGGCCGCCACCACAGGTTCGTCAAAGGCGCGTCCGAGGGCGCCCAGACCCAGGCCTAGCAGCATGAGCCCGGCGTTCTCCATGCTCGACCATGCGAGCAGGCGTTTGAGCTCGCTTTGGCCCAGCGCGCCGGCCACGCCGAGCACGGCGGTGGCCCCGCCGAGCGTCAGCAGGGTCCAGCCCCACCAGGGTTGCGGCGGCAGGGCCAGCAGTACGCGCAGAATGCCGTACACGCCGGTCTTGATCATGACGCCGGAGAGCACGGCCGAAACATGGCTGGGCGCGGCGGGGTGCGCCTCCGGCAGCCACACGCCCAGGGGGGCCAGGCCCGCCTTGGACCCGAAGCCGACCAGCGCCAGGAGAAAGATCGCGCCCGCCGGGATGGCGACAGGCGTCATGCCGCCCAGGCTGGAAGCCAGGCCCGCGTCCGCCGCGCCCAGCACGGGCGGCCAGGCCGCGCCCGGCAGCAGGCACAGCACAAGCAGAAAGGCCGCGCCGAGGTTGGAGGCCACAAGGTAAATGCGGCCGGCGCGGCGCACGGCTCCGTCGGCGTCCTCCAGGCAGATGAGGAAATAGGACGACAGCGCCATGGCCTCCCAGCACAACAGCAAAAGGAGCGGATCGCGCGCGGTGAACACGCCGGTGATGGCCGCCGCGAGGATGTTGTAGAAGAACCACGGCGGCCCGGCCCTGCGCCTGCCCTCCTGGTCCGCCAGATACCCCCGGCCGTACACCGCCGCCAGGCCGATGAGCGCCAAAGCCGGGACGAGGAACATGGCCGAGACGCCGTCGATGGCGAAACTGCCCAGGCCGAAGGGCGGGGGCCAGGCCAGGGTCAGCGCCCAGCCTTGTGGCTCCACAAGGGCCCGCGCCGCCGGGATGAGGCCGAGCAGGCAGCCCAGCACGGAAGCGCCCGCGCCGATGGCGCTGGCCGCGCGGTACGAGCGTGGCAAAAGCGCGGCCAGCGCGCCCAGCAGAAAGGTGGCGAGGCAGCAGGCGAAGAGGATCACGGGTGTCTCCCATTTTTTCCGGTGTGCAGGTGCTCGGCCACGGCGGCGGCCACGAGCAGGGCGTGCTCCGGCGCGCGCGCGGCCACGGCCTGCCGGAAGTCCGCGTCGCGCAGGGCGGAGGCCAGCAGGGAAAGCAGGGTCAAATGCGCGCGCACCGTGGGCGATGCCAGCACGAACACGGCGTGCACGGGCTGGCCGTCCGGCGTGGGCGCGGCGGCCAG
>MNUQ01000045.1 GCA_001871085.1 Desulfovibrionaceae bacterium CG1_02_65_16
ATCATGGTCACCATGCGGAAGCCCCAGCCGGAGAAGAGCACAAGCGACTGCCCCGTGGGGCTGGACATGCTCTCCAGGCCGACGGCGACGCCAAGGCCCTGAATGCACGTGATGAGCACCGTGCCATACCGGGTGTACTGGGTGATCTTCTTGCGCCCCTCCGCGCCATCATCCTTGGACAACCGCTTGAGGTCGGGGCTCACCACGGTCAACAGCTGCAGGATGATGGATGCGGAGATGTAAGGCATGATGCCCAGTGCGAAAATGGACAGCTTCTTCAGGCCACCGCCGGAGAACATATCGAACAGGCCGAACAAAGTGTTCGAGGCGCTGTTGAAGAACTCCGTCAAGGCATGGCTGTCCACGCCCGGCACCGGGATGTGGATCCCGAGGCGGTACACGGCCAAAAGAATAAAGGTCCAAAGGAGCTTTTTCTTCAGCTCGGGCAGACGGGCGAGGTTTTCAACACCGGAGAGCGCCACGGCCGACTACCCTTCCAGCGCCTTGACGGTTCCGCCGGCCTTGGTGATCTTCTCCGCCGCAGCAGCGCTGAAGCGATGCGCCTCGACGCTGACCTTGGCGGTCACCTCGCCGCGGGAGAGGATCTTCAGCGGAGAGCCGGTCTTGCACAGGCCGCGTTCGTAGATGGCCTCGACGGTGATCTCCTCGACGCCAGGGAAGGCGGCGAGCAGATAGTCAAGGTTGATGGCGGTGTATTCCACACGCAGAATGTTCTTGAAGCCGCGCTTGGGCAAACGGCGGGCCAGAGGCATCTGGCCGCCTTCAAACCAAGCGGGGCGTCCGCCGCCGGAGCGGGAATTCTGACCTTTGTTGCCGCGACCGGAAGTGCAGCCGGAGCCGGAGCCAGGGCCACGGCCAACGCGCTTGCGCTGGGCATACTCTTCCGGGAAGGGATACAGTTCGTGCAGTCTCATGACTTGGTCACCTCAATCAGGTGCTTCACTTTCTCGATCATGCCCGTAACGGACGGGATTTCCTCAAACGTGTTTTCCTGCCGGATGCGCTTGAGGCCCAGAGCTTCCAGCGTTTTACGCTGTGCGGGCGAACAACCGATGCGGCTGCGGAGGAGCTTAACAGTAATCACGGCGAACCTCGTATTAGAACCCCGCAGGGCTACTTCCTGGGGGTGGACAGGGTCTTGCCGCGCACGTCGGAAACGGAGTCCGCGCTGCGCAGGGAAGCAAGGCCGCACATGGTCGCGCGGAGCACGTTGTGCGGGTTGCACGTGCCGATGGCCTTGGTCAGGATGTCATGGACGCCCACGGCCTCCATGACCGCGCGAACCGGACCGCCGGCGATGATGCCGGTGCCGCGGCTGGCGGGCTTCAGCATGACGCGGCCGGCGCCGAAGCGCCCAAGGACCTCGTAGGGCAGAGTGCCGTCCAGCACAGGCACGACGATCATGTCCTTGCGGGCGCGATCAGTGGCCTTGCGGATAGCCTCGGGGACTTCATTGGCCTTGCCCAGACCATAGCCCACCTTGCCCTGCCCGTCGCCAACGACGACCAGGCAGCTGAAGCTGAACCGGCGGCCGCCCTTGACGACCTTGGCAACGCGGTTCAGATACACGATCTTTTCGATGAAACCGGAATCGTTCTGTTCCATGTCAACCCACCCTAGAATTTGAGGCCGCCCTCGCGGGCGCCATCGGCAAGGGCCTTGATTCGGCCGTGGTAAATGTAGCCGTTGCGATCAAAGACCACAGCCTCGATGTTCTTGGCTTTGGCCTTTTCAGCAATGTCCTTGCCAACGCTGGCGGCACCCTCGCGGTTCGCACGGGCGGCCTGGCCCGCACGGGCCAGAATGAGCGTGGAGGAACTCGCCAGAGTCGCGCCGGTCTCGTCGTCCACGAGTTGGGCGTAAATGTGCACATTGGAGCGAAAAACCACCAGACGGGGTTTCAGCTCGGTGCCGCTCACCTTCTTGCGGATGCGCAGCTTTCTGCGAGCCCGCGCTTGTTCTTTGGTCATCTTCATAGCCGCACTCCGCTATTTTTTGGAACCGGACTTGCCGGCCTTGCGCCTGATGTGTTCTTCCGCATACTTGATGCCCTTGCCCTTGTACGGCTCGGGCGGGCGCACGCGGCGGATCTGCGCGGCCACTTCACCCAGAAGCTGCTTGTCGATGCCGGTCAAATTCAGCTTCGTGCCGTCAACCGCTGCATCAATGCCCTGCGGCAAGGGAAACTCAACCGGGTGCGAAAAGCCCACGGTGAGCACGACCTTCTTGCCCTGGACAGCGACCTTATAACCCACGCCGATGACCTCGAGGGACTTGGCGAACCCTTTGGTCACGCCCTCGATGCAATTGGCGAGAAGTGTGCGACGCAATCCGTGCTGGCTGCGAGCCAAACGGGTTTCGTCGACACGGTTGACCGTGACCTCGGAGCCTTCCACCACATAGGTGACGCTCGGGTGCACGGGGGTGGACAAGGAACCCTTGGGGCCCTTGATCTGCACGGCGTCAGCGCCGACTTTCACCTCCACCCCGGCAGGGATGGGAACAGGTTTTTTCCCGATTCGAGACATGATTGACCTCTTTTACCAGATTTCACACAGAAGTTCGCCACCGATCTTGTCGGCGACGGCCTGTCCGCCCGCGAGCACGCCGCGAGAAGTGGACAGGATGCAGATCCCCAGGCCGTTCTGAACCTGGGGAATGTCCTCGACGCCGACGTACACGCGGCGTCCCGGGGTGCTGATCTTCTTAAGACCGCTGATGGCGGGCTTGCCGGAGGCATACTTAAGAGTCAGCTTGAGCGAACCTTCAGCGCTCGCGCAGTCAACGATGTAGCCCTCATTCTTGAGGATCTCGGCGATGGCCGCCTTCATCTTCGAGCCGGGCATTTCCACGTTCTGGTGGAAGGCGCCGTGGGCGTTGCGAATGCGCGCGAGCATGTCGGCAATGGGATCAACGACAGACATTGTCAGTACTCCTTGGACTTACCAGCTGGCTTTGCGCACGCCGGGGAGTTCGCCAGCCAGGGACTTGTTGCGGAAACAGATGCGGCAACAGCCGTACTTGCGCAAAAACGCCCTGGAACGCCCGCAAATGGGGCAGCGATTGTACGCCCGGACCTTGAACTTCGGTTTGCGTTGGGCTTTCACCCTGAGACTCGTCCTTGCCAAACCGGTTTCCTCCTATTTTTTAAACGGCATGCCAAGGAGGTCGAGCAGAAGCTTTCCTTCCTTGTCCGTCTTGGCGGTGGTGGAAATGGTGATGTTCATGCCCTTAACCATCTCCACCTTGTCGATCTCGAGCTCGAAGAAGATCGTGTGCTCTTTGATGCCCATGGTGAAGTTGCCGCGGCCGTCAAAGCCGCGGTCAGGAACGCCGCGGAAGTCACGCACGCGCGGCAGAGCAAAGGAAACCAGCTTATCGTAGAAATCCCACATGCTGTCGCCGCGCAACGTCACACGGCACCCAACGGGCTGTCCCTCGCGCAGCTTAAATGCCGCGATGGACTTCTTGGCGCGGGTGACCACCGCCTTCTGGCCGGCAATCTTGGTCAGCTCCACGACGGCTTCGTCGATGAGCTTGGAGTTCTGGCTGGCTTCGCCCAGGCCGATATTCAGGGAAATCTTCTCGACACGGGGGATTTCCATGCAGCACTTGTAGCCGAACTCCTTCTTGAGTTCAGGAACCACCCGTTCGTTGTAGTCTTTTTCAAGCCGTCTCATGGCGCCACCTACTGGAGGGTTTCGTTGCACTTCTTGCAGAAGCGAACTTTCTTGCCTTCCTCGTTCACCCGGTAACCGACCCGGGTGGCCTTGGCGCAGGCGTTGCAGATCACGGCCACGTTGGAAACGTGGATCGGGGATTCCTTCTCAATGATCCCGCCAGGCTGATTGGCATAGGGATTGGCCTTGGTGTGCCGGCTGACCTTGTTGGCGCCCTCGACCAGGACCCGGTCCTTCTTGCGAAGGATCTTGAGCACCTTGCCGATCTTGCCCTTGTCCTTGCCGGCAAGGATCATCACCTTGTCGTCTTTGCGAATCTTGCAGTCCATGATGCTGTCCTTTTCTCCCAATACCGGTAGCCTACAGGACTTCCGGGGCCAGGGAGACGATCTTCATGAAGTTCTTCTGACGCAGCTCGCGCGCCACGGGGCCGAAAATGCGGGTGCCCAGGGGCTCGTTGCCGGCGTTCAAAAGAACTGCGGAGTTGTTGTCGAACCGGATGTAGGAACCGTCCGGGCGGCCGACTTCCTTGGTGGTGCGGACCACAACAGCCTTCATTACCGCGCCCTTCTTCACCTTGGAGTGAGGAATGGCGTCCTTGACGCTTACGACGATGATGTCGCCCACCGAGGCGTAGCGGCGCTTGCTGCCGCCCAGCACCTTAATGCAGGACACCAGCTTGGCGCCGGAGTTGTCGGCGACATCGAGAGTGGTTTCGCTCTGGATCATGGCAGCACCTACACCGCTTTTTCAACAATTTTAGACAAATGCCAACGCTTGCGGGCGCTCATGGGGCGATGCTCAATGATGGTCACGGTATCGCCGATGCCGCAGTCGTTGTTGGGGTCATGGGCCATGAACTTCTTGCGGCGACGGATGTACTTTTTGAACAACGGGTGCTTGACGAGCGTGGCAACGCTGACGACGATGGTCTTGTCAGCCTTGTCGCTCACCACAACCCCGGTCAGCACGCGCCGGTTGCTCTCGTGGATGGTATCAGCCATTTCCTTATGCTCCCAGTTCGCGCTGGCGCTGAATGGTCAGGATGCGCGCGATGACTTTCTTGACAGCGGGAATGCGCTGGGTGTTCTCCAGCTGCGCGGTGGCATGCTGGAAGCGCAGGTTAAAGAGCTCCTTGCGGAACTCGGCCAATTTCGTGGACAGCTCGGCGGCGTCCAGGGCGCGGAGATCTTTCGATTCCATTACTCGGCCCCCTCCTTGACCACGATGACGGTCTTGACAGACAGCTTGTGCATGGCGCGGGTGAGCGCGGTCTTGGCCACCTCGAGCTCGACACCCTTCACTTCATAAAGGATGCGGCCGGCGCGGACAGGAGCGGCCCAGCCTTCGGGCGCGCCCTTGCCGGAACCCATGCGGGTTTCAGCGGGCTTCTTGGTCACCGGGTAGTCCGGGAACATGCGGATCCAAACCTTACCGCCGCGCTTGATGTGGCGCATGATGGCGATACGGGCGGCCTCAATCTGCTGGCTCGATATCTTGCCGGGCTCCAGGGTCTTCAAGGCCACGTCGCCGAAGGCGATGCTGCTGCCCTTAACGGCAGGCCCCTTGATCCGGCCCTTTTGCTTCTTCCGGTATTTCAGTTTTTTTGGCGCGAGCATTACTTACCTCTCTCGTCGAGAATCTCACCCTTGAAGATCCACACACGGACGCCGATGACGCCATAGGTGGTTTTGGCGATGGCATACCCGTAGTCGATGTCGGCGCGCAGGGTGTGCAGGGGAACCCGGCCGTCCCGATACCACTCGGACCGGGCGATTTCAGCACCGGCCAAGCGGCCGGCACAGGCGACCTTGATGCCCTCGGCCCCGAACTTGCGGGACAAAGCCACCGTGCGCTTCATGGCGCGGCGGAAGGCCACGCGCCGTTCAAGCTGGGTGGCGATGCTCTCGGCCACAAGCTGCGCTTCAACCTCGGGACGGCGGATCTCATTCACCTCAAGGGTGATGTCGCAGCCGAATTCCTTCTTGAGGTCATCGCGAAGCTTTTCGATCTCGGCGCCCTTGCGGCCAATGACGATGCCCGGGCGGGCCGTGTGCAGCACAAGGCGAACCTTGCCGCCAGCACGCTCGATCTCAATCTTGGAGAGACCGGCGTGGTAGAGCTTCTTCTTAACGTACTTACGCAGCTGGTCATCCTGGAGCACGAAGGCCGGATAATCCTTCTTGCTGAACCAGCGGGAAAGCCAGTTCTTATTGTATCCCAGGCGGAACCCGATCGGATGTACTTTCTGACCCATGGCGCCCCCCTACTTTTCCTTCACGATGACAGTTATGTGGCTGGTGGGCTTGTGAATGCGATAGGCGCGGCCCATGGCGCGTGGCATAATGCGCTTCTGGGTAGGGCCTTCATTCACCATCACATTGCCGACCACGAGGGCGTCCACGTCGCAGCCGGGCACTTGACCGGCGTTGGCGATGGCCGAATACAGCACCTTGCTGATGAGCTTAGCCGATTTCTTGGGCGTGAACCTCAGGATGTTCAACGCGTCCTCAACGGGCTTGCCCTTGATGTTCTCCGCCACAATGCGCACCTTGCGTGCAGACACGCGAAGATACTTGGCGATAGCTTTGGCTTCCATTGGTGAACTCCCTACTTGCCCTTGGCTTTCTTGTCCGCGGCGTGGCCGAAGAAGGTGCGGGTGGGCGAAAACTCGCCCAGTTTGTGCCCGACCATGTTCTCGGTAACGAACACGGGGATAAACTTCCGGCCATTGTGGACGGCGAAGGTGAGCCCGACCATTTCCGGCAGAATCGTAGACCGGCGGGACCAAGTTTTTATAACGCGGCGGTCCTTGTTCTCGTTGGAGACTTCAACCTTCTTCTGAAGGTGGCCGTCAACGAAGGGACCTTTCTTAATAGATCTGGCCATGTTATACTCCTACTTCTGCCCGCGGCGCTTGACGATGAGCTTCGAGGACGACTTCTTCGGCTTGCGGGTTTTGTACCCCTTGCTCGGCATACCCCACGGGGAAACCGGATGCCGACCGCCGGAGCTTCTGCCCTCGCCGCCGCCCAGAGGATGGTCGACCGGGTTCATGGCCACGCCGCGGACTTCGGGACGACGTCCCAGCCAACGGTTGCGGCCGGCCTTGCCAAGCGTGACCTTCTCGTGGTGGATGTTGCCCACCTGGCCGATGGTGGCCATGCAGTGCGAGAGGATCTTGCGCACCTCGCCAGAGGGCAGGCGGAGCAGCGCGTAAGCGCCCTCCTTGGCCACCAACTGGGCGTAAGCGCCGGCGGCGCGGCAGAACTGACCGCCGTGGCCGGGGTGCAGCTCGACATTGTGAATGACCGTGCCCACGGGGATGCGGGACAGGGCCAGTGCGTTGCCGGGCTTGATGTCGGCGGTGTCGCCGGCCAGGATCTGATCGCCCACGGACAAGCCGAGGGGGGCCAGGATGTAACGTTTCTCGCCGTCCGCGTAGTGCAGAAGAGCGATGCGCGCGCTGCGGTTCGGATCATACTCCACGAAAGCGACCTTGGCCGGAATGTCGGTCTTGTCGCGACGGAAGTCGATGATGCGGTACAGGCGCTTATGCCCGCCGCCGCGGCGACGGGAAGTGATGCGACCAAAATGGTTGCGGCCGGACTTGTTCGAGAGACCAACGGTGAGGCTCGGCTCGGAGGTGCTCCGGGTGATGTCCTCAAACGTGGAGATGGTCTGGAAGCGGCGTCCAGCCGAAGTGGGTTTTACCTTGCGGATGGACATGGCTTAAACTCCCTCGAAGAACTCGATTTTGTCGCCCTCAGCGAGGGTGACGAAGGCCTTCTTGAATCCCGCGACCTTGCCGATGGTCCGACCATGGCGAAGACGCCGGGAAGGACGCCGGCGGACAATATTCACAGCCTCGACATGGACGCCGAAAGCGGCCTCAACGGCGCGCTTGACCTCAATCTTGTTGCTGCTGGGAGCAACGATGAAGGAGACCTGATTCAGGGCTTCCTTCGCGAGGTTGGCCTTCTCCGTGATGACGGGCCGAATGATGATTTTGGTGTAGTCCATACTACTTCAACCTCTCCTGAACGGAAACAGCCGCGCTCTCGAGCATCACCAGCTTGGGGTAAAGCAACACATCGTATGCGTTGAGCTTATCCGCCGGAAGAAGCTTGATGCCGGGAAGATTGCGTGCCGAAAGAAGCAGGTTATTATCCGCTTCCTGGAAAACAATCAAGGCCTTTTCCAGTCCAAGCCCTTTGGCGATTTCGGCAAAGCGCTTGGTTTTGACCTCCGGAAGATCAATGCCCTTGAGGACCATCAGGTTCTCTTCGGCGAGGCGGGAGGACAATGCCATCTTCAGCGCCAAGCGGCGAACCTTGCGGTTCACCTTGAACTCGTAGCTGCGGGGCTGGGGGCCGAAGATGACCGCGCCGCCGCGCCAGATGGGGGAGCGATTGGAGCCGGCGCGCGCGTGGCCGGTGCCCTTCTGCTTCCAGGGTTTTTTGCCGCCGCCGGAAACAAAGGCGCGAGTCTTGACGGCGTGGGTGCCGACGCGCTTGGCCGCCAGCTGGGCACGCACGACGAGGTGCAGGATCTCGGGGCGGACCTCCACCTCGTAGACCTCGGGGGACAGATCAAGGCTGCCCACTTCCTTTTTCAATTGATCGAACACGGTAACGGTTGCCATGTGTACTTCCCTTCCTACCCGGCCTTGCGGATCATGACCAAGCCGTTTTTGCTGCCGGGCACCTGACCCTTGACCACGATGATGTTCTCCTCGGGGCGGACATCAACGATTTCGACGGCGGGCAGCGTCACGCGCTCGTCGCCCATCTGGCCGGGCATCTTCTTGCCCTTGAAAACGCGAGAAGGCTCGGTGTTGGTGCCAATGGAACCGGCGGAGCGATGGACCTTCTCCGCGCCGTGGCTGGCCTTAAGACCCTTGAAGTTGTAGCGCTTCATAACGCCCTGGAAGCCCTTGCCCTTGGAGGTGCCGGTCACCTTCACCTTTTCGCCGGGGGCGAAGATGGAGACAGTGATGTCCTGCCCCACTTCATAGCCGTCAACGGCGTCGAGGGGGAACTCCCTCAGGTGACGGTAGAAGCCCTTGTCGGCCTTGGCCTGATGCCCTTTGGCCGGCTTGTTGAGCTTGCGCTCAGGCACGGCGTCGAAGCCAACCTGCAGCGCGTTGTAGCCTTCCTTCTCCGAGGTCTTGACCTGCAGGACAGGACAGGGTCCGGCGGAGATAAGGGTAACGGGCACAACGGTTCCGTCATCAGCAAAGATGCGGGTCATGCCCAGCTTGCGTCCGAGAAGTCCGAGAGTTTTTGCCATATCCCGCACCTCCCTACAGCTTGATCTCAACGTCGACGCCGGCGGGAAGCGAAAGCTTGCCCAGGGCGTCGACGGTCTGCTGCGTAGGCTCAAGGATGTCGAGAAGGCGCTTGTGGATACGCATCTCGAACTGCTCACGGGACTTTTTGTCCACGTGAACAGAGCGCTGCACGGTGGTTTTATAAAAATTGGTGGGGAGGGGCACAGGACCAGCGATAGCCGCGCCGGTATTCCGGGCGGTATCGACAATTTCGGTCACCGCTTTATCGAGAATGCGGTAATCATAGGCCTTGAGCTTGATCCGAATACGATCGCTCGTCATCGCAGCCATAAACTCTCCTTCGTTTCCGGGGGCGACCTTCGTCCCTCGCTGCGGCGCCCATGCGTCGCAGCTCTGCGGAAATGCTGGGGGTTACTTGGTTCTTGACCAGAGGCCCGGGGACGTCCCCCGGAAATTTTTCTTAACGCGGAAGGAAACCATACGCGTTCCGCTCTTCTCCTGTCAAGGAGAAAAACGGAACGCGCTGGGTATTCACTTACTTTTTCTTGATGATCTCTTCGGCCAAGCTCGCGGGAACCTGCTCGTAGTGATCAAACTGCATGGTGAAGGTGGCGCGGCCCTGGGTGCGCGAACGCAGATCCGTGGCGTAGCCGAACATGTTGGACAGAGGCACCTGCGCCCGGATGACCTGGGAGGAGACACGCGCCTCCAGGTTGCTCACCCGTCCGCGACGCCCATTGAGATCTCCCATGACATCGCCGAGGTACTCCTCGGGAGTCACGACCTCGACGCTCATGATGGGCTCGAGCAGAACCGGACCGGCCTTCTGACAGCCTTCCTTGATGGCCATGGAGCCCGCAACGTAGAAGGCCTGCTCGCTGGAGTCGACTTCGTGATAGGAGCCGTACACCAAGCGGACCTTGATATCCACGGCAGGGAAGCCGGCCAGAATGCCGTTCTTCAGGGCGTCCTCGATACCGCGCCCCACGGGAGCGATGTATTCCTTCGGGATGATGCCGCCCTTGATCTCGTCCTCGAACACATAGCCGCCACCCGGGTTGGGCTCGATCTCGATGACGACGTGGCCATACTGACCGCGGCCGCCAGTCTGCTTGGCGTGCTTCATGTCCACCTTGGCAGGCTTGGTGATGGTCTCGCGGTAGGCGACCCGGGGCGCGCCCACGTTGGCGTTCACGTTGAACTCACGCAACAGGCGGTCAACGATGATTTCAAGGTGCAGCTCGCCCATGCCGGCGATCAAGGTCTGCCCCGTCTCCTCGTCACCTTTGACGCGGAACGAGGGATCCTCTCTCGTCAGCTTGGCAAGGCTCTGGGAGAGCAGGTCGCGGTCGGCCTTGGTCTTAGGCTCAATGGCGACCTCGATGACCGGATCGGGCACGTCCAGCGACTCCAAGACCACGGGGGACTTGAGGTCGGCCAGGGTGTCGCCGGTGGAGACGCTCTTAAGGCCGACAGCGGCGACGATATCACCAGCCAGGGCCTCTTTGATCTCCTCACGCTTGTTGGCGTGCATCTTGAGCAGACGGCCGATGCGCTCCTTCTTGCCATTGCCCGCGTTGACCACGGTGGCGCCGGATTCGATGCGGCCGGAGTATATGCGAAGGAAGGTCAAATGGCCGACGAAGGGGTCGGTCATGAGCTTGAAGGCGAGCGCGGCCAGCGGCTTGGTGTCGTCGCAAGGGCACTCGATCTTCTCTTCCTCATTATCGGGATTGATGCCCACCATGGCCGGAATATCCAGCGGAGAGGGCAGGTAGTCGACAACGGCGTCAAGCAGGGGCTGCACACCCTTGTTGCGGAACGCGGTGCCGCAAAGCACCGGGCAGATCTTCATGGCGATGGTGGCGGAGCGGATGCCCTGGATGATCTCGGCCTCGGTGAGCTCCTCGCCGCCGAGATACTTTTCCATGAGAGCCTCGTCTTCCTCGACGACGGCCTCAAGCATTTCGTGGCGCAGCTCCTCGTACTTGGCCTTCAGTTCATCGGGAACATCGACCACGTCGAAGCTCACGCCCTTGTCGGTAGCGTCGGTGTAGATGATGGCGTGACCGCGCACCAAATCCACCATGCCGGTGTACGTGTCCTCGCTGCCGATGGGAATGTGCAGGGGCACAGGCTTGGCGCCCAACCGGGTCTTGATCATGTCCACGCAGTGGAAGTAGTCCGCGCCGACACGGTCCATCTTGTTCACGAAGGCGATGCGGGGAACATGGTAACGGTCGGCCTGGCGCCAAACCGTCTCCGACTGGGGCTCAACGCCCGCCACGGCGTCGAACACGGCCACAGCGCCGTCGAGAACGCGCAAGCTCCGTTCAACTTCCATGGTGAAGTCGACGTGGCCAGGGGTGTCGATAATGTTGATGCGGTGATCGCGCCAGAAGCAAGTGGTGGCGGCACTCGTGATCGTGATGCCGCGCTCCTGCTCTTGAACCATCCAGTCCATGGTGGCGTTGCCGTCATGGACTTCGCCGATCTTGTGGGACACGCCGGTGTAATAGAGGATGCGCTCGGTGGTCGTTGTCTTACCGGCATCAATATGGGCCATGATGCCGATGTTGCGCTGTCTCTCGCTCGGGACTGCTTTGGACACGTGCTCTCTCCGTAGACTACCAGCGGTAGTGGGCAAAGGCCTTGTTCGCCTCGGCCATCTTGTGGGTTTCTTCCTTCTTCTTCACGGCGCCGCCACGATTGTTGAAGGCGTCGAGAAGCTCGCCGGACAGACGATCGACCATGCCCTTCTCGCCGCGGGAACGGGAGTAGCTGATGACCCAACGGATGGCCAGAGCGCTCTGACGGTCGGGACGAACCTCCATGGGCACCTGGTAGGTGGCGCCGCCAACACGGCGGCTCTTCACCTCGGTGTGGGGGCGGACATTCTCCAGGGCCTTCTCGAAGGCGCGGATGGGATCTTCCTTGCTCTTCTCGGCCAGTGACTCGAGGGCTTCATAGAAGATGCGCTCAGCGGTGCTCTTCTTGCCGTCGTACATGAGGCGGTTGATGAATTTGGCGGCCATGCGGCTGCCATAGACCGGATCAGGCAAAACCTGACGCTTGGTGACGGGACCTTTGCGGGGCATGAGTGTTCTCCTTCCCTACCGCGTTACTTCGGGCGCTTGGCGCCGTACTTGGAACGACCCTGGCGGCGATCAGACACGCCGGCGGTGTCCAGCGTGCCGCGGATGATGTGGTAACGGACACCGGGAAGGTCCTTCACGCGGCCGCCGCGAATGAGCACGACCGAGTGCTCCTGAAGGTTGTGACCCTCACCGGGGATGTACGCAGTAACCTCGATGCCGTTGGTCAGGCGCACACGGGCAACCTTACGCAAGGCCGAGTTCGGCTTTTTGGGCGTGGTGGTGTACACGCGGGTGCAAACACCACGGCGCTGCGGACATTCGAGCAGAGCCGGGGTCTTCTTGCGCTTGCCGATCTGTTTGCGCGACTTGCGGATCAACTGGCTGATAGTAGGCATGAATCCTCCGAAAAATAAGTGCTAAAATAAAGCAAGAGGACTACTCTTATGCCGGAAGCGGCCTGATGTCAAGCCCCTCACCACTCTCCCCCAAGAGGGGGAAACGGGCGGGAGCCCTTGCCAGGCCCCGCCCTCTCGTCTTCAGCGCCGCGTGGCGACGCGGTTAAATCGGTTCAATAAGCAGGGGATCCTCCTCCAGATCCTCCAGGAACTTGTCGGGCCGCTCGGGCTGGTCGGGCACGGAAATCTCCGCGTCCGCATACTGACGGTAGCCTGTGCCCGCCGGGATAAGCCGTCCGACAATGACGTTCTCCTTGAGTCCGCGCAGTGAATCGGACTTGCCGGAGAGGGAGGCCTCGGTCAGCACCTTGGTGGTCTCCTGGAAGGAGGCCGCGGAGATGAACGAATCCGTGGAGAGCGAGGCCTGGGTGATGCCCAGAACCAGGGTTTCCGCGGTGGCCGGGACGCCGCCCTTGGCGATGACGGCGTTGTTCTCTTCCATAAAGCGCACCTTGTCCACCTGCTCGCCAATGAGGAAGCCGGAGTCGCCGGGGTCGAGGATGCTCACCTTCTTGAGCATCTGCCGGACGATGATTTCGATGTGCTTGTCGTTGATGTTAACGCTCTGCACCCGGTAGACGTTCTGAATCTCCTCCACCAGGTACCGGGCAAGGTACTTCTCGCCCTTGATCTTGAGGATGTCGTGCAGCTCGGGGTAGCCCTCGGTGAGCAGGTCGCCCGCCTCGACGAAGTCGCCTTCGACAACGGTGATGTGCTTGCCCTTGGGGATGAGGTATTCCTTGCTGTCGCCCGTTTCCGGCACAACAATGATCTTGCGCTTGCCCTTGCTTTCCGCTCCGAAGGTCACAATGCCGTCGATTTCGGAAACCACGGCCTGATCCTTTGGCTTGCGCACCTCGAAGAGCTCCGCAACGCGCGGCAGGCCGCCGACGATGTCCTTGGTCTTGGAGGATTCGCGCGGGCGGCGGGCGACAATGTCGCCGGCCTTGATGGCGTCGCCGTCCCTGACCATGAGCAGAGCGCCCACGGGCATGGGGAATTCCGCCTTGAGCGCGCTGCCCGGGCGGGTCACCACATGGCCCTTCTCATCCTGAATGGAGAGCATGGGCTTGAAGTTCGTGGTGCGGTACTCGATGATCGTATAGGTGGCGCGCTGCGTCATGTCATCGATGCGCTCCTGATACGTCTTGCCCTCGATGATGTCCTTGAAGTGGACAATGCCTTCCACGTCGGCGATGAAGGGCTCGTTGAACGGGTCCCACTCGGCGACGGGAACGCCCTTGCGGATCTCCTGGCCGTCGGTGACGAGCAGGCGCGCGCCGGAAGGCAGGGTGTATTTCTCACGTTCGCGGCCCTGGTCGTCCACAACGCTCACCTGGCAGCTCTTGCCGAGCACCATGGTCTGGCCCTCGGAGTTGGTGACGTTGCGCATGCGTGAAAACACGATGCGACCGTTGTGCTGCGCGTCGATGCTGGACTGCTCGATTTCACGGCTCGCCGTGCCGCCGATGTGGAAGGTGCGCATGGTGAGCTGGGTGCCCGGCTCGCCGATGCTTTGCGCGGCGATGATGCCCACGGTTTCGCCCACGTTCACCACATGCCCGCGGGCTAGGTCGCGGCCGTAGCACGCGGCGCAGATGCCGATGGGGCTCTTGCAGGTGAGGCCGGAGCGGATGGTGATGGAGTTGATGCCGCTCTTATCGATTTTCTCGGCGATGGCCTCGTCGATGAGCGTGTTGCCCTCCACGATGAGCTCGCCAGTGTCTTCGTTATACACCGGGAACATGGTGGTGCGGCCCAGCACGCGCTCGGCCAGACGCTGCTTGATCTCGCCGTCCTTGATGTAGTGGGTCAGCTCAAGGCCGTCCACGGTGCCGCAGTCCATCTCGCTAATGGTCACGTCCTGGACGACGTCGACCAGACGGCGGGTGAGGTAGCCGGAGTTCGCGGTCTTGAGCGCCGTATCCGCCAGGCCCTTGCGTGCGCCGTGGGTGGAGTTGAAGTACTGCAGAACCGAGAGGCCCTCGCGGAAACTCGCGGTGATGGGCGTTTCGATGATTTCACCGGACGGCTTGGCCATCAGGCCGCGCATGCCGGCCAGCTGACGCATCTGGTCCTGGTTGCCTCGGGCGCCGGAGGTGGCCATCATGTAGATGGGGTTGAAGCTCGCGTTGACCTCGGCCTCGCCTGTCTTGGCGTCGATGACCGTGTCGCGCGAGATCTCCTCCATCATCTGGCGGGAAACCTCATTGGTGGTCTTGGTCCACACGTCGACGACCTTGTTGTACTTCTCCGTGCGGGTGATGATGCCCTCGCGGTACTGGGCCTCGATGTCCTCGACCTCGTCCTGGGCCTCTTTGATGAGCCGGGGCTTCTCGTCGGGAATCTTGAGGTCCTTAACGCCGATGGTGATGCCGGCGCGGGTGGCGTACTCATAGCCCAGGGTCTTAAGCTTGTCGCACAGGATGACCGTGGCCTTGGTGCCCGCGGTGCGGTAGGCCATGGCGACCAGGCGGCCGATGTTCTTCTTGTTCAGCACGAGGTTCACGTTCTCGAACGCGAGGTTCGAGGGCAGAAGCTCGCCCGCGATGATGCGGCCGCAGGTGGTGTCGATGAGCTCGCCGCACACGCGGCACTTGATGCGGGCGTGCAGCCCCAGGTGCCCGGCGTTGTGCGCGGCGATGACCTCCCAGGCCTCGGTGAAGATCATGCCCTCGCCCTTTTCAAAGCTGCGGGCGGAGGTCAGGTAGTACAGGCCAAGCACGATGTCCTGGCTGGGGTTGATGACAGGGGAGCCGTTGGCGGGCGAAAGAATGTTGTTCGAGCTCATCATGAGCACGCGGCATTCGATCTGCGCCTCAACGGACAGGGGAACGTGCACGGCCATCTGGTCGCCGTCGAAGTCCGCGTTGTACGCGGCGCACACGAGCGGGTGCAGCTGGATGGCCTTGCCCTCCACGAGCAGCGGCTCAAACGCCTGTATGCCGAGCCTGTGCAGGGTCGGCGCGCGGTTGAGCAGAATGGGATACTCGCGCACCACGTTTTCCAGGATGTCCCAGACCACGAGGTCCTCGCGCTCCACCATCTTCTTGGCGCTTTTGATGGTGGTGGCGATTTCGCGCTTCTCCAGCTCGGAGTAGATGAAGGGCTTGAACAGCTCAAGGGCCATCTTCTTGGGCAGACCGCACTGGTGCAGCTTGAGGCTGGGGCCGACCACGATGACCGAACGGCCGGAGTAGTCGACGCGCTTGCCGAGCAGGTTCTGGCGGAAGCGGCCCTGCTTGCCCTTGATCATGTCGGACAAGCTCTTGAGCGGGCGGCCGTTGGTGCCGGTAATGGCGCGGCCACGGCGGCCGTTGTCGAACAGGGCGTCGACGGCCTCCTGCAGCATGCGCTTTTCGTTGCGGATGATGATGTCCGGCGCGCCCAGCTCCAGCAGTCTTTTCAGACGGTTGTTGCGGTTGATGACGCGGCGGTACAGGTCGTTCAGGTCGGAGGTGGCAAAACGGCCGCCGTCCAGCGGCACCAGGGGGCGCAGCTCGGGCGGAATGACCGGCACGACTTCCAGAATCATCCACTCCGGCTTGTTGCCGGAGTCAAGGAACGCCTCAACGATCTTGAGACGCTTGGTGATCTTCTTTTTCTTGGTCTGGGAGCGCGTGGTGGCGCTCTCCTCACGCAGGGTGGCGCGCAGCTCCTCAAGGTTGAGGGCCTCAAGCAGCTTGCGCACGGTCTCCGCGCCCATGCCCACCTCAACGGCGTCCTCACCGTAGTGGTCGATGACCTGCAGGTACTGGTCCTCGCCAAGCACCTGCAAGCGCTTCAGGCTCGTGTCGCCCGGGTCGAGGACGATGTACGAGTCAAAGTACAGCACCTTCTCCAGGTCGGCCATGGTGATGTCGAGCAGGGTGCCGATCTTGGAAGGCAGGGTCTTAAGGAACCAGATGTGCGCCACGGGCGCGGCCAGTTCGATGTGGCCCATGCGCTCGCGCCGGACCTTGGAGGCGATGACCTCGACGCCGCACTTCTCGCAGACGATGCCGCGGTGCTTCATGCGCTTATATTTGCCGCAGTTGCACTCGTAGTCCTTCACGGGACCGAAGATCTTGGCGCAGAACAGGCCGTCGCGTTCCGGCTTGAAGGTGCGGTAGTTGATGGTCTCCGGCTTCTTGACCTCGCCAAAGGACCACTCCCTGATTTTCTCGGGAGAGGCGATGGATATCTGGATGGCCTTGAGATTGCGTCCGGCAATGCCCAGGCTCGGCGCTCCACGCATGGTGAACAGTTCGTCCAAGCTCATGAAGTTCCCTCGTAAGTTTGACAGTTCGCTATAAGCCCGGCGGTCCGGGCCAGCCCACCAACGGACAGGGGATGCCCCCCCGCCCTACTGCCGTCTGGCGGGCTTCTTCTTCTCATCCTGGACCAGGTTCACGTCCAGGCCAAGGGACATCAACTCCTTGATGAGCACGTTGAAGGACTCGGGCAGGCCGGCCTCCAGGAAGTTGTCGCCCTTCACGATCTTCTCGTACATCTTCACACGGCCGGCGACATCGTCGCTCTTGACCGTGAGGAACTCCTGAAGCAGGTACGCCGCGCCATAGGCCTCCAGCGCCCACACTTCCATTTCGCCCAAACGCTGGCCGCCGAACTGGGCCTTGCCGCCAAGGGGCTGCTGGGTCACCAGGCTGTAAGGGCCGGTGGAGCGGGCGTGGATCTTCTCGTCGACCAGGTGGTGCAGCTTGAGCATGTACATGACGCCCACGGTGACCCGGTTGTGGAAGGGCTCGCCGGTGCGGCCGTCGTACAGCGTGATCTTGCCGTCGTCGGGCAGGCCGGCGTGTTCCAGCCAGCCCCAGATCTCCTCTTCCTCGGCGCCGTCGAACACGGGCGTCTTGGTGACGATGCCATGACGAACGGACTTGGCGACCTTCTTCAACTCCTCGTCGTCCATGCCGGCGAGAAGCTCGTCGATCTCCTTGGACTTGAACACCGCGGAGATGTCGTCGCGCACGGTCTTCATGGCCGTGCCGTCCTCCACCATCTGGGCGATTTGCGCGCCCAGCTCGCGGGCGGCCCAGCCAAGGTGGGTCTCCATGATCTGGCCGATGTTCATGCGCGAAGGCACGCCCAGCGGATTGAGCACCAAGTCCATGGGGGTGCCGTCGGCGAAGAAGGGCATGTCCTCAATGGGCAGAATGCGCGAGACGACGCCCTTGTTGCCGTGACGGCCGGCCATCTTGTCGCCCACGGAAAGCTTACGCTTCACGGCGACGTAGACCTTGACCATCTTGATGACGCCCGGGGGCAGATCATCGCCCTCGGTGACCTTCTCGCGCTTGTTGTCGTAAATGGCCTTGATGAAGCGGATCTCGTTCTCGTAATCCGCCAGAATGCCGCGGATGGTGTCGTTGATCTCCTTGGAGGCGAACAGTCCGGCCAGCTTTTTGAGCGGCAGTTCGTCCAGCACCTCGCGGGTCAGCGGCCGGCCGGCGTCGATGAGCACCTCGCCCTTCTTCCTGCCCATAAGGGGCTGGGCGATCTGCTTCTTCTCCACCATCTCCCAGATGCGGCTGCGGATGTTGTCCGTCAGCGCGGCCACGTGCTTCATCTCCTTCATATCGAAGTCGGAGAGCGCGTGCTGCTCAATGGCCAGCGTGCGGTCGTCCTTCTCGCCGCTGCGGCGGTTGAAGACCTTCACGTCGACCACGGTGCCCTCGATTCCAGGCGGAACCTTGAGGGAGGTGTTTTTCACATCGCGCGCCTTGTCGCCAAAAATGGCGCGCAGAAGCTTCTCCTCGGGGGTGAGCTGCGTTTCGCCCTTGGGGGTGATTTTGCCCACCATGATGTCGTCGGGCACCACTTTGGCGCCCAGGCGGATGATGCCGCAATCGTCGAGGTTGCGGAGCATCTCCTCGGAGACGTTCGGAATATCGCGGGTGATCTCCTCGGGTCCGAGCTTGGTGTCGCGCGCGACAACCTCGAACTCTTCAATGTGCACCGAGGTGAACACATCCTCTTTCACCACGCGCTCGCTGATGAGGATGGCGTCTTCATAGTTGTAGCCGCACCAGGGGGTGAAGGCGACCAGCAGGTTTTTGCCCAGGGCGAGCTCGCCGTCCCGGATGCCGGGGCCGTCGGCCATGACCTCGCCCTTCTTGACCCTCTGCCCCACCTGCACGCAGGGGCGCTGGCCGAAGCAGGAGTTCTGGTTGCTCTTGTGCCACTTCTGCAGCTCGTAATGCACGGTGCCGCCGGTGTTGGGCGAAACCGATGGGTCGTAATTCACGATGAGGCGCTCGGCGTCGGCGAAGTGGACCACGCCGTCGCCCTTGGCCAGAATGCACGCTCCGGAGTCGCGGGCGACCACGCCTTCCATGCCGGTGCCCACGAGCGGAACCTCGCACTTGAGCAGGGGAACCGCCTGGCGCTGCATGTTGGAGCCCATGAGCGCGCGGTTGGCGTCGTCGTGCTCCAGGAAGGGAATGAGCGCGGCGGAGATGGACACGATCTGACTGGGACTGATGTCCATCAGCGTGACCTGCTCCTTGGGGACGAAGTTGGGGTCGCCCGCCTGGCGCGCCTGCACCAGGGAGGGGATGATCTGCCGATTCTCGTCAAGCGGCAGGCTGGCCTGGGCCACGGCCTCGCCGGCCTCGCGGCTGGCGTCCATCCACACAATCTCGTCGGTGGCTCGGGTGTCCTTCACCACGCGGAACGGCGTCTCGATAAAGCCGTAGTCGTTCACGCGGGCGTAGGTCGTCAGCGAAACGATGAGGCCGATGTTCGGTCCTTCGGGCGTTTCAATGGGGCAGATGCGGCCATAGTGGCTGGTGTGCACGTCGCGCACCTCAAAGCCGGCGCGCTCACGGGTCAAACCGCCGGGGCCCAGGGCCGACAAGCGGCGCTTGTGCGTCACCTCGGAAAGGGCGTTGGTCTGGTCCATGAACTGCGAGAGCTGGCTGGTTCCGAAGAACTCCTTCAGCACCGCGGCCACCGGCTTGGGGTTGATGAGGTCGTGGGGCATGAGCGTGGACACTTCCTGCAGGCTCATGCGCTCCTTGATGGCGCGCTCCATGCGCACCAGGCCGATGCGGTACTGGTTCTCCACCAGCTCGCCGACCGGGCGCACGCGGCGGTTGCCCAAATGGTCGATGTCGTCGGCCGGGCCGTGGGAATCCTTCAACTTCACCAACACACGCACAGCCTTGAGGATGTCGTCGTTGGTGAGGGTGCGCAGCTCCAGGCTCTCGGTGATGTCCAGCCGGGTGTTCAGCTTGTAGCGGCCAACGGTGGAGAGATCGTAGTAGTCGGCGTTGCGAAACAGGTTCTCAAAGAAGCTGGCCGCAATCTCGGCCGTCGGGGGCGAGCTGGGACGCAGCCGGCGGTAGATCTCGATCTGCGCGCTGGCGAGGTCGGTGGTCTTGTCGGCCGCCAGCGTGTCGCGCATGGAGGAGGACACGTCCACGCCCCTGGTGAACAGCAGGCTGATTTCATGCACGCCCTGGGCGCGCACGCGCTCGATCAGATCGGCGGAAAGCTCCTGGGCGGCCTCGGCGATGACCTCGCCGGTGTTCTGGTCGATGATGTCGTGCGCAAGATACTGGCCGAGCAAGGAATCCGGGGCCACCTCAATGGTGGTCTGCCCGTCCTTGATCATCTTGCGCCAAGCGGCCTTTGTGAGGGGGCGGCCCTGCTTCACCAGCACCTTGCCGTCGGAGAGCGTCACGTCGACGTAGGCGTCCTCCTTGCGGAACTGATCCTCGAGCATCTTGCGCATCACGCGCTCGCCGTCAAAGACATACTCCTCATGATCATAGAAGTAGTCGAGGATGTCCGTCTTGGTCATGCCCATGGCCTTGAACAGGATGGTGGCGGGCATTTTGCGGCGGCGGTCGATGCGGACATACAGGATGTCCTTGTGGTCGAAGTCGAAGTCGAGCCAGGAGCCGCGCATGGGGATGATGCGGCAGGAGTACAGCACCTTGCGGCTGGAGTGCGTCTTGCCGGAGTCGTGCTCGAAGATGATGCCGGGCGAACGCTGCAACTGGTTGACGATGACGCGCTCGGTGCCGTTGATGATGAACGTGCCCTTGTCGGTCATCAGCGGCAGGGTGCCGAAATAGATGTCCTGCTCTTTGATGTCGCGAATGGTGCGGCTGCCGGACTCCTCGTCCACGTCGAAGACCACCAGACGCACGATAAGACGCAAGGGTGCCTCGTAGGTGAGTCCCTTGGCGATGCACTCGTCCTCGTCATACTTGGGATCCTGGATGACGTAGCTCACATACTCCAGGCTGGCGGTCTTGTTGAAGTCCTCAATGGGGAAGACCGAGCGGAACACTGCCTCCAGCCCCAGATCCGAACGGCTGGCTGGCGGCACTTCGCGCTGCAAAAATTTGAGGTACGAGTCGACCTGAAGCTCCAACAGATGCGGAATGGGCAGGCTGTTGGCGATCTTACCGAAATGTTTCGTGAGTTGGGCCATTGTCACCTCATCGGGCGATACGGTTGGTATGCACGGAAAAACAAAACCCCGGGGCGCGTGGCGTCCCTTGGCGTTTGCGTCATCAAAATCCTAATACGGGTAACGTTGCGTCACATTCACTTCCCCAAATGGAATCAGATCTCCGCAGGGGGGCAGGAAAAATTTGTTGTGGATCGCGCCATTGCGGCTGCGGCTCCCTTTGCGTCACGCCTCTTGGCGCAAGCATGCCCGCGCCGCTCCTGGCGGCAACGGGTCAAAAAAAGAAGACGGAGCGAAGGACGCCCCCCTGACGGGGAGCGCCCTTCGCCCGGAACAAACTTCAGGCGTGAGGCAAAAACTATTTCACCTCGGCTTCGGCGCCAGCCTCGGTCAGCTGCTTCAGGGCGTCCTCGGCATCGGCCTTGGACACACCTTCCTTGATAACCTGGGGAGCGCCATCGACCTTATCTTTGGCTTCCTTCAGGCCCAGGCCGGTAAGGGCGCGGACGACCTTGATGACGCCGATCTTGTTGCCGCCGGCGGCCTTCAGCACAACGTCGAACTCGGTCTTCTCTTCAGCGGCCTCGGCCGGGGCGCCAGCGGGGGCAGCGGCGAAAGCGGCCACGGGCGCGGCGGCGGAAACGCCGAACTTCTCCTCAAGCTCCTTGATGAAATCGGCCAGCTCAAGAACGGTCATGCTGGAGATGAACTCGACAACCTGCTCTTTGGTCACGGACATGGTATATTCCTCCTGGAAAGTTTCGTTTGCTTTGGTTGACTGTGGGATAAAGGGACTTGCCTAGGCGGCTCCGCCTTCCTTCTGCTCCTTGATTGCATTCAAGGCATACAGGAAATTGCGAAGCACCGCCGCGAACACGTTCACGAAGTTGGTGGGCACCGCGTTCATGGTGCCAAGCAACTTGGCCAACAGTTCGGGCTTGCTGGGCAGCGTTGCAAGCTGCTTCACGCCCTCCTCGTCAAGGAACTTCCCTTCAAGGCTGCCGTAACGCATGGTGAGCTTCTTGCTCCCCTTCACGAAATCGGACAGAGCCTTGGCCAGGGCTACGGGATCATCGTAGCCCAAAGCGACCGCGCAGTTTTCTTTCAGACGCTCATTGAGGACGTCATGGGACGTCTCGTTGAGCGCCAACCGGGCCAGGGTATTCTTGACGACTTGGTAATCGACCCCGGCTTCGCGCAGCTTGACACGCAGGAGAGTCATCTCCTCCACGCCCATGCCCTTGAAGTCGGTGACGACAGCGATGCTCGCGCGTGCAGCCTTCTCATGCAGCTGCTCGATGATCTGGGCTTTTTCTTGCCGATCCATCGTATCTCGCTCCTCGTCGTTCATTGGCCCGGAAAGCAAAGTCAGTCTCGACAGGATATTAAGGGGGACTCCCCCACCTGCTTTCTTCGACTTAAACTTCCCGTGCTATCTATTTCCATCCAGCTTGGGCGGCCATTCCGCCCGCGCCGGTTTTAGCCTTCCAGAAACTTCCGGATGGTCTGGGTATCGACCCGCACGCCAGGTCCC
>MNUQ01000035.1 GCA_001871085.1 Desulfovibrionaceae bacterium CG1_02_65_16
GAGCTTGGGCATCTGGTGGATGTCTTCGAGGCCCCGGAATTCTATGCCTCCTACAACGCCCTCAAAGGCTTGAAGGTCACCACGGACCGCCTGCAATATTTGGAGAACAGCTACCTGCAAGTGGTCTCGCAGGGGGTGCTGGCCAAGGTGGAGACCTTTGAGCCCGACCTTGTGCTCGCCATGGCCCAGGCGCCGCTTTCCCTGCAGGCCCTCAAGCGCCTCAAGCGCGATGGCGTGGCCACGGCCATGTGGTTTGTGGAGGACTTCCGCCTGTTCACCTACTGGCAAGCCTACGCCCCGCACTACGACTTTTTCGCCGTCATTCAGAAGGATGATTTTTTTGAGGCGTTGCAGGCTGTTGGCGTGGAGAACGCGCTCTATCTGCCCTTGGCCGCCCAACCGAATATTCATCAACAACTTGAACTTTCTGCGGCGGAGCAGCGGAAGTTCGGCTCGGACGTGTCGTTCCTGGGCGCGGGCTATCCCAACCGGCGCATGGCCTTCCGCGATTTGGTGCGCTTCGACTTCAAGCTCTGGGGCACGGATTGGGACGGCGACGCCGTGCTCGCGCCGTATGTCCAGCTTGGCGGCGCGCGCATCTCCACGGAGGACTGCGTGCGCATCTACAACGCCAGCAAGGTCAACATCAACCTGCACTCCAGCATCCAGGCCAGCCAGCTCGTCACCGGCGGCGACTTCGTGAACCCGCGCACCTTTGAGGTGGCGGCCTGCGGCGGCTTTCAGCTTGTGGACCGCCGCGGGCTCATGGCCGAGCTCTTCGCCGAGGACGAGCTTGCCGTGTTCGACCGCATGGAGGAGCTTGCTCCGCGCATCGAGCAGTTTCTGGCACACCCGGAGGAGCGCGAGGCCGTGGCCCGGCGGGGCTGGGCGCGCGTGCTCAGGGACCACACCTACGCCAAGCGCATGCAGACGCTGCTCGCCTTCATTGCGCAAAGGCGTCCCGGCTGGCCGGCAGCGCGCGCGGCCGAACCGGCCGCCATGCTGATTGCAGGCATGCCTCCGGAGCTGGCTGGGGAGATTACCGCGCTTTTGGAGCGTCTCGGCCTTCCGGCGGACGCGGCCTTTGAGGATGTGGTGTGGGCGCTCCGGCAGCGGCAGGGCAGACTTGACGGTCTGGACGCGGCCGTGTTGTTTCTCGACGAGTGGCGCAAACTGTATGCAAAGTCAGGCGGCGGCGTCCCCCAGTAGCACCTAAGGCTTGCGCACGCCGCGCTTGCGGGTGGAGAGCCAGGTCTGCATGCGCGCCTCGGCGCCTTCGTTTTTTGGAAAATAGAACTGCGCCCCGCGTTTGGCGAGGTCATGCGGCAGGTATTCCTGATCCACCCAGGAGCCGGGGAAGGCGTGCGGGTACTTGTACCCCCGGCCATAGCCCCATTCCTTGTGCAGATTGGTGCTGGCGTTGCGCAGGTGCAGCGGCACCGGCTGCATGCCGTTCTCCCGCACTTCTTTGAGCGCATTCAAATATGCGGCATAGCTTGCGTTGTTCTTTGGCGCCAAGGCCAGGTACACTGTGGTTTCCGCCAGGGGCAAAAAGCCCTCGGGCATGCCGACAAATTCAACAGCCTGCTGGCAGGCCACGGCCAGAGGCAAGGCCTGCGGGTCGCCCAGCCCAACGTCCTCCGCCGCGGAAAGCACCAGCCGCCGGCAGACGAAGCGCGGGTCCTCGCCGCTTTCCAGCAGGCAGGCCAGATAGTACAGCGCGGCGTCCACATCGCTGCCACGGATGCTTTTAATGAGCGCCGAGGCCAGCTCGTAGTGGGAATCGCCGTCGCGGTCGCCGCGTATGACCACCTCGGGCAGGGCTTGGCGCAGGGCCTCCGGCTCCAGCTTCTCCTTGGGCAGGCTGGCCACATGCTCAACCAAGTTGAGCAGGACGCGGCCATCGCCGCCGCACATGCCGGTCAGAAGATCGAAAACCTCGTCAGACCATTCCACGCCCAGCACCTTGGCTCCACGCCGGGCCATGCGAACCAGCTCCTCGCGCGTCAATGATCGGAAGCGCAGCACATGCAGCCTGGAAAGCAGCTGCCGCGTGACGCTGAAGGACGGGTTCTCCGTGGTGGTGGCGAGCAGCACGATCTCGCCGTTTTCGAGGATGGGCAGGAAGAAATCCTGCTGGGCCTTGGAAAAACGGTGGATCTCGTCAAGGATGAGCACCTCGGCCCCTTCCAGCCGTTTGCGCAGGGCGGCCAGCCCGGCCTCCGGCGCGCTGACGCGCAGCCAGCGTTTGCCCGCGGCCTTGGCCATGAGCATGGCCAAGGTGGACTTGCCGCAGCCCGGCGGGCCGAAGAAGAGCAGGCTGGGCAGACGCGGGCCGCTGGCGAAAGCCGCGATGCGCTCCAGCAGGTGGCTCTGCCCCACGAATTCATCGAGGGTTTGCGGACGGATCTTGTCCGCCAACGGCTGCTTGTCCGAAAGTTCAATGCGCATACGGGCCCTCGTCCGCCAGCTGGGCGTGTCAGTCGATAAGCTGGGCGTGGTGCGCCAGCGCCAGGCAGGACAGCGCCGCCGTCTCCCAACGCAGGGGACGGGGCCCAAGGCTGGCCCATACGAACCCGGCTTCGGCCAGGCGCGCGGCCTCGCGCTCCTCCAGGCCGCCCTCAGGTCCCAGCACAACCAGGCTGCGGCCCATGGCCAAACGGCGCGGGTCAAGCAACGCCTCGATCGGCGCGCCCTCGTACAGCACATAACAGCCGTCGTACTCCGCCGCAATGCGCAGCAGGCCCTCAACGCCGCCGTGCGACACCTCCAGGCGGGGCAGCCAGGCGCTTTGGCACTGTTTGGCCGCCTGCACGCACTTATCCAGCCAGCTATCCTTGGGCTCGTGGGGCATGTCGCCCTGGCTGCGGGCTGCCTGCCAAAACAGGATGCCGTGCGCGCCAAGCTCCACGCCTTTTTCCAGCAGCCAGTCGCGTCGCGCCGCCTTGTTCCAGCCAAGGGCCAGGGTCACCCCCCGGCTTGGCGCAGGCTCTATGGTCTCGGACAGGCGGCGCAGCCGGGCCAGACTCTTGCCCGCCGCCTCGACGATCTCAAACAGGCCGTGCCGGCCCAGACCGTCGAAGAGGCGCACGGTTTCGCCCACCCTGGCGCGCAGCACGCCGAGCAGGTGCCGGGCCTCCTGGCCCTGCAAATGCGCAAGCTCCTCCTGGCCGGGCCAGAGGTGGTGCGGAAGATGATAGGAATTCAGTCGCGCCATGGTTAAAAATCGGGGCCGGACGGAGGCAGCGCCCCACGCCCGGCCCCGGAACCTGCTAGATTTCGTTGGCCACAAGGGACTCGTAGGTTTCACGGCGGCGGGCCACAATGGCCTTGTCGCCGTCCACCAGAATCTCCGCCGCGCGGGTGCGGGTGTTGTAGTTGGAGCTCATGGTGAAGCCGTAGGCCCCGGCGGAATAGACGGCCAGCAGCTCGCCTTGGCGCACCTCGGGCAACTGCCGGTCCTTGGCCAGAAAGTCGCCGCTCTCGCAGATCGGGCCGACAACATCCACGTCCAGCGCGGCGCGGCCTTGCGGCGTCACCTCCTCGATGCGGTGGAAGGAGCCGTAGAGCGAGGGACGGATCAGGTCGTTCATGGCCGCATCCACGATGACGAAAGTCTTGGTGGCGGTCTGCTTGGTGTAAAGCACCTCGGTGACGAGGATGCCGGCGTTGCCCACGATGACGCGGCCGGGCTCCAGCACGATTTTAAGCGGCAGGCCATCAATGGCCTTGGTCAGCGCCGCGCCGAACTCCTTGGGATGGGGCGGCTCCTCTTCATCATAGGGAATGCCCAGCCCGCCGCCGAGATCGAGGTAGCGGATGTTGAGATTCATGGCCTTGAGCTTTTCGTAAAACGCCAGCAGCTTGTCCAGCGCCTCGAGAAAGGGCTCAATGGTGGTGAGCTGCGAGCCGATGTGGCAGTCCATGCCCACGGGGTCGATGCCGGGCAGGTCGCGCGCCATGGCGTAGGCGTCCAGCGCGGAATCAATGCTCAGCCCGAACTTGTTCTTCTTCATGCCCGTGGAGATGTACGGGTGCGTCTTGGGGTCCACGTCTGGATTGATGCGGAAACTCACCCGGGCGGTTTTGCCAAGCTGCTGGGCCACCTCGTTGATGCGGACAAGCTCCTGCACGCTCTCCACGTTGAACATGAGGATGCCGGCGGAAAGCGCCTGGGCGATCTCGGCCGGCTTTTTGCCCACTCCAGAGTAGACGATGCGCTCGGCCGGGACGCCGGCGAGCAGGGCGCGGTAGAGCTCGCCGCCGGAAACGATGTCCATGCCCGCGCCGAGCCCGGCCAGCAGGCGCAGCACGGCGAGGTTGGAATTGGCCTTCACCGAGTAGCAGGTGAGGTGCTCCACCGCGTTGAAGGCGGAGTCGAAGGCCTGGAAGTGACGGGTGAGGGTGGCCGTGGAGTAGACATACAACGGCGTGCCATACTGCCGGGCCAGCTCCTTCACGTTCACGTCCTCAGCGAACAAGGTGCCGTTCTTCATCTTAAAATGATGCATGGGGACGATGCTCCTCTCAACAAAGGGATGGTTACTGCGGCGCGACGATCGTGATGGGGGAAATGACCAGGGAAAGCGTCGGGTAGATGTTGTTGCCCACCACCTGCACCCGGTAGGTCTTTTTGGGGTCAATATCACAGGCGGTGATGATAAGCCGGTTCATGTCGCGCCGGACCTCAGGCGCGCCCAGTCCGTAAAAGCGGACGATGCGCGGCTGGAAGGGACACTCGGCGCAGCCGTCGTCCGGTCCGGTGCCTATGGGCTCAAGCAGCAGGCGCACGCTGTCCAGGTTCTGCCAAGCGCCGGCAAGCTCCATGTCCACAACGACGCAGTTCTGGGCGCGCGTAACATTCACCGTGCGGATGCGGTAGCGGTCCTCGCTCACTTTAGGCGCGGGCCAGTCGCGCTTGCCGCAGGACACCAGCCCCACCAGCAGAAACGCCAGCGCCACGGCGGCAAAGATCTGCAGAATATCATCACGACGCTTGCTCATGTGGCGCTCACGATCTTTTTCCATTCATGCAACAGGGTAAGGGCCGCCAGGGGTGACAAGCCGTTCACATCAAGCCGTTTCAGCTCCACCAGAACCGGGTTCTCCGGTTCCGGGGCCTTGGGCTCCGGGGCGGTTGGCATGCCGGGCAGCAGCGTCTGCCGGGCGCTTTGCGACTGACCGCCGCCACGTTCACTTTGCGATTTTTCTTCGAGGGACGCAAGGATTTCACGCGCGCGCTGCACCACGGGCTGCGGCACCCCGGCCAGCCGCGCCACCTCGATGCCGTAGCTCTTGTCCGCCGGGCCGGGGATGAGCTTGCGCAAAAAAACGATGTCGCCCTTCCACTCGCGCACGGCGATGTTCATGTTGCGCAGGCCGGGAATGCGCCCCTCCAGCGAGGTGAGCTCGTGGTAGTGGGTGGCGAAAAGCGTGCGGATGCCGCCGCGCCCGCGCCGGGACAGCTCCTCCACCACGGCCCAGGCCAGCGCCAAGCCGTCGAACGTGCTGGTGCCCCGGCCGATCTCGTCGAGGATGACGAGGCTGCGCGAGGTGGCCTGCCGCAGAATGCGCGCGGTCTCCATCATCTCCACCATGAAGGTGCTCTGGCCGCGGGCGAGGTTGTCGCTGGCGCCAACGCGGGAGAACACGCGGTCCACCAGTCCCAGGCGGGCCCGGCTCGCCGGCACAAAAGAGCCCAGCTGGGCCAGAATGCTCATGAGCGCGGCCTGCCGCAGCACGGTCGACTTGCCGGCCATGTTCGGCCCGGTGATGAGCAGGATGCGTCGGCTCTCGTCCATGCGCAGGTCGTTGGGAATGTAGCCGCCGGAGCCGGTGGCGGCCTCCACCACGGGGTGCCGCCCCTGTGACACCTCCATCTCTATGCCCTCGTGCAGCTCGGGCCGCGACCAGTCATTGACGCGGGCAGCCTCGGCGAGCCCTTGCCAGTAGTCCAGCCCGGCCAGGGCGGCGGCCATGAACATGAGCCGGGCGCGCACCCGGGCCACCTGCTCGCGCAGCTCGCCGAATAATTTGTATTCCAGCGACTTGCGCTCCTCGGCAGCGCGTTGCAGGCGCTCCTCCAGGTCTTTGAGCTCCTGGGTGATGTAGCGCTCGCCGTTCACCAGTGTCTGTTTGCGGATGAAATGCTCCGGCACCTCGCCCTGCCAGGCGTGGGAGACCTCCAGATAGTAGCCGAAAACTTTATTGAAGCCGAGCTTGAGCTTCTGGATGCCGCAGGATTGGCGCTCGCGCTCCAGCATCTCCTGCATGCGCGCCTCGCCATGCTCGGTGAGGCCGATGAGCTCGTCGAGCGCGGGATCAAAGCCTGGCAGGAAGAGCCCGCCATCGGTGATGACCAGCGGGGGCGACTCCACAAAGGCGCGGTCGAGCATGTCGGTGATGTCCGGCAGATCGTCCCAGTTTTTGAGCATGGCGGCGAGTTCCGCCGGCGCGCCGGACTCCGGGGCTTGCGCAACCGCGGCCTCCAGCAGGGCGCGCAGGGCGGGCAGACGGCGCAGGCTCTCGCGCACGGCCACAAAGTCGCGCGGGGTGGCCCGGCCAAGGGCTATGCGCGTGGACAGGCGCTCCAGGTCCTGCACGTCGGCCAATTGCCGCCGCAGGTCCTGGCGCAGGCCGTCGCGCTCAAAAAACAGCGCCACCACGTCCTGGGTGCGGGTGATGGGGCCAAGCTCCCGCCAGGGCTGGCGCAGCCGCGACTCCAGCAGACGTCCTCCCATGGGCGTGGCGGTCTTGTCCAGCACGTGCCACAGGGTGCCGGGGCCGGCCTTGCCGTCCAGCCTGCGGAATATCTCCAGGTTGCGCTCGGTCACCTCGTCGAGGATGAGATGCCGCGAGAGGTCCAGGGGCCGAAACTCGCCCAGCGGCGGCAGATCCGTGCGCTGGGTCATGCGCAGGTAGGCCAGAATGGCCCCCAGGGCGCGCACCAGCTCCGGCTTGTCGGCCAGATCAAGCGTGCCCAGCTCCGGGGCGTTTTGCGCGGCCAGAACGGCGGAGGTCGAGGCCGCAAGGTCGAAGGAGCTGGGCGAGGCCATTTGGCTTACCTGCGCGGAAAGGTCGGCGAAGTTGTGCGGCACCTTTTTGCCCTGCGGCAAAATGAGTTCACGCGGTGCCAGCTTGACCGCCCATTGCCACAGCTCGGGTTCGCGCCGGGAGTGCAGGCCGCTCCACTCGGCGGTGGAGACATCCACCCAGGCCAGGCCGCCAGCGCTCTTGTCCGCGTCCCAGTAGAGCGCGCACAGATAGTTGTGGGACTTCGCGGTGAGCGAGAGATCCTCGACAACGGTGCCCGGGGTCAGCACGCGCGTCACAGCGCGCTTCACCAGTCCCTTGGCCAGCCTCGGGTCCTCGATCTGGTCGCAGACGGCGATTTTGTAGCCTTTCTCCAGCAGTTGCGCCAGGTAGCCGTTCACCGCATGGTGCGGCACGCCGCACATGGGCACCGGCGCCTCGGAGTTGGGGTTGCGGCTGGTGAGGGTAATTTGCAGCTCGCGCGCGGCCACCTGCGCGTCGTCAAAAAAAAGTTCAAAGAAGTCGCCCATGCGGAAGAAGAGCAGGGCATCGGGATGCTCCGCCTTCACCTGCATGTACTGCTCGAACATGGGGGTGAGTTTGGCCGCTGGCTCCATGGCGTCCTACGAGAATTCCTGCCGAAACAAAATGCTGTGCCAGGAGCGGCAGCGCGGGCAGATGAAGAACGTCTTGTCCCAGCGGAATCCGCAGGCGCGGCAGACAAAGCGCTTGCTCTTGCGCGCGTGGCTGACGAAATACGTCAGCTGATCGCGCAGAAAAGGCGTCAGATCCTGATCCGTGAGCACTAGGCTCACCAGCTCAAGCCGCGCCAGCCAGAAATCGGCGTTAAGCACCAGGGATTTCTCCAGCCAGTGCCGGGCGTTGTCCTGATCGGCCTCGAAAAGGCAAAGCTTGGCGCAGTAATAGCACACCAGCGCGTCCGGCGGCAGGTCGGCGAGCACGGCCACGCTGGCGCGCACAAGCTCGGAGATGGCCGCCGCGCTCAATGGAAGCCCTGGCGTGCCGTCGTCCACGCGGGCCGCGGAGAGCACGTCAAGCAGTCCTTCCAGCAACAGGAAGCGCTGCTCCGCGGGAATGTTGCCGCAGGCCGAGCCCAATGTGCGCGAAAGCCCGGCGATATCCGCCGCAAGCGCGCTGCGCACGATGTCCGCCAGCCAGGCCTCGGGCGAGGCGGGAAAGACCTTGAGCGCCTGCTGCACAAGGCGCTCGCCCTGGACGGCATCGTTCTTGTGGAAGAACTCGCTGGCCTGCCGCGCCAGATAGTGCGCCTGGGCCATGGGCCGGTTCACGCGGGCGTAATGTTCGGCGGCGCGCTCGAACTCGCCGCAGTCCGCAGCCAGCCGCGCCAGCTCCAGCTGCACCTCCTCGGTGTCGCCCATGAGGCCGGCCGCCTGGGAAAACGCCTCGCGTGAACGGTCCAGCATGCCGCCGCGCAGAAAATCGCGCCCGAGTTCAAAAAAGCTGCGGGCGCGCAAGGCCGGGTCAAGGCCCGGGCGGTCGGTGAGGCTGCGGCGAATGTGGATGGCCCGCTCAATCTCCCCCTGGGAGCGGTACAGATTGCCCAGCGCCAAGTATATTTCTACGGATTCCGGGTTGTTGCGGACAGCCTGCGAGAGTTCGACAATGGCCGCGCGGGTGTCCTGATGCGTCAGCGGTTCTGTTCCCCGGGCGGTGTCGGCGTCCGGGTGCGTGGGCCGCTTGCGGGCAAGCCGGAAAAGCGCGTTCCAGGGCAAAACCGGCCCTCCTAGATGCTCAAGCCGGCCGGGCCGGAATCGCCGGAAGCCGGACCGGAGACCGTGCCGGCCTGCTGGTTTTGCGGCTGGTTGAGGGGCAGGGTGCGCAGGGAAAGAGCTTCGTCCTCCAACGCGGCGTAGCGGGTGCGCAGCGTCTTCAGCTCCAGTCCAAGGCGGATGCGGTCCACAAGGAGAAACGCCAGGGTGAGCACAGCGCCCAGCAAAAACGAGCCCAGAACCAGGATATACAGCGGCAAGGGCAACGAATACAGGTGCGCCGCCACGACATTGAGCTCAAGCACCACCGAGGTGGACAGAGGCTGGTTGTTCTGCACAAAAAACAGCATGGACACCACGAAGATCAAAATCAAAGCCAGTGACTTGAGATAACGCATGGAGGTCTCCTTGTCGGGCGCTTATGGGGGCAATCAGCCCAAGGCGTCGAAATGCGGCTTGAGGGTGGCGTAGGTTGCGCGCAGATGCTCGGGGATGACGCGCGTTTCGCTGAACACGGCCATGAACGAGTTGTCGCCGTTCCAGCGCGGCACAATCTGAAAGTGGATATGCGCGGCGATGCCGGAGCCAGCCGCCTCGCCCAGGTTCAATCCGGCATTGATGCCATGGGGCTTGAACACCTCGCCCAGGATTTTGACGCAGCCCTGCAGCAGGTCCATGCACTCGTGCGCCTCCTCCGGCGCAAGGGCGGTCAGGCAGTTCACGTGCCGGTAGGGCGTCACCATGAGGTGCGCGTTATTGTAAGGATACCGGTTCATGATGACGTAACAATGCTTGCCGCGGCGCAGAATGAAACGCTCCTCGTCCTCGTCCGTGTTCTGGGGGACGCAGAAAACGCATTCATCCGGCTTGGGGCCAAGGATGTATTCCATTCGCCAGGGGGCCCACAATACGTTCATTTCGTCTTTCACCTTGCGTTGCAAATGTCCGGCGGCAAAGCCGCCGTTCGTATTTCCTTACCCCGCGCCGGCTTGAAGGGCAAGGCTTGGCGCGGCCGCGCTCGGACCGTGGCCTATTTGAAGAACAGCACGGTCATAGTCAGGAACAGCGGGATGAGAATGCCCACGGACCAAATCATGTACCCGAAAAAGCTCGGCATCTTGACACCCTGCGACTCGGCGATGGAGCGGATCATGAAGTTCGGCGCGTTGCCGATGTACGAGTTGGCGCCCATGAACACCGAACCGCAGGAAATCGCGGCCAGGGTGAGCGGCGCGTCGAACATCAAATGCGTGGGGTCGCCGCCGGCAGTGTTGAAGAACACCAAATAGGTCGGCGCGTTATCCAGGAAGCTGGACAGAATGCCCGAGAGCCAGAAATACATGTGGTTCACGGGCTGTCCATCGTGCGTCACCAGCGCGATGATGTTGCGGAACGCGCCCTGCGACCCGGCCTTGAGCATGGCGATCGCCGGGATCATGGTGATGAAGATGCCAAAGAACAGCTTGCCCACTTCTTCAATGGGCTCCCAGGAAAAGTCATTGTTTTCCCTGGTCTCCTTGCTGGTGAGCAGCAGCGAGAGCCCGGCGAAAGCCAGCAGGAGCAAATCGCGGGAAAGGTCCTGCAACGAAATCGCAACAGCGCCCACGCTGAGCTCCACGCCGGGATTCCACATGCCGCTCATGAGCACGGCGCCGATCACCCCGAGAAGCAACACGAGGTTCACGCCACCTTCTATGCCAAGCCGGGATTTGCGGCCATGCGCCAGGCTGGGGGCGACGGGACGGCCTTCCTTGAGGAACAGGATCAGGTCGATGAGGAAGTAAAGCACAAGCAGCACGCCTGCGGCAAAGAGCATTTCATGGAACAGGTGGCGCGTGGTCCAGAAGAAGCTCACGCCCTTGAGAAAGCCGAGAAACAGCGGCGGGTCGCCCAGTGGGGTGAGCGAGCCGCCGATGTTCGCCACCAAAAAGATGAAAAACACCAGCGTATGCACTTTGTAGCGCCGGTGCGCATTGGCGCGCAAAAGCGGCCGGATGAACAGCATGGCCGATCCGGTGGTTCCCATGAGGCTGGAAAGAAAGGTGCCCATGGTCAGCAGGATGATATTGGACAGCGGAGAGCCGGCCAGGTTTCCCTTTATCCGCACGCCGCCGGAAATGGTGAACAGCGCAAAAAGCAGCACAATAAACGGCATGTATTCCAGCAGGATGGTATGCAGGAGGGCGGTGAAGGCGATATCCGCCCCCAACAGCACCGCGCATGGGGCGAGAAAGGCCAGCGCCCACATGACCGTGATTTTGCCGAAGTGGTTGGACCAGAGGGTCGGCAGGGTGAGCGGCATGATGGCGATGGAGAGGAGCATGCAGACGAAGGGCAGCGCCCACCACACGTTGAGCGAAGCGCCATCGAGCGTGTGCCCTGAGGCGAAGGCGATGGTCGGGACGACGCAGCAGAGAAGCGCTGCTGTCAGGGGGGCGGTGGCGAACTTGTGACGGAACAGGGACATGGGACCTCCAACAAGGCGTTAAGGTGCGGATGCAGACGGTGAAGCGGCCGCGCGCCGTGCGCTGGCTCCACTGGCCGGCCCGATGCCCAGGACGGCTGTTGAAACGCTGTCAAGGCCGTTTGCATGCGCCACAAACGCCGCAGCCGTCCTTGACCGGAGGGAAAAATATAGCCGCGCAGGCGGCGGAACAATCACCCAAGGCGCAGGTCACTTGTCCGGCGTGAAGACAAAGGCCTCCTTGCGCACAGACTCCGGCCGAACGCCGCATTTTTCCAGCTCTTCCAAAACGGTGCGCTGCATGGGCGGCGGTCCGCAAAGATAGAACGCGGCGCTTGTGGTGCGCAGGCGGCGTATCAGCATTCCCGCGCTTATGCGCCCATACTCGTACAGCACCTCGCCCGGGCGTCCGTCATCAAACAGCGGCGCGGGCTTCTGCTCCTGCGGATCGACGCGGCTGAACACGTGGACCACGCGCAGGCGCATGCTGTGCGTGTACTCCTCCAGCTCGCGCGCGGCAAAGGCGTCGGCAAAAGTCTTGTTGGCCCAAAAGAGCACGGTGGAGTTGTTCGCGCCCGATGATTTGAAATGACGCAACACGCTCAAAAACGGCGTTATGCCAACCCCGCCGGCGATCATCACGATCTCCGGCTGGTTCTCTATGCCGTGGCAGAACTGACCGAATGGCCCGGCGCAGGCAACGGGCGTGCCGGGCATGATCTGCGGGATGGCGTTGGTGAATTCACCGGAGCTTTTGATGGTCATGCGCAGGGTGTCGTCCTCCGGCGCGCCGGAGATGGTGAAGGGGTGCGGTTCGGTCCATTTACCGTCGCGCAGGATGCGGATGGCCCCGAACTGGCCGGGTTCGCGCTTTTTGAAGCGCTCCATGTCCGGCCCGGTGAAATAGATGGACGTGGTGTCGTGGTTCTCGCGGTCGACCCTGACGACAGTGAGCCCTTTGTCCGGTTTGTCCGGATTGTCCAACGGGTATGGCTTGTCTGGATTGCCCATTGTCCTGCCCCTCTGTTTATCCTGTCACGAACGGCGACGTCCCTCTCGCCCTTGGTGTTGTTCCCCTGTCCCTTGGGTGCGTAGCGTCTCCACAAGGGTCTTGGCAAGCTCTAGCTGCCTCTCCCGCGTGGTGGCCGCGCCATCCACCGCCGCCGCGCGCACCTTGCGCAGCACCTTGGCGAAGGAGGGGCCGTCGCGCAGACCAAGCAGCTTCAGGTCCGCACCGTCGATGAGCATCTCCTGGCTGCGCAGACGCGTGAGGTATTGGGAAATATTTTTGCGCATAACCTCGCGCCGGCTGCGCGCCATGAGGAACAGCGCGCCCTCCAGCGGCAGCTTGTCCAGCACAAAATAAATGTCGCTCAAGGAGGACTGGCCGTCCTGCCAGGTCATCAGCTTGGCCAGCGCCTCGCCGATGTGGTCGCGCAGGTCGAGGAAATCGCGCAGGTCGCGTTCGGTGAAGGACAGCCGCCGGCAAATGTCCTCCAACTGCTCGCGGTCCACCCCCATGGTGAGCCCAAGCATGTACAGCCGCCATGTGCTCGCCGGCGGCTCCAGGTAGAGCAGGGTGTACCAGGTGTGCACCTTGTGCAGCTCCATCAGCACGCGCAGACGCTCAGCGTCCTGGTTCAACTGGGGATGGATGGCGGCGAGGAGCTTCAACTCCTGCAGGCGGTTCAGGTTCTCCAGCACGTTGTCCTCGTTTAGAATGAGCTGGAGCTCATGGGCCAGCCGGATGCCGGTGAGTTTGGTGAAGAGGTTGAGCTGCACCGCGTTTTTGATGAGCTTGAGGGTCTGCCCGTCAATGCGGAAATTGAAGCGCTGCTCAAAGCGCACGGCGCGCAGGATGCGCGTGGGATCCTCGACGAAGCTGAGGGAATGCAGCACGCGGATGACTTTTTCCTTGATGTCGCGCTGGGCGCCGAAGAAGTCCATGAGCTGGCCGAAATGCCCGGGCGTGAGATTGAGCGCCAGGGCGTTGATGGTGAAGTCGCGGCGGTACAGGTCCAGTTTTATGGACGAGAGCTCCACGGTGGGCAGGGCGGTGGGATACTCGTAGTACTCCAGGCGCGCCGTGGCCACGTCGATGCGCTGGCCGTCGGGAAAGACCACCACGGCGGTCTTGAACTTCTGATGTTCCTTCACGCGGCCTTGACGGACCTTGGCCAGCTCCCGGGCGAAGCGTATGCCGTCGCCCTCGACCACAAGGTCGATGTCCAGATTGGGCCGGGCGAGGAGGATGTCGCGCACAAAGCCACCAACGGCATAAATTTTGTAGCCCAGCTCCTGCGCAAGCATGCCGGCCTGCTCCAACAGGGCGAGAATGGATCCCGGCAGACGCTGGCGCATGACGGAGCGGATGTTCCGGTCGCGCTTGCGGTCCGGCAGCATGGCTTCGGGAATGCGGGCCGATTCCTCAACAAGCAGGTTCACCATGTCCGTGCGGGTGATGACGCCCAGGGTCTTGTCGCCCTCCACCACGGGCAAAAAACGCTGTCGCTTGCCGATGACGATCTCCATGACCGTGTGCAGATCCGCATCGGCGGGGACAGTAAGAAAATCCACAAGCATGTATTCGGCGAGGGGCACGTCGCGCAGGCCGTGGCCAACAGCCTTGTCCGCGGTGTGGTGGTCCAGCACGCCAACGCACTTGCGCCCGCCCGGGGCCACAACCGGCACGGCCTTGAGCCCATAGCGCGTCATCAGCTCGGCCGCGTCGGCCATGCTGCGGGTGGATTCGATGACCACCGGCGGCTTGGACATGATGGTGGCGGCGGTGATGTGCGGGTTGATGTGGGAGTAGAGCAGGGCGAGCAGTTCGTCGCGCACCTCGCTGAGCGTCTTGTCCTTCACCGTGGCCGAGGCCGCGTACCCGTGGCCGCCGCCGCCGAAAAACGAGCAGATGTAGCCCACGTTCACATCGCCCACGCGGGAGCGCGCCACAATGTGGATGCGGTCGCCCATGCGCCCCAGGGCGAACATCACCCGCACGTTCTCCATATCGATGAACTTATGCACGAGGTAGGCGAAATCGCTGATGAACTCTTCTGTGCTCACCTCGGCCACAACCACTTCAATGCTGTGGAAGTCGTGGGTCTTGGCCGACTCGATGAGCTCAGAGAGCACGCGCACCTGGTCCGAGGAAAGGTCGCGGGAGAGCAGATCGGAGATGACGCCCAGATCCATGCCGTTCTTGCGCAGCCAGGCCCCGGCGGCGAAGTCCTCCGGCGTGGTGGAGCTGAAGGTGAAGGAGCCCGTGTCCTCGAACACGCCAAGGCCGAGCACCGTGGCCTCCTCGATGGTGGGCTCTATGCCCTTGGCCATCAGCTCGTGGCAGATGATGGTTGTGGTGCTGCCCCAGTTGACCACGCGCGAGTACTCGGCCTCCACGTCCTCGTCGGTGTCCGGGTGGTGGTCGAAGACGTGGATGCGGATGCCGGGCTTGTCGAGCAGGGTCTGCACATGGCTCACGCGGGACTTCTGCCGGGTGTCCACGATGACGAGCAGCTCCACATCGGAAGGATCGATATCCTTGAACGCCTTGAAATTGAAGAGATACGTGGTGCTCTGAATGAAGTAGTTGCGCAGGTTCTTTTCCTGGCTGCCGGGAAAAATGAGCACTGCGTCCGGATAGAGCCTGTTGGCGGCGATCATGGCCGCCAGCGCGTCGAAATCGGCGTTGGCGTGGGCGGTAATGATGGTTTTGGGACGCGGCTTTTCCGACGCGGCGCTCATGGTTTGCTGGCTCCCTTGCGGCGCAGCGAATCGGTGGCGAAGGCGGTGGACCGCGGGTGGAATTGTTCATGGATGCGCATGAGCCGTCCGGACTGGATGTGCGTGTAGATTTCCGTGGCGTTGATGGCCGCGTGGCCGAGCAGAAGCTGCACGGTGCGCAGATCGGCCCCGCCCTCCAGCAGGTGCGTGGCGAAGGTGTGTCGGAAGGTGTGCGGCGAAATAGGCCGGCGGATGCCCGCCATCTCCGCGTAGCGCTTGACGAGCTTCCACACGCCTTGCCGGGTGAGGCCCTTGCCGGAGCGGTTGAGGAAAAGATGCTTGGTCACCGGCCCAAAGGCCGCGCGTTTCTGCTCCAGCCAGTCGCAAAGCAGCTTCTGCGCCGCCGCGTGGATGGGCACCAGCCGCTCCTTGGCGCGCTTGCCGAACACGCGCAGAATGCCCGTTTGCGGATCAAAGTCGCCAAGGGTCAGCCCAACCAGTTCGGAGATGCGCAGCCCCGCCGCGTACAGCAGCTCCAGCATCACGCGGTCGCGAAAGCCGAGCGCCGTGCTTGGGTCCGGCTGGTCGAGGAGCATGTCCATTTCCGCGTGCGTCAGAAATTCCGGCAGTTGGTCCGGCAGCTTGGGGCTTTCCAACAGGGCGGCCGGATTATCCGCCAACAGCTTTTCGCGCACGGCGAAGGCGAACAGCCCGCGCACGGTGGAAAGGTGCCGCGCCAAGCTTGTAGCGGCCATCCTTTTTGCCCGCAGGTGTGTAAGATACAAGAATAAATGTCGTGATGAGCAGCTGTCCAGCGTCGCCCCCAGGCTGTCGAGAAAGGCGAGCAGGGCGGATATGTCCGCGCCGTAAGCGCCGAGGGTGTTTTCCGAAAGCCCGCGCTCAACGGTCAGGTGCTCAAGGTACCTGTCGGCGATGGGATGCGAAAGGACGGCCGACGTGGTCGGCGCGGTGCTGCTCATGACGTGATCACCGGTCTTTGTGCATGCGCCGCGAATCGGGACGGAAGCGGGTCCGGACGATCACGGTGCGATGAACAGATTTTCCCTTGATGCTCTCAACATCTAAACTTTTTCTTGTGTTTTCGCAAGGGCCGGCTTTGCGCCTCGATTGACAGCAACGGGCCGGGGCATTACACAAGCGTTTCCAATTGCACCATAAGGAGCCGAGCATGTCCGAATTCCAACTTGCCCAGCGTTTGGCGAACCTGGCGCCGTATCTTTTCGCCGCCATCGACAAGGCCAAGGAAGAAGTTCGCGCCAGAGGCGTGGACATCATCAGCCTGGGCATCGGCGATCCCGATCTGCCCACCCCGGATTTCATCATCAACGCCCTGTTCGAGGCCGCCAAACGCCCGGCCAACCATCAATATCCTTCCTACATAGGCATGCTGAGCTTCCGGCAGGCCGTGGCCGGCTGGTACAAGCGCCGCTTTGGCGCCGTGCTCGACCCGAACACCGAGGTGCTCGGCCTTATCGGCTCCAAAGAGGGCATTGCGCACTTCCCGCTGGCTTTCGTCAACCCGGGCGACGTGGCCCTCATCGCCACGCCGAACTATCCCGTGTACGGCGTCAGCACCGAGTTTGTGGGAGGCATTCCCAAGTACCTGCCGCTGACGGACCAAAACGATTTCCTGCCCGATCTCGACGCCATCGACAGCGACACATGGAAAAGCGCCAAGCTCATCTACATTAATTATCCCAACAACCCCACGGCGGCCACGGCTCCGCGCTCCTTCTACGAAAAGCTCATCGAGAAGGCCAAGGAGTTCAACGTCATCGTCGTCCACGACGCAGCCTACACCGAAATCTACTTCGACGAGGGCAAGAAGCCCCTGTCGATTATGGAGATTCCAGGCGGCAAGGACGTGGCCATCGAATTCCATTCGCTCTCCAAGACCTACAACATGACCGGCTGGCGCATCGGCATGGCCGTTGGCAACGCCTCGCTGGTCAAGGGGCTGGCCAAGGTGAAGGAGCAGATGGACTCCGGCATTTTCCAGGCCGTGCAGGAGGCCGGGGCCGTGGCCCTGAACGATGGCGACGCCTTCAGCGCGCAGCTGCGCGGCATCTACAAGGAGCGCCGCGACGTGGTGGTGGACGCCCTCAAAAAGGCCGGCATTGCCTGCCGCGTGCCCGACGCCAGCTTCTACATCTGGTCCAAGGTGCCCAAGGGCTTCACCTCACAGGAATTCGTCACAAAACTGCTCATGCAGACCGGCGTGGTCACCACGCCGGGCAACGGCTTTGGCGCCCCGGGCGAGGGCTATTTCCGCATCTCGCTCACGGTGGACACGGATCGACTGAAGGAGGCGGTGTTACGGATTTCCCAACTTTAGACTGCTACGTCTCCATCGGCTCCAATCAGGGCGATAGCGAGACCAATATTGAGGAAGCGCTGCAGCGCCTGGAGAACTACGGCAACGACCTGACGTTTGACGCCCAGTCTCCAATCTACACCACCGAACCGCAGGGCGCGGTGAAAGACCAGCCCTGGTTCAAAAACTGCGTGGTGCGCCTCAAGGCTGCCTCGGATATCTGGGCGCCGGAAGGGCTGCTTTCCACGCTGCAAGCCGTTGAGGCCCAGATGGGCCGCGTGCGCGGCGAGGTGGTTGGCGGCCCGCGGGTCATCGACCTGGACCTGCTGCTTTTCGGCGAGGCGGAGATGGCCGGCGAATACCTGACCCTGCCGCATCCGCGCATGCTGGAGCGGGCCTTCGTGCTCGTGCCCCTGCGCGACATCGCCCCAACCCTTGTGTTCAAGGACGGCAGAACCATCGACCAGGCGCTCGCCGGGCTCAGCTACAGCCTGGAAGGGTGCGTCATCGGTCAGAAATAGGGCCCGCGCCCAACATGAGGATGTGCCAACATGAGCATCACCAAACTTCTCATACTGGTCATTTGCGGCTTTGTGGTCTGGAAGCTCTTTGCCGGCGATAAACGCTACAAGGAGACCAAGGAGAAGGAAAGCAAGGAGAATCTCGTGGCCTCCGGCGAGATGGTCAAGGATCCCGTCTGCGGGGCCTATGTCTCCAAGAACAGCGATATCCGCGTGCGCCAGGGCGATGTGGTGTTGAACTTCTGCTCGTATGAATGCCGCGAAAAGTATCTCAAACAACTTGAGGAACAGACCGGGGCCAAGCCTCAGGCGTAAGCTGCGCAAGCGACACTGGCCGGGCGGAAGCCCGGCTTTTTTTTACTCCGTGGAGGGCCGATGAAAATTTTCCTCGACAGCGCCAATATTGAACAGATCCGGCAAGCCAAGGCCCTTGGGGCCATTGAGGGCGTGACCACCAACCCGAGCCTGCTGGCCCGGGAAAAGGGCGACTGGAAAAAAATCGTCCGGCAAATCTGCAAGGAAATAGACGGACCGGTGAGCGTGGAGGTTCTGGCGACAGATTCCGTCGCCATGCTCGCCGAGGCGCGCGACATCGTCAAAATCGCCCCCAATGTGATCGTCAAGGTGCCGGTGACGCTGGAGGGGCTCAAGACCATCGCCGTTCTGCGCGAACGCGGCGTGGAGACCAACGCCACGTTGGTGTTCTCGCCCAATCAGGCGCTGCTGGCGGCCAAGGCCGGGGCCAGCTTCGTCAGCCCGTTCGTGGGCCGGCTCGATGACATCGGCCAAGACGGCATGCAGGTCATTGAAGACATCATGACCATTTTCCGCAACTACGACCTGCCTTCGCAGGTGCTGGCGGCCAGCATTCGCCACACCAACCATTTCTTCCAGGCGGCGCTTCTGGGGGCCGACGCGGCCACCGTGCCGCTGAGCGTGCTGCTGGACCTCGTCAAGCACCCGCTTACCGACATTGGCTTGGCCAAGTTTCTTGCCGACTGGTCGGCGAAGGAATAGGTGGCGGCGGCGCGGGGTTCCGCCCTTCCCAAATGTCTCATAATGTAAATTATGTTAACTTTAGTATACGGAGGAGACCGTCTCCTTCCCTTTGCGCTTGAACTGTGGCAGGAAAACTTTCGCCCTTGACCAACCACCTACCGCTCTGCCTGCGGACAGGGCGCAACAGCCATCGAGGCATTTGCAGATGAACAAGGATTACCGCAAGGCCGCCATGTCCGGCGCGCTTTTGACATCGCTGCTCCTGCTTCCCCTTGGCGCCCAGGCGGCTAAAAAGGCTCCCAAGCCCGCCGCCGACGCCAAACCGACCGAACAGACTTCGAGCGACACGTCGTCCTATGAGCAGTGGCTAAAAAAATACGGCGCCTACGACCGCATCGCCCAGCCCGTGGCCGACATCGCCGACACCTCAAACGCGACGGGACTCAAGCGCGCCGAGGCGCACCTGCTGCAGGGCGCGCCCAAAGAGGCCCTGACCGTGCTTGAGGGACTGAAGCCCTACGACGATCCGCAGCAGGAAATCCGCAGGCTTTGGCTTGGCGGCACAGCGCACCGCGCTCTGGGCGACCCGTACAAGGCTGTCATGTGGTATAGTCAGGCGGCCAAGCTCATGGACGCCAAACAGTTGAAGGCCAAGCTCAGCGCCGAAAGCGGCCTGGACGCCCTTTGGGTGGACGTGTGGCGGCGGCAGTTTTGGGCTTTTGTGGGTAATCCCAGCGCCAGCCGCGAGGCGCTGGCCCTGACGCTGCACACCTTGCTGACCCAGGCCGAGGGCGCCTGGGGGCAGGAGAACTTCTGGGGCAAGGCCACAGAAGCCCTGGACTTGGCCACCGGCGAAAAGGAAGCTGCCTCATCGGATGCCAAGAACGCCAAATCGTCCAAGGATGCCGGACTCAAAATCGGCGATGACGACCGTCTGCTCATCGCCCAGGCTGTGGCCGCGGCATCCAGGGAGGACTATGAGCAGGCGCGAACCCTGCTTGGCAAAGTCTCCGCCGCCGCCCCGCGCGACTTTTGGACCGCGTTGGTCAATTTTCTGCACACTGGCAAAACGCCAGACACCAAAAGCCTGGGTTCCGCCGGTTATGCCAAGGCCGCAGGGTTCTGGAACGCCAATCTTCTTGCTGCATACGCCGAAAATCGCGGCCCCTGGCTGCTCGGCAGCGATGTCGCCTCCTGGGCGCGCTTTCGCGACAACCTGGCCAAGCTCTCCAACAGCGAGGCCCAGCTGGCCGTGGACAAGGAGCTGCACTCACAGCTGCTTTCCGACGAGATGTCCCACCTGCTCCGGTCGCTCAAGTTCAGCCTGACCCTGGAACAGGGCGATGTTGACGCGGCCAAGACCCTGTGGGAGGGCCTGGACAAGCGCAGGCTGCCCATTGGCTTGCGCGTGGCCGGCGGCATCGCCTTCAAGCAGGACCTCAAGAGCCTGCTTCCGATGGAGATCGGCGCGGCTGGCAAGCTCTCACCGGCCATGGCCGCCCTTCTCGCCGCCGGCGGAACAGGCGTCCCGCTCGCTGGCGAGGCCCCGTTCTGGACGCGCGTGGACGTTGGCCGATCCAGCAGCGTGAACAAGGTCTGGCCGCTGGACCGTCTGCTGGTGCTCTCCGACTGGCAGGCCCGCTGGGTGGTCGGGCCGGGCCCTGAATTGGCGCGCCGCTCCGCCTTTCTCTTCCCGGATACCCTATACGGGTATGATTGCCTGACATATCTGGCGCAGAAAGCTGTGGAAAACAGGGCTTTTCAACAGGCTGAGGCGTATCTCGTCCGGATGGAAGGATTGTCGACTGACAAAAACAGAACTGCCGCCCGTCTGGGGCTCAAAGCCAAGATGGAGCGCGAGAGCGGCAAGGACGCCGAGGCGCTGGCCACCTATCAGCAGATCGCCGGCCTTGGCGTTGACCTTGACCCCAAAGTGCGGCTGGACATGGCGACCTTCTTTCAACTGAAGAACGACCTGGACAATGGGCGCAAGCAGCTGCTCATCCTCTGGGAACAGCGCGAAAAGCTGTCCCGCAACATGCAGGCCGAGATTCTGTTCTGGCTGGGCGAAGGCGAACATTCGCTGCGCAACTACGACGCGGCCCTGGATTATTATCTGCGCTTGGCGTATCAGTACCCGAAGGAGCCCATGTGGCCCACCGTGGCGCTGTACCGTTCGGCCATGATCTATGAGATCAAAGGCAACTACGAGACGGCCAAGAAGCTGCTCAAAACCGTCATCGCCACAGCGGACACCAAGGAGGCTCAGGAGGCCGCCAAGAATCGGCTCTCGGCCCTTGAAGCCAAGTCGGGCAAGCCCACCGTCAAGGAAAACGGCCAACCCGTGTACCCATTCTAACCGCCAGGAGCCCAGCATGGCCGAAGACTTCCGCAAAAAGCTCAAGGAAAGCATGAGAAACGACGCCACCGGCGAGCGCTGGTTTGACGATCTGGATTTGGGCGAGGTGCTGTATCTCTCCATCCAGGCCAGCGCATTGCACGGCTGCACCCCTGCGGCTCTGCTGGACGACCTGTCTGGCTACGACGCGTTTCAGGTGACGCTGCAGATCAAGCCCAAGGTGATGACCTTCGGCCGGCGCGGCGTGCTGCCGCAGCTGGAGTCCAAGCCCTGGTGGCCGCTCTTCACCGACGATTCGCCTATTCTCTATGTTGCGGAGAATGTTCCGGCGGGCACCGTACAGGAGATTTATGAGGATCTTCTGACCTGCCTGGCCGAGCACCCGGAGCTTGCTCCCCGCAAATGCGGCTGCGGCCTTACGACCTGCTAGCGCCCCTTTCCCCGTTCCTTGCGGCCCCGGCTCTGCTGTGGCCGCAAGGAACCAAGGG
>MNUQ01000106.1 GCA_001871085.1 Desulfovibrionaceae bacterium CG1_02_65_16
CGTTTTTCAGTACACTCGGATTCCCGGCCAGGCCAAGCCGTTGCGCCCACGCCGGGCTTCCCGGGAGAATCGCCGGCCCACCTTCCGCATGGCCCGCGTGGCCCGCCGGCCCACTCCCGCCACACCCGCCCACCCGACGGAGTATACATATGCCCGATTTCCGCTCTCTTCTGACCGACGGCCGCATCCACTTCTTTGACGGCGGCTTCGGCGCGCTGCTGCAATCCCGCGGACTGCCGCCCGGCATTTCGCCCGAGGCCTTCGGCCTGGCCAACCCCGGGCCCGTGGCCGCCATCCACGCGGAATACGCCGAGGCCGGCGCGGAAATCGTCACCACCAACACCTTCGGCGGCACGCGCTTCAAGCTGGACCCCGGCGCGGACGTGCGCGGGCTGAACCGTGAAATGGCCCGCACGGCCAAAAACGCCGTGGCCGGCCGGGCCTTTGTGGCCGGCAGCGTGGGCCCCACCGGGCATTTCATTGAGCCGTTGGGGCCGCTCTCCCTGCGCGAAATGGTGGCGGCCTTCAAGGAGCAGATCGCCGGCCTGGCGGAGGGCGGCGCCGACCTCATCCAGATTGAGACGCAGTTCGACTTGGCCGAGGTGAAGGCCGCGGTCATCGCCGCGCGCGAGGTGTGCGACCTGCCCGTTTCCGTGTCCATGACCTTTGAGGGCGCGCAGTCGCTCACCGGCACGCCGCCGCTCACGTTCATCGACACCATGCAGAACATGGGCGTGGACATTGTGGCCACCAACTGCTCCGCCGGGCCGGATCAGCTTGTGGACATCGTGCGGGCCATGCTGCCCCGGCTCTCCACGCCGCTGCTCGTTCAGCCCAACGCCGGCCTGCCCCTGCTGGACGCCGAGGGCCGCACCTATTTTCCCCTGGGGCCGGAGGACTTCGCCCGGCAGTGCCGCGTGTTCGTCGAGCTGGGGGCCAAGATTCTGGGCGGCTGCTGCGGCACCACGCCCGCGCACATCCGCGCGCTGCGCGCCGAGGTGGCGGGCATGCCCTACGCCAAGCCCGCGCCGGCCGACACGTCGCCGCTGGTGCTCACCTGCCGCTCGGCCTCCGTGCCCTTCGGCGGGGAGAACCCCCTGCGCGTCATCGGCGAGCGCATCAACCCCACGGGCAAAAAGACGCTCGCCGAGGAGCTGGCCCAGAACGGCCACGCCGAGGCCCTGCGGCTCGCCACGGAGCAGATGGCCCAGGGCGCGGCCATTTTGGACGTGAACGTGGGCGCGCCCATGGTGGACGAAAAGACCGTGCTGTCGGCGCTGGCGCTGGCGCTTTCCGGCCGCTTTGAAACGCCGTTGTGCCTGGACAGCCCGGACGCCGACGCGTTGGAGAACGCCCTGTGGACCCAGCCGGGGTCGCCGCTGGTCAACTCCATCAGCGGGGAGCCGGGCCGCATGGAGCGCCTGGGCCCCCTGTGCAGGAAGTTCGGCGCGCCGTTCATTCTGCTGCCGCTGGTGGGCCGCAAGCTGCCCGTCACCGCGGCCGAGCGCATCGCCGTCATCGAGAAGCTGCTGGCCCAGGCCGACGAGCTCGGCATTCCGCGCCGGCTCATCATGGTGGACGCGCTGGTGCTCACGGTGTCCAGCAAGCCGCTGGCCGCGCGGCACTGCCTCGACACCATCCGCCACTGCCGCGAGGTTTTCGGCCTGCCCACCACCATGGGGCTTTCCAACGTGAGTTTTGGCCTGCCCGCGCGCGAACTTCTGAACTCCACCTTCCTCGCCATGAGCATGGCCTGCGGGCTGTCCTCATGCATCGCCAACCCGGCGAGCGTGCGCCTGCGCGAGGCCCAGGCCGCGGGCGAGGTCTTGCTTGGGCGCGACGACCAGGCCGGCCGCTACATAGGCGGCTACGCGGGCTGGACTCCGGGCGCGGGGGGCGCGGGCGGCGGGACGGCCGCGGCCGGCGTCAAGGCCTCCACACCCACGGAGGCCGTCATCCAGGGCGACAAGGCCGGCCTGCTGGCCATGATCGAGACCGAGCTCGCCAACGGCGTCGATCCCTTCGCCCTTGTGGACGGCCAGCTCATCCCCGGCATCCTTGAGGTGGGCGCCAAGTATGAGCGCAAGGAATACTTTTTGCCGCAGCTGCTGCGCAGCGCCGAGGCCATGCAGGCGGGCTTCGCCCGGCTGGAGCCGCTGCTGCTGGCCAGCGGCCGGGCGGAGAAGAAGACACCCGTGGTCATGGCCACGGTCGAGGGCGACATCCACGACATCGGCAAGAACATCGTCTGCCTGATGCTGAAGAATCACGGCTTCGAGGTTCACGACCTGGGCAAGGACGTGCCGGCGCAACGGATTGTGGACGAGGCCGAGCGCGTGGGGGCCAAGGTCATTGGTCTTTCGGCCCTGATGACCACCACCATGGTGCGCATGCAGGACACGGTGAGTCTGGTGCGCGAGCGCGGGCTGGGCATCCGGGTGATGATCGGCGGGGCGGTGGTCACCGAGGCCTTCGCCCAATCCATTGGCGCGGACGGCTTCTCGCGCGACGCCGTGGCCGCCGTGCGGCTGGCGGGAGAGCTTTCGGGACGGAGTGCGCATTAGCCGGCGTTCGCCGCTGGCGCGCCCCCTCCCTTTGCGTCCCCGGCGGGTTTCTGCTACACCGCCGGCAGGCGGAGGCGGCGCGCGCGCCGTCTCGTCCTTGTCAAGGAGACATCATGAAAACGCACGCAAGGATCCTCTTGGCCCTGGGCCTGTGCCTGGCGCTGCTTGCCGCCTGCAAGGGCCCGGGCGCGCCGGCGGGCGAGGGCGGGCAAAAGCTCACCACGCTGGACATGGGCGCGGTTGAACGGCATTTCGCGGAGAATAAGGAAAAGGGCCGGGTCACCCTTGTGATGTTTTGGGCCACCTGGTGCCCGGCCTGCAAGACCGAGCTGCCCGTGCTGGAGAACCTGCGCGCCAAGTACCCGGCGGATAAGCTGGACATCATGGCCATCAGCGTGGATGATACCGAGGAGGCCATGACCGGCTACCTCAAGACCCGGCCGGTGCCGCTGGATGTTTATCTCTCCAAGGCCGACGTGGGCTCGGAGTTCGGCGTGAAGAGCATTCCCGCCCTGTATATTCTGGACCGGGAGGGGCAGGTGGCCTTCAACAGCTCCGGCGCGTACCCGCTGGAGATGCTGGACACCGTGCTTTCGCCGCTGGTGAAGGAATAGCCGGTGGCCATGCAGCTGCGCAAGGCGCGCATCACCGACGTCAAAGGCGTGCACCGGCTCATCATGAACACCAGCGCCGACGACGGGCTGGTGCTGCCGCGCTCATATAACCAGATTTACAGCCATCTGCGCGATTTCTTCGTGGTGGTGGACGCGCGCGACGAGGAGGAGATCCTCGGCTGCTGCGCCTTGTCCATTTGCTGGGAGAATCTGGCGGAGGTGCGCTCGCTGGTGGTGGCGGCAAGCGCGCGGGGGCTGGGCCTGGGCCGCCGGCTCGTGGAGGCCTGCCTTTCCGACGCGGTGACGCTTGGCATTTACCGCGTTTTCGCGCTCACGAACACGCCGGACTTTTTCCGGCACATGGGATTCACCGAATGCACCAAGGACAGCCTGCCGCAAAAGGTGTGGAGCGACTGTCTGAATTGCCCGCGCTTTCCCGATTGCGACGAAATCGCCCTGCACATGGAGTTGTAAGCAGCATGCCCGATACGTTGAAGACCGTCATCGATTCCGATACCCTGCACCGCCGCGTGGCCGAGCTGGGCGCGGAGATAACCCGCTGCTACCAGGGTAAGCCGCTGGTGGCCGTGTGCGTGCTCAAGGGCGCGTTCCTGTTCTTCGCCGACTTGGTGCGCCACATTCAGAACGACGCGCTCGAACTGGACTTCGTGCGCATGGCGAGCTACGGCAGCGGCACCTCGCGCGGCCGGCAGACCATCTTCAGCAAGGACATGGAGGTGGATGTCGCCGGAAAGCATGTGCTCCTGGTGGAGGACATCGTTGATACCGGCCATTCCGTGGAGTTTTTGCTGGAGGTGCTCAAAAAGCGCGGTGCGGAAAGCATCCGCGTTTGCACCGCCGTTGACAAACACGAACGCCGTGAGGTGGACCTCGCGGTTGACTTTGCCGGATTCCCCCTTCAAAAGGGTTTCATTGTGGGATACGGCATGGATTACGCGGAAAAGTATCGCGAACTTGACGCCGTTTACGAACTTGTCCCCGAATAGGGACGCTTACGCAAGAGAAACGCCATGATCGTCGCCTGCCCAAAGTGCCAGAGCAAGTATAACTTGCCGGAAGAAAAGATTGCGCCCACCGGATCCAAGGTGCGGTGCGCGCGTTGCAAACATGTCTTCACCGTCATGCCCCCGGGCAAGGACTTCGACCGCGAATTCGCGGACCTTTCGGCCGCAGAGCCCAGGCCTGCGCCCAAACCCGCGCCGGCGTCTGAACAACCGGCCGCCGCGCCAAAGAAAATGCCTTGGAACGACGACGAGCCCGCCGCCGCGTCGGTCGCCCCAGCCCCCAAGAAGATGCCCTGGGACGATGACGAGCCCGCCGCCGGCCCCAGCGACGCGGACGACGATGGTCTGCCCGGCGCTCCGGCGTCCAGGAGTCCTTTCGCCGATGACGCCGCAGGCGCCGGGACAAGCGACGACGACGGCGACGACGGCGGTGACGATGACGCGCCGTCCCAGGCCGTTGCCGGCAAGGGCCGTTTCGACATGGACGCCGGCGCTCCCGCCTCGGCCAAGTCCGGCGAGGATGACTTCCTGAACTCGCTTGGCGGCTCCTCCCTGGACGCCAAGCCCAAGGCCCAAAAGTCCAAGAAGAAGTTCATCGTCACCGGCGTGATTGTCGTGCTGCTCGCGCTTATCGCCGGCGGGCTCATCTACTTCAAGCCCTGGACCAAGATGAACATTCCGTTCCTCGGCTCCGCCAAGAAGGAGACCGTGGAGAACGCCGACAAGGTGAAGGACATCGCCCTGCGCAATGTCCGCCAGTACTACATCCCCAACGAGAAGGCCGGAAACATCTTCGTTGTCGAGGGCAAGGCGGTGAACAACTTCACCACGCCCAAGGAACGCATCAAGGTCGAGATTTCGCTGTTTGACGAAAAGGGCCATGTGCTGGCCAGTAAGCAGCTGCTGTGCGGCAACACCCTTTCGCAGTTCCAGCTGCAGGTGCAGAGCGAGGAGGAGATAGGCGCCAGCCTCGGCTCGGAGGTGGGCATCCTCACCAGCAACACCTATCTCAAAACCGGCATGGACACGCCGTTCATGGCCGTGTTCTTCAAACCGCCAGACACGGTGAAGGAGTTCGGGGTCAAGGTCATCGACGCCCTGGACCCGAAATAGGACCGGCGTGAGGCCGGCCACACCACTGGCTTATTGCTGACGGCGCGCGCCGGGGCAGGGCGCAAAAGTCCCTCCCCGGCGCGCTTGTTTTGATTCCGCCACCCAGGAGTGCCCATGCCCCGCAATCCCTACACCATCGCCCTGGTTCAAACCGGCTGCCGCGAGAGCGCCGAGGAGAATCTGGCCGCCCATTTGGACCTGGCCGAGCGCGCCGCGTCGCTCGGCGCGGATGTCATCTGCCTGCAGGAGCTGTTCCTCGGCCCGTACTTTTGCCAGCAGGAGGACGCCCGGCTCTTCGACTTGGCCGAGAGCGTTCCGGGCCCCACAACCAACGCCTTCGCCAAGCTGGCCCAAAAGACCGGCACGGCCATCATCGTCTCGCTGTTCGAGAAGCGCGCGCCCGGCCTGTACCACAACACCGCCGCGGTCCTGGGGCGCGAGGGCGGCATCCTCGGCGTGTACCGCAAGATGCACATTCCCGACGACCCGGCCTTTTACGAGAAGTTCTACTTCACCCCCGGGGACCTGGGCTTTCTCGCGGTGGACACCCACGTGGGGCGCGTCGGCGTCTGCGTGTGCTGGGACCAGTGGTACCCGGAGGCCGCAAGGCTGACGGCGCTCAAGGGCGCGGAGGTCATCTTCTACCCCACGGCCATAGGCTGGCACCCGCAGGAGAAGGACCTGCTGGGCGACGAGCAGCGCGCGGCCTGGCAGCTTGTGCAGCGCGGCCACGCAGTGGCCAACGGCTGCTACATCGCGGCGGCCAACCGTATCGGCCTGGAGCGTCCCCTGGCCGATGGCGACAACGCGGCCGGCGCGGGCATTGAGTTCTGGGGCAGCAGTTTCGTGGCCGGGCCCATGGGCGATTTGGTGGCGCAGGCCCCCACCGATGAGGAGACCATCCTGCTGGCCCAGGTGGATCCCTGCCGCCTTGAGGACGTTCGCCGGGGCTGGCCGTTCCTGCGCGACAGGCGCATCGACGCCTATGGCGGCATCACCAAGCGTTTCGACGACTAGGCGTTTTGCGCACAGGCGCCTCGACGACGAGCGCCTCCCCTTCCCTGAACGGGGCATGGGCCGAGTGGCCAGCTGACCGCATCGAGAGGAGACCATCGCATGGCGTTTTTTAAGCTGCTGCTGTCCTTCGCCCCGTGGATCTCGTTTCTCGTCATCGCGCACGGTTCCTTGTACCGGCTCAAGGCCGGGCTCATCGTGGCGGCGGCGCTCACCGTGGTTATGGCGGTGACCAGACTGCACCGCGGCGTCATCATGTGGGTGGGCATCGTGTTCTTCGTCTTCGCCACCGTCGCCGTGGTGGGATTTGAGAACATGTGGACCGCGCGCTACATGGGCGTGCTGGCCAACGGCGCGCTGGCGCTCGGCACCTGGATTACGCTGGCCGTGGGCAAGCCCTTCACCCTGGAGTACGCGCGCGACCACGCTGACCCCTCGGTGTGGAACACGCCCGTGTTCATCCGCACCAACGTCGTCATCGCCTTTTTCTGGGGGCTGTCCTTCAGCATCGGCACGCTGCTGGCATGGCTCAAGACCTTGCCCACCGGCCAGCCTGAGTGGGCCTTCGAGACCGCCAACTACGCGGTGCTGCTCTCCTGCGTCATCTTCACCAACTGGTACCCGGCGGCGGTGAAGCGCCGCGCCCAGGCCCTGCGGGACGTGGCGCTATAGGCTGACGGCCCGGCGGATCCGGACAGCACAGCGAAGCCGCCCGCCCTTATGCCGCCGCGTTTGCCGACGCGGCGCGGGGCCGCAGCAGCAGCGCCAGCAGTCCGGCGGCCAGCGGGCACCACGCCAGCAGCGAGACCGCCGCGTCCACCCCGGCGCGTTCGATGAACATCCCCACCAAGCCCACTCCCAGCCCGCCCATGCCGATGCCGAAGCCCAGCGTAAGGCCGGAGGCGATGGCCGCGTTGCGGCTGATGAGTTCCTGCGCTAGGGCCACGGTGACCGAGAACGAGGCCAGCAGCGCCGCCCCGGCCAGACACAACAGCGCCACGGAGAGCGGTCCGCTGGAATGGAAAAACCAGAGGAAGAGCGGGGTGCTGAGCGCCAACGAGACAATGGTGACGACCTTGCGCCCGAATCTGTCCGAGAGGCTTCCGCCGAGCATGCCGCCGACAGCGCCGGACAGCAGCATGAGGAACAGCAGCCTGCCGCTTTGCGTGAGGTTGATGCCCCTGGCCTGCATGTGCAGGGGCAGGAAGGCGATGAGGCCGAAGTAGGCCAGGGACCGCAGCGAGACCACCAGCACAATTTTCAGGAGTTCGCACCAAACCGAGCGCAACGCCGGAAGGAACGGCTCCGCGGTTGCGGACGTGGCGGCGGCGACGCGCGGAGCGGCGACCCACAACAGCATGGCGGCCAGCACGCCCGGCAGGATGAACAGCGGCGTGATGCCGAGCCCCTGGGCCGTGACCACCGGCACCACAATGAGCGGGGTAAGCGCCCAGCCTACGTTGCCCGCAGCGGCGAATACAGCGAGATGCCAGCCTTTTCTTGCGCCGGCCAGCGTACCGACCATGGCCGCGGCCTGGGGATGGAAGGCCGCCGTGCCGAGCCCGGCCAGCAGCGCGAGAGCCAGCAGCCGCGCGTAGCTGGTTGTAACGCCCAGCAGCCCCAGCAGCAGCGCCATCCACACCGTGCCCACATAGACGATCCAACGTTGCCCGCGCCTGTCCGCCAGATAGCCGAATATCGGTTGCAGCAGCGATGACGTGGTGGTGAAGGCGGAGACCAGGAACGCCCCCCGGCTCACCCCCATGCCCGCGAGCACAAAGAACGGCAGCAGGGTCTGGATGAAGTTCATGTACCAGTCGTTGAACAGATGCGCCACGGAGAGGACGGCCAGGCGTCCCCGCCGTTTTCCGGTCTCATTCATGAGCGCGTCCCCTCCTTTTGCCCGTGCCCGGCAGCGTGTTTCGCTTCGGCGGGAAGCGCCCCGACATCCGTAAGAAAACGCAGGATGATGCGTTGCTCCTCCGGGCCGTAGGCCGCAAGCAGCGCGAGCTTCGTGTCCCAGGCCTTGGCGTGGCACAGGGCATGCTCCTGAAAGACGCGCGTTCCCGCCGGCGTGAGCAGAAAGTGCAGCTCCTTGTTGTTGTCCGGCGGACGGACAGCCTCGACCAAGCCCTTGGCTTGCAGGCGTTTGGCGATTTTGCTGATGGCCCCCCGGGTCATGCCCATGCGCGCGGATATCCAGGTGACGTTGGCGTCCGGCTGCGTGCCGATCCAGTGCACGGTGTGCGTTTCGGCCAGGGTCAGCCCGCCGGGCACCTCCCCGTCGCCGTGGCGGATGAGGTCGGCCCGCTCCTGAAGGCGTATGAGGGCGTTGATGATTTTTGTCGCGGTGTCCACGGGGTCTCCTTTGGCTGTTTTTGTTTCCCTGGCAACAAAAGTCGTCTAGCCGCGTTTTGTTTCCATGTAAACAAAAAATATGGCCGGCCTGATGCGCTCAGACTGATGCGCTCAGCCCGGTGCGATTGCCCAGCGTGAGAGGCCGGTGCGACTGGCTGGTGCGGTTGGCTGGTGCGGTTGGCCGGTGCGATTGGACCAGTTGGCGCCGGCGCGGCGCAGCGTGAGAAGGCGTGAAGAGGGAAGCCTTGCAGGGGCGGGAAAAGGCGGGAACGGCCAGGCGGAAGGAGCCGCAGCGGTTTACCAAGGGGCCGGCCGGCCTGGGCAGAGGCGCTTGGCCGCGTGCGGGCAGGCGGGGCGCGCCTGTCAGCCGAGGGGAGTGATCTTTGGCCGGACCAGGGCCTGCCGCAGGGTCCACATCCGCCACACCGCCTGGGTGAAGCGCCGGGCGAACAGCGCGGCGTCGAAGAGCGGCGAGGCCGCCACGCGCGCGCGCAGGCCGTCGCGCAGGCGCTCCAGCGCCGTCAGCGCCGGCTCGTCAGCCGTGAGGGCCACGGCCTTGGCCACATAGTCCGCCGGGGTGGCCGCCACCCAGTCCGGCAGCCCCGCCGCCGTGAGCAGGCAGGCTCCCTGCCGGCCGAGCAGCCCCCGGCCCGCCAGGGTCAGCGTGGGCACGCCCATCCACAGGGCCTCGCAGGTGGTGGTGCCGCCGGGATAGGGGAAGGTGTCGAGGATCATGTCCACCTCGGCGTGGGCGGCCAGATAGGCCGCGCGGTCCACGCCGCCGCACAGCGCCACGCGCGCCGGCTCCACCCCCAGCCGCGCCAGCCGCCGTCGCAGGTCCGCAGCCACGGCCGGGTCGGACAACTGGCGGTTTTGCACGCGCAGCCGCGCACCGGGCAGGGTGGCGAGAATTGCCGCCCAGGCCTCCAGCACGCCGCCGCCGATCTTGGTCATGTTCTGGAAGCAGCCGAAAGTGACCCGGCCAGTGGTTCGCGCCGGCAGCGGGGCCACGGCCGGCGCCTCGCGCGGGGGGGCGCAGCACAGGCGGGTTTCCGGCAGGCGCAGCAGGATTTCCGTGTAGTGCGCGGCGTCGGCCTCGGGCGCGCCGATGGCGTCGGCCAAAAGAAAATCCATTTGCTCCAGACCGGTGCTGGCGAAGTAGCCCAGCCAGCTCGCCTGGACGGGCGCGGGTCTGCGGGCGAACACCCCCAGCCTGTTGCCCGCCGTATGGCCGGAGAGGTCGAAGAGCACATGCGCGCCGTCCCTGCGGATGCGCGCGGCGGCTTCGGCGTCGTCGAGCCCGGCGATGGGCGTCCAGTCTGCGAAGCAGGGCCGGATGCGCTCGGTGAGGGCGTCTCCGCCCGTCACCGTTGGATAGGCGGAAAGCCGCAGCTCGGCCGGGTCCACGAAGGGCAGCCAAGCCTCCAGAAAGTGCCCCACCGGATGCCCGCGCAAATCGCCGGAGACGAAGCCCACGCGCAGCGGTCCATTCGGACTCGGTCCATTCGGACGGGGTCCATTCAGGCCACCATCCGGTTGAGGGTCCCCGGCGTTCTGTGTCCGCGCGCAGGGCAAATCCTCGCACAGCCACTCCGCATAGGGCTCATCGGCGGCGCGCGTGGCCGTCTCGCCGTAGCGCTTCGCCTCGGTCAGGTAATCCGCGGGGGCGCAGGCGGGGTCGTGGCTCAGCACGAAGAGCAGGTTGCTGCGAGTGAAGGCGGCGTCGGGCGCGAGGGCCAGCGCCCGGCGGTAGACGATTTCGGCCTCGGCCAGGCGGCCCAGGGTGTGCAGCACATTGCCCAGGTTGCTCAGGGTCTGCGCATCGGCGGGGCGGGCGGCCAGGCCCTGGCGGAAGCATTCCTCGGCGTCGTGCAGGCGGCCAAGCTCATGCAGGGCGTTGCCCAGGTTGTTCAGGGCCTCGGGGTAGCCGGGTTTGATGGCCAGGGCCTGACGGAAGCATTGCCCGGCCTCGGCGTAACGTCGCTGGCCGTTCAACGCCGTGCCCAGGTTGTTGTGCGCCTGCGCGGAGCGTGGAGCCAGCGCCACCGCCCGGCGACAGGCGTCCTCAGCCTCGGCGTGGCGCGAAAGCGCGTTCAGGGCCGCGCCCAGGTTGGCCAGCATCTGGGCGTTGTCCGGGGCCAGCGCCACGGCCTGGCGCAGGGCCTGTTCGGCCTCGGCGTGGCGTTTTTGCGCGTGCAGCGTGTTGCCCAGGTTGGCCAAGGCCTCGGGAAATTTTGGCTTGAGGACGAGGGCCCGGCGCAGGGCGGCTTCGGCGTCGGCTTCCCGTCCACAGGCGCGCAGGGCTATGCCATGGGAGACGTGGGCCTGCGGATCGCCGGGCAGCAAGGCGGCGGCGCGGGCGCAGGCGGGTTCGGCCTGCTCCCCCTGCCCCAGGGCCAGCAAGGCCGTTCCCAGAGCCTTCCAGCAGAAGGCGCAGTCCGGGCTGGCCTCGGCAAGGGCGCGGGCGCGGGCGGTGGCCTCGGCGAAGCGCCCCTGGTTGAAGAGCGCGGCGAGGGCTTTGAGGTCCGCCGGATCGGGTTGCCTGGGGGCGTGTTGCGGCATGGGCGCATCATGCCGCCTTTGGCGGCGCGTGGCAATGCGCGCTGCCGGTCTGGCAGGGGATTCGGCTTATTGCGCGTCCAGGGTGAAGCGCACCGGCAGGGTCATCCACATGCCCACCGGCGCCCCGTGGACAGCGCCGGGGCGGAAGCGCCATTTGCGGGCGGCCTCCACAGCCTGTTCGTCGAACACCCCGGGGGGCATGGCCGACTGCACGCGCACCTCGCGCACGTTGCCCTCGGCGTCCACAAACAGCCGCAGCAGCACCTGCCCGCTGATGCCGCGCCGGCGGGCCGCCAGGGGGTACACGGGCTTCACCATGCGCAGGGGCGCGGACATGCGGTCCACGGCGCCGCCGCCTTGGCCGGTTCCCGCCCCAAAGGCTCGCCCGGCGCCTGTGCCCGTTCCGCTGCCCGTTCCGCTGCCCGTCCCGTTGCCCGTCCCGTTGCCCGTCCCGTTGTCTGGCATGCCGTTGGGCGTTGCCCCCCCAGACGGCGACGCGGCTTGTTGTGATGCGCTCTGCGGCACGGCGGGCGGACTTGCTGCCTGGCTCGCGGCGTGGCTTGGCGGCGCAGAGGGCTTTGACGGGGCCTGTGCAGCGGGCGCGGCGGCCGCCATGGACGTCAGCCTTTTTGGGGTGACGGCATGCGGCATCGTCCCAGGCTTACCCCCTCCGCCCCTGGCTCCGGCGAACTCCACAAACTCCACCGCAATCAGCTCCGGGGGGGCAAGGGTCGGCGCGGTCAGCCGCGCCCGGGCCAGCAGACCCAGCGCCAGCATGTGCAGCACAGCCGAAAGCGCGAACGCCAGCGTGCGCACGCGGCGGCGGTCCGCGCCCGGGGGGCGTGGAATGGTCTGCCTGGGCAGGCCGGAGGCCCCGTTTTGGGGTGGCAGCGCCAGCGAAAACACGCAGGAGTCGTCCATGTCAGTCCCTGGCCTTGAATGCGGCGGCGAAGCGGAAGCTGGCCGGCATGCGTCTGCGCGGGGCCGGCGTTTCGGGGAACGGGAGGGGCAGCGGGGGCATGCGGGCTTCCGTCGCTGGCCAGGCCCAGCAAAAAGATGGATTAAAAGTAATCGCACAAACGCCATAAATATCTATAAAATATATATGCAAGTAGCATATCATTATATTATAAACAAGCTTGTTGTGCCACGATTTTAATTCACACACATTGCCTGTTCGCAACCAGCCACACTGCGGCAGTGCGTAAAGGGAACATGGAAAACACCCGGACAGCGAGCAGCCGCAGCCCGCGGCGCGGGCCGTGGCAAAGCGCGAAGGACTGCTGTGAAATCTCGCGTGGACGGCTTATTACAGCGTTTCAATGAGATAGTTGACGTGCAGCACGTGTGTGTCCGCCGCCGCGCCCCACCGTGCGGAGTCCCGCCGTGTCCCAGGCCGTCGTCAAGCTTCCGCCGGATTGGCCTACCCCCTCTTGACGTAATACTAATTTTGCGTCTATCACTCGCCTGTGCCATTAATTATCGTTTAGTAGCACAGTTGCGTTTGGGCGCAACTGGGGAGAGGCGAGTCGTGTTCAATCAATCTGGAGGTGCATGATGCAAGAGATGGAGAAGGTGATGATGAAGGGGAGCGCCCCGCGGGACGTGGACCCGAGCAAATTCTCGTTCGTGCAGGTGGACCAGGACAAGTGCCAGGCCTGCGGCACCTGCGACGATGTTTGCAAAACCGGCGCGATCCAGCCCCAGGGCAAGGACGAGAAGCGCAAGGTGCTGGACCCCGCCGCGTGCGTGAACTGCGGCCAGTGTCTGGTGAACTGCCCCTACGGCGCGATTTATGAGGAAGTTTCGTACGTGGACGCGGTGTTCGCCGCGCTCAAGGATCCGGACACCGTGGTGGTCTCCATGCCCGCCCCGGCCGTGCGCTACGCCCTGGGCGAGGCTTTCGGCCTGCCCGCCGGCACCCATGTTGGCGGCAAAATGCACGCGGCGCTGCGCAAACTGGGCTTCAAGCTCATTTGGGACAACGAGTTCACCGCCGACGTGACCATCATGGAGGAGGGCACCGAGTTGTTGAACCGCGTGAAGCACCCGAGCCATGGCGCTCCGCTGCCGCAGTTCACGTCCTGCTGCCCGGGCTGGGTCAAGTTCGTGGAGGCCTATTACCCCGAGCTCATCCCCAATCTGTCCAGCGCCAAGTCGCCCATCGGCATGCTGGGCGCGTTGGCCAAAACCTACGGCGCCAAGCAGACCAAGACCGACCCGGCCAAGATGTTCACCGTGTCCATCATGCCCTGCATCGCCAAAAAGTTCGAGGGGCTGCGCCCGGAGCTGGCGGCCAGCGGCTACCGCGACACCGATGTGACCATCACCACCCGCGAGCTGGCCTACATGATCAAGAAGGCCGGCATCGACTTCAAGAACCTCAAGGACGAGCCCGCCGATCCCATTCTGGGCGAGGCCACGGGCGCCGCGACCATCTTCGGCACCAGCGGCGGCGTTATGGAGGCGGCACTGCGCTTGGCCTACGAGGTGCTTTCCGGCGAGAAGTTGAAGGACGTGAACCTGAAGGGCGTGCGCGCGCACGAGGGCATCAAGACCGCCAGCGTGGACGTGCCGCATTTCGGCAAGGTCAACGTGGCCATCGCGAGCGGGCTCGACAACGCCAAGAAGCTCTGTGACGAGGTGAAGGCCGGCAAGAGCCCGCATCACTTCATCGAAATCATGACCTGCCCCGGCGGCTGCGTGAACGGCGGCGGCCAGATTCTGAATCCGAGCGTGCGCGTGGCCGAGGGCGGCCACAGCAAGGTCTTCGCCGAGATCAACAAGCGCCTGGCCATGAAGGCCCAGGCCTAGCGCAGCCATGAAGAAGGAGACGCAAATGAATGAGAACCTGGATTGCACCCGCAGGCAGTTTTTGAAATTGGCCGGCACCGCCGCCGCCGTGGCCACCGTGGTGGTGACCGTTCCCGGTCTGGTCACCGAGGCCCAGGCCGCCGAGCTTGACCTGGTGAGCAAGCGGCAAACCGGCGTCTACGCCGCAGACGCCAACCCCAAGCTCTACAAGCTGCGCAAGTCGCAGGACAACCCCATGGTGCAGAAGCTGTACGCCAAGGACGGCTTTCTGCACGACGGCCCCTGCGGCCACAAGGCGCATGAGCTGCTGCACACGCACTATGTCGACCGTAGCGTGGCGCTCAAGGCCCTCAAGGCCAAGGGCGTCAAGCTGAAGGCCTAAGCCCCCTCGTCCCCTCAAGGGAGAACATGCCTGCGGCGGCCTGGGGAGAGGGGGGAGCCCCCCGAATCCGAGGGCCGCACACCCGCGTTATTGCAGACGCTTCAGCGCTGCGGCCAGCTCCGCCTCCACCTCCTGCAGCGAGTACGTGAGGATGGGCGGACGCGGTTCGCCGCTTTTCAGGTAGGCTTCGAAGGCCAGAAAATGCGCGCGCGCTTGCGCTTTGAGCGCCGGGTCGTCCTGCTTGTCCAGCTTGCGCAGCAGCGCCTGCCCCAGGTTGAAGTGCGCGAGCGGATAGTCGCCCACGGCCAGCGCTTTTTCATACTCGGCGATGGCGAGAGCGTCGTCGCCTTGGCGCGCGGCGATGACCCCAAGGTCGCTGTGGGCCTCCGCCGCCTCGGGCGTGTCCTCGTAGTGGGCGATGAGCTTGTCGTAGTTGGCCTGGGCGAAGCCGAGATTGCCCATGCGCAGAAAACGCTCGCCATTGTGCAGCAGCACGGGCGCGGGCTCCACGGCAAAGGCCGCGCCGGGCGCGGCGGCGAAAGCGGCGTTGAACGCCACGGCCAGACTGGCAGCAACGAGCAGAAAACGGGGTGTGCGGGGCATGAGTCCTCCGGTATTGTGGGGCTTGAATAACTATAATATGCCACGAAAAACAAATTCGTGCAACACAGGCAGTAGCCTGGTCTAGTTAATTAGTTGGTTTTGAACTTTATTTTTACACATTACGTGTTCGAGACGTCTATTTGTATTGAAAATGGATTGCAAATGATGGTTCTTTGTGCTACAAAACTAAAATTAGTAGCACAAAGAGCAAGGAGCAAAACGTGAGTCCAACGCGAACCCGCATCGGCTTGGTGGGTGTGGCTTTTGGCGACACCTGCGAAGCCCTTGGGGGCATTGAGACCATTCTGGCCGCTTTTCCCGACCTCGTGGTGGCGCGCATGAAGCTGCCGCAATGCACGCAGGGCACGGGGCTGCTTACGCTTGTCGTCAACGCCACCACCGACGAGATCGGCGCGCTGGCGGGGCGGCTGGGCATGCTCAAGAGTGTGCGCGTCAAATCCGTTGTTCTGTAGGAGTCCGCCATGAATCACGTTGCGCGATTTGTCACCCTGTTGCTGCGCGGCGCGTGCGCCGCAACCCTCGTGCTGGCGTCCGCCGGGGCGGTCCTTGCCGCCGAGGCCGAAAGAACGCCCGCCCTGGACGAGGTGCTCGTCACCGCGCGCGGCATTCCCGCGCCCGCGTCCAAAACGCCGGGCGGCACTGGCGTCGTCACCGCGGACGAGATCCGCCAGACCGGGCCCAGCTCCATTTCCGAGGCGCTCGCCCGCATTCCCGGGGTGAGCAAAAACGGCGACTCGCCCTGGAGCGGCGACGTGAGCATCCGGGGGCTTGGACGCGACTCGGTGGTGGTGCTGGTGGACGGCGTGCGCCTCAATATGACCACGGACATCAACGGTCGGCTGGGCGTGGTGAACCAGAACGACATTGAGCGCATTGAGGTGCTCAAGGGCCCCATCAGCGCGCTCTACGGTTCCGGCTCCACCGGCGGCGTGGTGAACATCATCACCAAGAAGGGACATTTCACATCCGGGCGGGAGCTGCACGGCGAGGCGGACACGCGCTATTCCACCAACCCGCAGGGGCCGGACCTGTATGGCAATCTTTCCGTTTCCGATGCGCGCTACTGGCTGCTCGGCTCCGGCGGCTGGCGCGAGGGAGCGAGCTCCTTCGACGGTCGCGGCCGCAAGGTGTCCAACACCCAGTTTGAGGACTGGCAGGGCAAGCTGGCCGGGGCCTTCAAGTGGACGGACGAGCAGACCACGCAGGTGCAGTACCAGCACATGGACGGCAGCCAGATAGGCATTCCTGGCGGCAATTCCAGCGGTCTGCCCGGCAACGCCGATTTGACCCTGCGCGAGAACAACCGCCGTTTTCTCCAGCTTGTGCATAGCTACGCGCCAAAAAATTCCGCGCTCAAGGAGTCCAGTCTCGACTTGTCCTGGCAGCTCATCGGCCGCTACCCGCGCCTCGACAACTACGCCTCCGGCCCCATTGCCTGGCAGCAGCCCAGCGCCACGCACGAAACCGTGGCCGGGCGCTGGAAGAACGTGCTGGACCTGGGCCCGCACACCGTGGTGGCCGGGGCCGAGGTTTCCAACTGGGACATGCGCTCCCGGGCGCAGGTCATGCGCGTCAACGGCACCACCAGCTACGCCATGCCCGTGCCCGACTCCAGCCAGCTTGTGTCCGGGGCCTTCGCCGAGGATGACTGGAAGCTTGCGCCCGCCTGGACGCTGAACCTGGGCGGCCGCGCCGACGCCGTGCACATCACCAACGGCGGAGGCACGTTGGTCTCGCGCTCCGGTGGCGAGAAGAACGACAACAACTGGGGCGGCCACGCGGGCCTCACCTGGGACTTCAGCGATCCCTGGTCGGCCAGCGTGCTCGTCGCCGCCAGCTACCGCACCCCGAACATTCTTGAGCTGTACAAGAACATCAACCTCAGCTCCACCGTGTCCGAGCGGGGCGACCCGGACCTGAAGCCCGAGGAGTCGCGTTTCCTTGAGCTCTCACTCAAGCGCGGCGGCGAGAGCCTGCGGCTCACCTCGTCGGTTTACGCCAACTATTTGCACAATTACATCACCCGCGAGCAAACCAGCGCCACCCTGTACACCATGACCAACATCGGCTCGGCGGAAATCTACGGCGCGGAGCAGTCCATCGAGTGGGACTTCGCCAAGGGCTGGATGGTGTATGCCAACGCCGCCTACACCCAGGGGCGCGACGAAACCCATGGGACGTGGCTGCCGTTCATCGCGCCGTTTTCCGGATTGCTGGGCGTCAGGCAGACCATCGGCCCCTGGTGGTGGGCGGTGGAGACCCAGGCCGCGGCCGAGCAGAACAACGTGACGCCCACGGGCGCGCGCGGCGACTCCTGGGCCGTGCTGAACGCGCGCGCCGGGTATAATCTCCAGGCGGGGGAGTACAAGCACCAGTTCACCCTGGGCGTGAACAACCTCACCGACACCTCGTATTCCAACTACATGGCCACCTCGCGCGGGGTGGAGTACCGCGAGCCGGGCATCAACGCCTACGCCAACTACAATGTGAGCTTCTAGCGCACGGATGAGGAGTACTGCGATGGGTTCCGTTTCCGACTTCATGGAGTTGCATTACCGCCACTTCAACGCCCGCGAGACGCTCGACGCGGCCAAGGCCTGGCGTGCGCTTTTGGATCAGGGCGGCGCGATGTTTTTGACCATGGGCGGGGCCATGAGCACCGCCGAAATCGGCGTCAGCCTCGCCGGGATGATCCGCCGGGACAAGGTGGCGGCCGTCTGCTGCACGGCGGCCAACCTGGAGGAGGATCTCTTCAACCTCTTCAACCACGACGAGTACCGCATGGTGCCGGACTACCGCGACCTCTCGCCCGAGGCGGAAAAAGCGCTCTATGACGAAGGCCTGAACCGCGTCACCGACACCTGCATCCCCGAGGGCGTGTTCCGGCAGGTGCAGGCGCGCATGAGCGCCCTGTGGCTGGAGGCGGCGCAGTCCGGCCAGCCGAAGTTCCCCTGGGAGTTCATCTACGCCCTGCTGGACCAGCCCGGCGTGGAGGAGCTGTTTTGCATCCCGCGCGAGCATTCCTGGGTGCTGGCCGCCAAGGAGAAGGGCCTGCCCATCTACACGCCCGGCTGGGAGGACTGCACGCTCGGCAATATCTTCGTGTCCGAGGTGATGCACGGCAAGCTGCCGCACCACGGCGCCATACGCCGCGGCACGGAGCAGATGGAGCACCTGGCGCGCTGGTACATGCAGAAGGCCGCGCACAAGATCCCGGTGGGTTTTTTCCAGATAGGCGGCGGCATTGCCGCGGACTTCCCCATCTGCGTGGTGCCCATGCTCATTCAGGACATGGAGCGGGAGGACACGCCCTTTTGGGCCTACTTCGCGCAGATAGGCGACAGCACCACCAGCTACGGCTCGTACTCCGGCGCGGTGCCCAATGAAAAGATCACCTGGGGCAAGCTTGATGTGGACACGCCGCGCTTCATGATCAACTCCGACGCGTCCATCGTGGCGCCGCTCATCTTCGCCTACGTGCTGGAGGAATAGGGCCGCGCTGGCGGCGCGTCAGGACCGGGCGTCCACCCGCGCGAGGTTGCGGGCGAAATCGGCGATCATGTCGCGGCACACTGTGCTGTTCAAGGCATTGAAGGTGTTGGGGACGGTGGAGCAGAAAATGAGCACGTACTTCAGCTTGCCCATTTCGAAATACGGCTCCGCGTAATACGAATGGATGCCGTTGGGGATGAACAGCACCCAGTCGATGGGCCGGGTGCTCATGGTCGTCTCCTCCACCACAAGATGGTCCAGGCCGAAGCGCACAAGATTTTCGGCAATGGATCCGATGTAAGGGTATTCCGCCCTGTGGGGTTTGCCCTTGCAGGGATCGCCCACGCCCGTCACCACTACCTTGTCCTCATCAATGAATATGCGGGAGAGCATGACGCCCTCCGCCGGAATGCCGCCGGGGCCGGCCGCCAGAAGCGCGTGCAGCAGCTCCTCCTCCGATTGGGCCTGGCTGAATCTCGCCACGCTTTGTGACGCCTGCGGGGGGACGGCCTGCGGCAGGTTGAAGAGTGGCTGGAGCTTCACCCACAGGAAGCTCGCCCCACGGTGGACAAGCGGCCGGATGCGCGCCGAGCAGAAGAATGGCTGGCCCTGCCGGTCCTGCAAGGTGACCGCGCCGCGCCAGAAGTTGTTGAAGATGAGGTTCTCGTAAATGCCTTGCCGGCTTTGCTCGGAGCCGTTCGCGAAAAGGGTGTCGAACAGGGGCAGGGTCTCCTCCGGCATGAACCGGAACAGGGCGCGCGCCGCCTGGTTGGCGTGCGCTATCTGCTTGCCGGGAAAGCGCACCAGAAGAACCGGGCTGTCCATCAGCTCTATGCTTTCAAGCGGGGTTACGCCTTTTTCCAGCCCCAGGGCGCGCAGCACAAGGCTGGTGCAGCAGGCCAGCAGCCCCACGTAGCACGGGGAGGCGTCTGGAGCGGTGAGCCCCAGCAGCACCATCCAGCGCGTTTCCCCGTCCTCGTCCCGAATGCGGAAGACCACGGACATGGGCTGTTGGTTCTTGGCGCACTGCAAGGCGTGGGAGAATGTCTCGAAGTCCTCGCTGAAGACAATGCCCTTCGCATGCTCCTGGTTTTGCAGCAGCATGCTGACATTCGTGTTGAAGGAATTTGAATCGTTCTTGTTGAAGAACGTGATTTTGTTGTTTGCGTTGTTGATGTACCAAAAGACGGCGGGAATATCCCGCAAGTCTGAAAGCCACTGGTGCAGCAGCTGTACGAAATCGAAAAAGGGTTTTTGCTCAAACTCCACGGTTGATTCCTCCCGCAACCATTGCAAACGCATCCGCATGGGGCGTGGCGGCGCATGGGCGTTGCGCGCGGCGCTCCGGGGTGCAAGGCGTCATCGCCGTCCTGGGGTCACCCGGCGGCGGGCGGCTCCTCCACCGCGCCGGCGTTGGCCCAATGGGCCAGCAAAGCCTGGCGGTCCAGCTCCCGGCCGATGCAGACGATGAACGCCGGCGCCTCGCCCGCGGCCTCGCCCGCGGCGCCGGCAAAGGGCTCCACGGTGCACTCGTCTCCGACACCTTGCAGGAGTATTGGCCCGTCTTCAAGTGTATTGAGGATGCCCTTGACGCGGAAGGGGGAGCCGGGGCAGGTCCGCGCCAGAAGCAGGAGATCGGCGCGGGGCACGGGGCGCGGCAGGAACAGCCGCACCGCGGAGAACCCCTCGTCGGCGTGGCTGACGTGCGCGCCGGGCATGCGCCGCAGCGGCCCTTGGGACGCGCCGGCGGCGTCAAACAGGGGCAGCAGCTCCGGCGGCAACGCTTCCGCGCCGGACTCGCACAGCCGGGCCGCTGGATTGAGCGCCTTGGCCGCCGCCTGCAAGCCCAGGCGCTGGCCCGGGGATGCGAGGTTGCACTTGCTCAGCACCACCACGTCCGCGCCGCGCACCTGCTCCCGGCCCAGCTCGCTTTCGGCCAGCAGCGCCTCGCCATGCAGGCTGTCCAGCACGGTGACGACCGCCGCCAGACGGGCCAGCTCCCGCAGCCCCTCCAGCTCAATGCGCAGATTCATGGGGTTGGCGAGGCCCGTCGTTTCCAGAATGAGCACTTCGGGGTTGGCCCTGGCCATAAGCTCGCGCACGCCCGCGCGCAAATTGCCGCTGATGGTGCAGCAGACGCAGCCCTCGTCCATGGCCAAAACCGGCGCGGCGTCGCCCACCAGGCGCTCGTCCACGCCAGTGGCCCCGATTTCGTTCTGAATGACTCCGACGCAGCGCTCCCTGGCCCGCTGCCGCTCGATGATGGCGTTCAGCAGGGTGGTTTTGCCGGAGCCCAGAAAGCCGCAGAGCACGAACAGGCTTGGCCGGGTGTCCGCGTCGAAGGTCGGCGCGGCGTCCTCCTGCGCCGTGGAATGGACGCGCCAGCAGGGCGCGCTGGCCGCCTCCGGGGGCAGGGCCTCCGGCCTCAGGGCCGCGCTCCGCAGCTCCAGCACGGCGTTCCCTTCCGCCGGCGGGACCATGCCCCCCCAGCCCAGCCATTCCGAAACGTCGTTTACGCCGGGGGTGGCGACGCCGCGCCACTGGCCGCGCTCGTCCCGCCGCTCCTCTGTGGCTGGGCGCGTCTCGCGGCGGAACAGGTCCGGGGTCTCGCCGCCGCAGAGGGTCACCGCCGCCGCCAGAACGTCGAACCAGTCGCGGCCGATGTCCAGGGCGGGCAGGTCCTCCTCCAGGCCTCCGGGTGGTACAAGCCACTCCGCGCTCCCTGGCAGGGGAATGCCCTGGGCGGCGCGGATGCGTTTGCGC